>CAZCZX010000145.1:0-7348 GCA_964503095.1 uncultured Sangeribacter sp.
AAAGGATATTCTGAATCCTAACACTTGAAGTTAAACAGAGTTTAGGTATAGTATGTTATAACTTTGTAAAAATTAATGAGGATTCCACGGACAAAACCACTAAAATTATGAAGAAGGGAATATTGACTTTGGCTTTCGGGACATTTGCTCTCGGCATGACAGAATATGTGATGATGAGCATTCTTCCGGATTTAGCCAATGCATTTCATACAAGCATTTCCAATGCCGGACATCTTATTTCATCTTATGCCATCGGCGTGTGCGTGGGGGCACCTCTTTGTGCTATTTTCCTCCGCAATTGGGAACTTCGTAAGATCCTCATTGTGCTTATGGCTATATTGGCAATTGGCAACCTCCTATTTGCCATGAGCCGGACTTTTGAAATGGGATTGGCAAGCCGGTTCATTTCCGGGCTTTCGCATGGGGCATTTTTCGGTACTGGCTCAATCGTAGCAAGCCGATTGATGCCCGATAAGCAGACTACAGCAGTTTCTCTAATGACCCTCGGAATGACCACAGCCAACTTGGTTGGAATTCCCTTGGGAAGTTTCATTGCCAACACTCTCAACTGGCGCTGGATATTTATGTTCAATGCCGCATGGGCTCTATTGACGATGCTTATGTTTATGTTTGGAGTAAAAAGTGTCGGCAGTCTGCCACGCACAAGTGTCGCAGGAGAATTCAAATTTCTCAAAAGTCCTGCCCCATGGATTCTTATTCTTTTTACCATCCTTTGCCAAGGTGGTTGCTTCTCAATGTATTCCTACGTCACTCCAATTATGGGGAAAGCAGGTCTTGCACAGAAATATATCCCTATCTTCATGATATTGGTAGGAGCATCCATGAGTATTGGCAACTATGTAGCCGGTGTACTTTCTGATAAGTTCACCCCAGGCAAAATTGCCCTCGCAGTCTCTATAATTATGACTGGGGTGCTTCTGTCAATCTACTTTGAATCATTGAGCATGGTTCTGACAGCAATATCAGTTTTGATTGCTACGGCATGCCTCTTCGCAATGTCATCACCGATGCAACTTCTGCTGCTGAAATATTCACCCGGGGGCGAACTGATGGGCGGAGCAGCCGTGCAGATAGCCTTCAACCTCGGCAATGCCATAGGAGCCACTGTAGGTGGCATAGCCCTCTCAAAGACCGGCTTCCCTGCCACAGCCTCCCTCTACGGCACAGCCCTCGCAGCCGTCTCAATCATCACAATGCTTTTCTTCATCCAAAAGATCGCTTCGAAAGAGAAGAATAACTCTTCAGCAAATGCCAGATAAATAATATATTGAGATGTTATATAAGAAAAAAGTCAAAAGGAGTGCTAATTCAGCACTCCTTTTGATAATATATGAAAATTTATAATGATTATTTCACCATAATCTTAAATACTTGGTCTGCAACCTTAACAATATACATTCCTGCTGGCACTTTTACGTTCATAGACCCTGCAAATTCAGCCATCTTAACGCCATTTGACGCAATTACGCTAACTTCAGCATTTTGAGGAGCGCATACACTGATCTCACCATTAGCGGCACTTACGCTCACGCATTTTGATGCCTCAACATCTTCTACTGCATCGGTATTGAAATCCACATAAGTCACTTCGGAGAAGTCTGAATAAGCAGTATCAAATGGTCCGACATGCACGCCTGTAATTGTGTAAGCGGCAGAGTAATTTGTTTTGAGGGCATCTTCATTCTCAATATGATATGACGTGTCAGAAGTTGTGTATGAGTCACGCTGATAAAGCACTTTGTCGCCTTTCTTTAGATTTTGACTCACCTCAACATAGTTGATGAAGAAATTTTCTTTATTTTGAGTATAGAAAGCGAGGAAATCGTTATTTGTGCCGGTTGTGAATTTAAGTTCATACTTTTGATAATCTTCCGTCAAAGGACATTCATATCCCTCTCCATTGGAATTGACTACACAAAGAATGTCGTCATTAAATCCACATGCTGATACCACAACGTTGAATTTTCCATCATTGTGGGCTAAGGAGAGCCATGGAGTCTGAATCTCTCCTCCAAATCCGTAGAATGGATACCCGACTCCACCGACAGCATGATCTGCTATGCCGCATAGATAACCTACCCAACCCGGATTGTCGCAAAAATCATCAAGGCTTATGAATTGCATATTATCGAATGCATATGGATTTTCCACTGTAAATCCTAAATCCGCTTTTGCAAATGTCTCAGTCAGCACAGGATAATTGGCAACTTCTTCAGGTGCATTATAAACAATGTATGTATTGACCATGTATTCCTGAGCCTTGGGAGTCTTTTCCCAATTGGCTGTGTATGAACCATCACTCTTATCCATATCCGATGCTGGAAGTGGAACTGGAGTAGACAATCCGAACGCGTATGTGCAAGATGTGGGAGCCGCTGATTCTATGCCAAGTTCCGGATTGCGTGCAGATACCTGATAATAGTAATCACTATATGGATCAAGACCAGTGAAAACATAGGAGGTCTCCTTAACCGGAAGTTCAGTCACCACATATTCTTTCTCGCAGGGAGGAAGAGTGTTGATGTTGATATCATCGATTGCCACATATGAGCCTTCCAGCAATTCCTGTATATCAAGTCTTATCTTATAAAATTTACCTCCATTATATTCCAGGCCTTCAGTGATGTCGTAAAAATCTACCATTTCATCAATGAAATATTCATCCAAATAGAGGCTTCCAAGTCCTACCCATTTATAACCATCCCAACCAGAGAAACCAAGAGTTCCTTCATAGTAACCATCCTCATCTGGCTCACCATAAAAACGAAGCCTGATAACAGCATCTGTGATCGGAGCTCCGGTTGAAGGAGAAGTGATAGCCTGTCCGTTAGTATCCATACACAAAGCATCTGAATCAAGGCCATCAGAGGGGGTCAGCAGGCGTGGAGTAGCACCATTAAAATCAAATTCCCAACCTTTGGGGAAATTGGGATCTTCCAAATTGATAACCCCGTCAGTGTTGTTGACACCCTCAAAGTCACACATCATGCTACCGGGTTCATTCGATTCGGCCACATCACGCCAGCATGTCAGCAGATATTCCGTAGCATTTTTAGCAGCCGACCAGTTGGCAGTGAAGCCATCAAGTGTGAAATTAGAAGCCGGAAGAGGATTAGGCATCGATACAAAGTTGTTATTGACTGTCACTTTGATATCATCAATAAGCATCTGGCTATATGTGCTGAATTGCATGAAGCAATCGTCCTCATTATATGAATTCATATATGTCCACTCGATCTCATGCCATTCTCCATCCTTCTCAACAAATTCCCAGTCAACATAATAAGGGCTTTCTTCTGTAGGAGGCACGGGCTGAGGATTAAACCATGGAGCGCGGCACATAGCAATCGTAAACAACCCGTCTTCTTCATCCTCTGTAAATTCGTTATCAATAACCTTAACCTTTACAGAGATATGCAATTCTCCGGAATAGTTTCCCATTGGAATCTGAATCATACCGCCCACACCAGGATAAGCAAGAGCGCACACACCTCCTGCCGAACAGGGCCCATAACTTCCCCAAATCTTTCCATCCTGCATTTTCTCTGGGTTTATATTCCAATATGTGTCATCAATATAGAAACCATCAATATCCCCTATGAATATAGGATTTTCTTCCGTTCCTTCAGTCCATAGACTGAAATCCTCATAGATGAGTACTTCTTCGTTTGAGTTGCTATCAGCACGCGTGCCCATTTTATTCATCTGTGGAAGAGTAGACTTTTTTATTGAGGAAAGCGCGGAGGGCATATTGCTCTTTGTTGGCAAGCCGGGGGTGTGCTTTACGATTCCTTCCATGCCAGCAGCAGAGAGAGTTTTGCTTGCAGAAGACACACGGTTAGAAACGGCAGACGAATTAAATTTAGGGGCAGCCCCGGCCGTGAGTACCATAACGACTGTCGCTGCCGTGATGGAGTTTTTGAGTAAGCTGTTTTTCATTCGGTCACAGTTTTGAATGTTAGAATATGCACTTAATTCCTATATTATGAAACCAAGCACGTTGATTATGGCGACAAAGTTATTTACAAAATGCTACAAAATCAAGTTATTTATATCAAAATTTGTCTGATTTTGCAATACAGCACAATGTTACACCACTGTATACACTTCATAATACAGCAATATGCTCAAGCCGCACATTTAATCCTGATCACCATCTTCTTTCATTCTTGCTATTTTCATGTAGACAGCCGGGGAGAGACCTGTATGTTTTTTAAAGACATTGCTGAAATAAGTTCGAGACTTAAAACCGAGTCCTAACGCTATTGACTCCATTGTCTGATTGCTGTAGGCCTCGCTATCCGATAGTCTGCGGCAAGCCTCACGCAATCTGTAGTCGAGAAGCATCGTCTTGAAATTGGATCCTGAACAATAATTGATAGCAGCCGAGACAAGATAATACGGTTCGCCGATGAGAGCCGCAAGTGTGCGAATTGAAAACTCACCGGAATAGATTTCCTGAGATGATTCAAAAACATCTTTCACCTTGGAATAAATTTCTTCTGCCCGCTCAGCAGAAATTCCGGCAGCCGGAGAGTTGTCGCTTGTTTCGCTATCAATTTCATCCTCGTTATCTTCTGACGCAACATTATCATCTGCAATTGCGCTTCCTGCACGAAGATTGTTTTGCTTAAGGTCATTCTGAAGCCTATTATAAAGCCTAACATTGGCCTCATAAAGTTTTTTCTGGTTGATGATATGAATTGCTAAACCAATAATTACCATTAGGGCCACTATTCCTATGCATATGGCCACTATCTCATTCTGGCGTTTTTTGATGGTAACTTGTCTTACATTTTCTTGCGCTTCCTCCAGCCCCGTTATAAAAGCAATATCTTTTACTCTTGTTATATTATTGAGATGTTGCAGAGAGTCTTTGACATGAAGATATCTGTAGTCGTAAGAATATGAGGCTTCCTTATTTCCATTAGAGGCATAATAGTCGCTCAATCCTTTAAGTGCATAAAGAATATATTCCTGATACTTCCTTTCATTTGAAAAGTCAAGCATCGAGTTTAGGAGTATGGGCACACTGTCAGTCTTTTGAGTAAACTTCATTGCGTTGATTTTCATCTTTAATGCAAGCAAACGCAACTTTTCATCAGTAGATTTCATCTGAGAAGACAGATGTACTGCTCTGTCAAACTCACCCACCATAGAATCATAATCTTCATCCTGCATATACTCCAAGGCTTTAAGAAAGCACTTGGTGTATTCAAATCCTAATGTAGAGTCTCCCCCATTAGAAGCAGATCCGATGTCGTATTTGTGTATGAGGTCAAGATCGTGCCTTACAATGTCAGACATACCTTGCTCTAAGGCTGTCTCGCAAAGATTGACTATCGCATACTGCACAAGGGTATTATTATTGGTTGAAATGGCAGACTGCAGAGCTTCGCTGAAAAGCATAGGTGGGGAATCTATCGGAGAGTCACCGATATCTACATATTGAAGCACACACGCCATTCCCATATAGATATGCGGCAATTGACTCGTCAGATCGTTCTCCTTGCTAATCTTGAGCGCCTTCAACATTGCCGTATACGCACGGGCATAGTCGTAGTAAGACTCACGCCATAAATAACTGATGTTTATAAGAGCAGACACCGCTGCCTCAGCATTCCCATAAGAGGGATTATTATCATAGCGGTTCACGACTATGGAGAGGCACATCATTGCGCTATCAGGTTCAGTTTTAGCCGATTTCAGATATTCCGACCCCTTTTTCAGTAATGTTTCAGTGGTCATTCCAGAAAACGACTCATGGTCATAAGGATTAAACACGCCGCGTGCTTTCATAGGAACAGAATAAGCCGACAGCGATGCTATCAACAGGCACAAACACAGATAAATATATCGTAACAATAACATGTTTTCCCGATTTATTAATCAAAATATCACACTATCTTGTAATGTCATATGTATTTGAAAGCAATTTCCCAATGCAAAGGTAATAAATTAATCATAAACTTCAAAATAATAAAAGATTTATAAAATATACTACTCGGATGTTATTATGCTAATGATTGTAATAAATGCCACCATCATAGCCATCGGCCACATAGCCAAACGCTGGAAAATCTTCAAAAATCTGCTTTAAACCTCTTTGCTCTGTGTTTGTTTCTATTATTGAGACAAATAATTAAAAAACACAGAACTTATGACAGAACTTGAAGCATTACAGAGCAGACACTCAGTAAGAAAATATCAGGATCGTCCACTTGAAGCAAGCGACGTAGCCGCACTTCAAGAGGAGATCTCAAAAATAAATAAAGAAGGCGACTTGCACATGCAGTTGGTGCTCAACGAAAGAAAAGCATTTAAGGGTTTTCTATCCTATGGCAACTTCTCAAATGTATCCAACTATGTCATGGTAGTCGGCAAGAAATCCGATTCTCTCGAATATCGTGCCGGATACTATGGCGAAAAACTTGTGCTCTTCGCACAACGCATCGGACTAAACACCTGCTGCGTAGGATTGACCTACAAGAAGGTAGATGGAGCATTTGAAGTAGGCAGCGACGAGAAGGTAGTGCTTTGTATAGCCGTAGGTTATGGAGAAGCCGATGGCTTCAGAAGCCATAAGATCAAACGCCCGGATCAGGTCAGCAACGTCACTCCAGATTCTCCTGAATGGTTTAAGAAAGGAGTGGATGCAGCCTTGCTTGCACCGACCGCTGTAAACCAGCAGAAATTCTATTTCGAATATATCCCAGAAAACAAGGTAAAGCCCAGCAAAGGCACTTCACTTGTTGGCTACACCAAGATCGACCTCGGCATAGCCATGTATAACTTTGAGATAGGTGCCGGACGCGAAAACTTCCAGTGGGTCGACTCCCCACTATAATTCCTTAAGGAACGGTATCAATTCTTCTGCCATCCGCTCAGCCTGACGGGCTGACGGATGCCAGGATGCACCATAGCCGAGCTCGCCAGTTTGTGGCGACATGTCGAAACGATATACGAGTTCATCTTCCGAAGCCAACTTGTCAAGGGATGCCTTAACGTCGGTCAAAGCCTGATCCTGAAGCATAGCCCCTGTCAGAAGCACAATTTTTGCCTTAGGATGCAATTCGCGCAGGTGCTTGAGGAAATCACGGTAATGCTGCTCATAGAGGGCTATGTCGTAATTATTTTCCGATGTGTCGTTAGTGCCTAAATTGATGCAGATGATATCCGGATGAAACTTTGAGTGATCCCACTCATAGTCGTGATTATAGAGTATCGTATAATCGTATTCCAACGGCATTGTCTTGGTGTCCCCTTCCTTCGGACTACCATAATTTCTGTACATACCTATGCCGGAACGAGCCACTACATTGAAATC
>CAZCZX010000146.1:0-7348 GCA_964503095.1 uncultured Sangeribacter sp.
TTGCTGCGTAGATGCCGAAGGATATTTCTCCGTCACCGTGGAAGAGATGGAATGCCCGCATTTGCTGGAAATTTACGCCGTCTGTACTGGTCTCGATATAGAAGTCGCTTTCGCGGCGGCTAAGGCGATACCACATCTCGTGGATTGAGCAGCAGGCTTATGACTGCCTCAGCAACGGTATCACAACCCTTATCGGCGGCGGTGTAGGTCCGACCGACGGCACCAACGGCACCACTATCACAGCCGGACCGTGGAACATCCAGAAGATGCTCGAATCATCTGAGGGTCTGCCAATCAACATGGGCTTCCTTGCAAAAGGCAACACTTGCATCAACGACACTCTTGAAGAGCAGATCGTAGCAGGCGCATGTGGCTACAAGATCCATGAGGACTGGGGTGCAACTCCCGCAGCTATCCGCACTTGCCTGGAAAACGCAGACCGCAATGACGTGCAGGTGGCTATCCACACCGATACCCTCAATGAGAGCGGCTATGTAGAAGATACTCTTGCAGCCATCGACGGACGCACTATCCACACTTACCACACTGAGGGTGCAGGTGGCGGCCACGCTCCCGACCTTCTGAAGGTGGCTTCTATGGCCAATGTGCTCCCATCTTCTACCAACCCGACACTTCCGTTTGGTATCAACTCACAGGCTGAGCTCTTCGATATGATCATGGTATGCCACAACCTCAACCCGCTCATCCCCTCTGACGTTGCATTCGCAGAGAGCCGTGTGCGTCCTGAGACTCAGGCAGCAGAAAACGTATTCCATGATCTCGGTATCATCTCAATGGTATCTTCCGACTCTCAGGCTATGGGCCGCGTAGGAGAATCATTCATGCGTACATTCCAGATGGCTTCATACATGAAGCAGGTGCGTGGTAAACTTCCTGAGGATAGCGACAGCAACGACAACTTCCGTGTGCTCCGTTATCTTGCACAGATCACACTCAATCCGGCAGTTTGCTACGGTATCTCCGATCTTCTTGGCTCAATCGAAGTGGGCAAGATGGCCGACCTCGTGCTTTGGGAACCTGCATTCTTCGGCACAAAACCGAAACTCGTCATCAAGGGTGGTATGATCAACTGGGCAAACATGGGCGACCCCAATGCATCACTCCCGACACCACAGCCAAAGATCATGCGTCCGATGTTTGGCGCATTTGGCAAGGCTATGCCTCTCACTTGCGCACGCTTCGTGTCGCGCGCATCGCTTGAGAACGGCCTCGCTGATCGCATCGGCACCAATAATATCCTTTACCCTGTGCATGGCGTGCGTCAGCTTTCAAAGGCAGACATGGTGCGCAACACCGCGCTCCCGCACATCGAGGTGGATCCGGAGACATTCAACGTATACGTAGACGGTGTTCTCGCCACAGTTCCACCAGCAAAGGAACTCCCGCTCGCTCAGCTCTATTGGTTTAGCTAAGCCACACTGGCACAAATCGCATTAATCTGCGGGAACTACACAGTCTGCAGTTCCCGCAGTAATTTTGTCATAAGGTCCTTAACGCCTTTAGAGACCTTAAAGGCTCTAACGCCCTATTGGCCCTATAAAAATTCAAACAAAATGGAAGTAATCACCGAAATCATCGGCAACATACATCAGCCTGAATGGGCTGAAAAAATCAAGGGTATGCACGTTGAGACTATTTTCGTAGACCAATGGACTGCCCAGAAGAGCCGTTTCCTCGTGACAAGCGACCACGGCCATGAATATCCCATAGCATTGATGCGCGGATCGCGTGTGTCGGATGGCGACATCGTATTCTACGATCCGGAACATAACAACGCAGCCATCCTGCGCCTTGACCTCAGCAATGTGCTCGTCATCGACTTGAGCGGACTTGAAAAGAACTCTCCTCTCGACATCATGCGCATCTGCGTTGAACTCGGACATGCCATCGGCAACCAGCACTGGCCCGCAGTAGTGAAAGGGACAAAAGTCTATGTGCCTCTGACTGTAGACAAAAAGGTGATGCTCAGTGTCATGGAGACTCATCATATCGAGGGCATCACTTTCGATTTCCAACCAGGTACCGACGTGATTCCTTATCTCGCTCCGCACGAGATGCGTCGCCTCTTCGGCGGAGCCTCACATGAGAGCCATTCACACGTGCACTAATTTAATTTAGAATTTTGAATTTTGAATTTTGAATTGGCTACGCAATCCATTCTAAATTCAAAACATTCTAAATTCTAAATTCTAAATTCTAAATTATTTAAAATGAAAATTACGCATCTTCTTCAGATGACAGACTCGACTTTTCCGGTGGGGACGTTCTCATTCTCCAACGGACTCGAGACCGCATCCCATATGGGAATAGTGCATGATGCCGACACTCTTGAGCAATATACTCGCTCAGTGGCTCGACAGGGTGCATTTTCAGATGGAGTGGCAGCGTTGCTCGCCTACAGAGCCACAAATGACGGGAATCAAGAAGAAGTGAACAAAATAGACCGCGAACTGATGCTCTTCAAGATGAACGATGAGGCGCGAATGATGCTTCAGCGTATGGGCAAGAAACTTGCAGAACTCGGCGTGAAGCTGTTTCCTGACTGCAAGGTGATGGCTAACTGGCTCGACGACATCAAAAGCGGCAAAACTCCCGGGACATATCCAATAGCCCAAGGCATATCTTTTGCGGCTGCCGGACTCAGCGAGGAAGATCTTTTCGCATCCCATCAATATGGAGTGATCAACATGGTGCTTAGCGCAGCATTGAGATGCGTGCGAGTGTCGCACTACGACACCCAGCTCATCCTCCAGCGTCTATGTGCCGAATCTGATGCCCTCTTTGAAGAAGCCAAGGACATGACTTTTGAAGACATGAATTCCTTCGTGCCTGAAATGGATATTTTCGCATCACTCCACGAAAAGGGAAATATGCGAATGTTTATGAACTAATTTTTGAATCTTGTCAAATTGACAAATTGAAAACTTGAAAATCCCATGTCAACCTGCAGAATAGGTATAGGCGGCCCCGTAGGATCGGGAAAGACCGCAATTATAGAAGCCATCACTCCTCGTCTTCTTGAGCGCGGAATGAAAGTGCTCATCATCACTAATGATATCGTGACCACAGAAGACGCAAAGCATGTGCGCAAGACCCTAAAGGGAATCCTTATGGAAGACCAGATCATCGGCGTAGAGACCGGGGCTTGCCCCCACACAGCAGTGCGCGAAGACCCTTCGATGAATATCGCAGCTGTAGAGGAAATGGAAGCCAAATTCCCTGACGCTGATATAGTGCTGATTGAATCGGGTGGCGATAATCTTACACTCACCTTCTCCCCTGCCCTCGTAGATTTCTTCATCTATGTGATCGACGTGGCAGCAGGCGACAAGATTCCTCGCAAGGATGGTCCAGGTATCTCACAGAGCGACATCCTCGTGATAAACAAGACTGACTTGGCCCCCTACGTGCATGCTTCTCTCGAGGTAATGGACCATGATAGCAAACTCATGCGCCCCGGCAAACCTTTCGTATTCACCAACGCCATGACCGGAGAGGGAATCAACGAACTCGTAGATCTCATCTTCAAGATGGCACTTTTCGATAAATAATTTAGAATTTTGAATTTAGAATTCTTAATACTGGATTCTGGATTCTGAATTCTGAATACTGAAAACTGAAAACTAAATATGGCTTTCCCAGAAACATACGAATATACCGACGTTGAGATAGTCAGCTTCGATCATGCGAAAGAGATGAAGCCCTATCTCACAACTCCACGCGCCATGTATGTAGGCGCTCCAGGCAAACACGGATACCTCCGCCTCGGTTTCGAACTCGATGCCGACGGGAAATCCATTCTTCGCGATCTCGACCGGAGAGTGCCACTAATAGTGCAGCAGGAACTCTACTTTGACGAGGAACTCCCCGGAATGCCTTGCGTCTACATTCTTTCATCCGGAGGTCCGAACATCGACGGCGACCGCTATCGCCAGATCTTCACCTTGAAGAAAGATGCAATGGCTTTTGTTTCTACCGGCGCTGCTACAAAACTCGCCAAGATGCAAGACAACTATTCCGGTCTTCTGCAAACAATCCAACTCGACGAGGGTGCCTATTTTGAATATCTACCTGAGCCGATTTTCCCTCACGCCCACACTCGCTTCATCAGCGACACTCAACTCGTGGTGCATCCCTCAGCCACGGTGTTCTACTCTGAGATTTATATGGGTGGCAGGAAGTATTACAATGGCGGAGAATTATTCAAATTCGACATTCTTTCTGTGTGCTCACATGGTGAACGCCCCGACGGGACACAACTTTTCCGTGAGAAATTCATCATCGACCCTCAGAAATCACATATCCGCGACATCGGAATCATGCATGATTTCGATATATTCGCCAATGTGCTCGTGATGACCCCGGAAGAGAATATACAGCCTATCTACGATGCAGTGGAAGCATTCTACGACCCACAGCAGAAATTGGCTGCCGGAATCACCCATCTTCCCAATAATGCCGGGCTTCTATTCAAGGTGCTTGGCATGGAGACAGGACCGGTGAAGAAGGTGGTGCGCGAATTCTGCTCAAAAGTGCGTCAGCAAGTCAAAGGGAAACCCCTACCTCCGGAATTCCCGTGGCGCTAAGCCCCCCAACCCCCTAAAGGGGGAGATATGGCTTTATAATCATTAATCATGCTCCTCCCCTTTAGGGGCCGGGGGCCTCAAAATTCAAAATTAATATGAAAGACTCAAAGGCAATGACCACCGTCACCTCAATTCTCAATGGGGCAGGACAGGTAATGTTTCAGCAGAGCGCATGGACCGGTCTGCTATTTCTCGCCGGCATCTTTTGGGGTGCCTATGAATGTCATACTCCGGCAGTAGCTTGGGGCGCAGTGGTAGGATTGATTGTCTCCACCATAGCAGGAGCATTGCTCGAGCCAAATGCAAAAGGAGGCAGCGCAGGCCTTTGGGGCTTCAACGGCATACTTGTAGGTTGCGCGTTCCCTACCTTCCTCAGCGACACATGGCTGATGTGGGCCGCACTTATCTTCTGTGCAATGCTCTCCACTTGGGTGCGTACCGGACTTAACAACCTATTGGCTCCTTTTAAGATCAATTCATTGACATTTCCATTCGTGTTGCTGACATGGCTATTCCTCCTGTCTTCACGAATTCTTGACGGCATAGCACCTGCAGGCCTCTCCACTCCTGAAATTGCAGAGCATTTTAGTCCGGCACATTCCACAAGTTTTGGAGATTTGGTGATCTATTGGCTTAAAGGAATTTCTCAGGTATTCTTGATCAACTCTTGGGTGACAGGTATACTTTTCTTGATAGGTCTTGCACTCTGCAGCCGCTGGGCGGCATTATGGGCAGCGATTGGCTCTGCCATCTCGCTTGCACTTGCGATCCTATTCAAGGCTGATGGAGCCGACATTGCAAGCGGTCTCTTTGGTTTCAGCCCTGTGCTGACCGGCATTGCAATCGGATGCACATTCTATAACCCTAATGTCAAGTCGGCGGCTTGGGCAGTTGTGGCAATCATCGCAACATTCTTCATCCAGGCAGCAATGGACGTGCTGATGATGCCGTTTGGACTTCCGACATTGACCGGACCTTTTTGTGTGGCAACTTGGCTCTTCCTGCTTCCCCTTTATAAATTTGACAAGGGAGGCGACATGCATTCAGAATGGGATTCAGAATGGGATTCTTTCCTGGCCAGAATAAAGAACAAAAATAAATAATTTTCTCAAGACTATTGATATGCACATGTCAGACGCATTGGTGTCGCCGGCAGTGGCAGCCGGAGCCGGAGTGGCAGCGGCTGCTCTGATAGCCGTGGCGACATCAAAGGTGAAACAGATAAAGAGAGACGACATCATCCCCCTTATGGGGGTGATGGGCGCCTTTGTATTTGCGGCTCAAATGATTAATTTCACTATTCCCGGCACCGGGTCGAGCGGCCACGTAATCGGAGGCATACTCCTCAGTGCCATCTTAGGACCTTGGGCTGCTTTCATCACGCTCTGCTCTGTGCTGATAATACAATGTCTCGTATTTGCCGACGGCGGACTGCTCGCTTTGGGATGCAATATACTCAATATGGCAGCCACTTCCTGCCTTATCGCCTACCCCTTAATCTACCGCCCAATAGCCGGCAAGTCTTTGAAACCGTGGCGCATCACGTTGGCATCTGTGGTAGCCTCCGTCGTAGCCCTTGAAATCGGAGCACTGGGGGTCACTCTGGAGACCGAACTCTCCGGCATCACCGCCCTCCCAACCTCGACTTTCCTCGCGTTTATGCTCCCTATCCATCTCGCGATTGGAGCAATCGAAGGAATTGCAACCGCAGCGGTAGTATGCTTCCTTGCCAAGTATCGCCCCGAAACACTTTTCGGAGAGTCAAGGTTTTCAAACGAAGACCTTTCTGAAAGCAAGGGACGTGGGAAGAAAGTGCTTATAGGATTTGGCATTGCCGCTCTAATATTTGCAGGAGCTTTCACATGGATAGCCTCATCAAATCCAGATGGACTTGAATGGTCGATTGAAAAAGTATCAGGCATCTCCGATATGCCATCCGCGACACCTCCTACAGCCTTTATGCCCGACTATGACTCCCGCTTAGCAGGAATAGTAGGCGCCCTGATCGTGATGGTGATGCTTTGGGCAATCACTACCATCCTCTTCCACCGTATGCGGACCACACACCAGACCTCCTCCCACGGCAAAAAATGAAGCATACACGCCTCGAGAGAGCCATTACCACCCTAAATGCCAGGCAGATGAAGCCGGATACAGTGTCGCACATTGGCGACATTGACCCAAGGGCATTACTATTGGTGACACTCGCCTATCTCGTGGCGATGCTCAGCGTGCCGCTTCAAAATACTGATGTGATTATATGGTTTGCCGCCTATCCAATTATCACTGCGCCACTCGCACACATCGCTTATGAGCGACTATTCCGCAATTCACTCTACGTTTTGCCGCTGCTCATCTTCATTGGAATCTTCAATCCTATTTATGACCGAGCCACAGCCCTTATCATCTTCGGGATGCGAATCAGTACAGGCTGGGTAAGCTTTATCTCTATTCTAATACGAGGATTATTAGCAACGCAAGCATTGCTGCTTCTGATACGTGTGGCCGGATTCAATGAAATGTGCGATGCAATGCGACGTTTGGGAGCACCTTCAATCATTGTCACGCAGTTGCTGATGGTATATCGCTATTTGACCGTACTTCTTCAGGAGGCACTAACGATGCAGAGAGCACGCCAAGCCCGTTCATACGGAAAGAGTTCCTTCAGAGCCTCTATGTGGGGACCATTCGTAGGGCAACTTCTTTTGCGTACACTCGAACGGAGTCGTCGCATCAACATG
>CAZCZX010000147.1:0-7340 GCA_964503095.1 uncultured Sangeribacter sp.
ACAAATCTGAATGTTATTTCTACACTTCTTTTTTTGTCAATATTCGCAGGGAAAGTCATGGTAAAATAATTGCCATTAGTACCTCCTTCAGTAAATGCAACATTGCTATCTGTCCATCCATTCAAAGCATTGTCTTCATCTTTTGCCTCCCATTTGTTGGTTGGACTGCCTGTAATAACTTTGAAGCTAATAGTCTGTCCATATTGAGAAACTTCCTGCTTAAAATCGGTAGTATAATCATTAACGATAAGGCATTTCACATCCCCTTTCGTAGTCAGTTGCAATAATCTTACTTCTTTCCGGAGTACTTTCCCACTTTTTGTATTCGTTGCTACTATTGTAAGTTTTCCGTCACGATAGTAGTCGGTATAGTTAGTCTGGGTCGGTCCGCAAGTGAACGCCTTAATCCTCTCTCCCTGACCCTCCTGGATCTTCTTAAATTGAAACCATTCTGCCGATTCTTTGTCCATCTCAATATCCCAAGTAACCTCCGGATTTGTGTTGACAGTCAACTTGATGACGTCTGCCCCACATTGATCTCCGGTGAAGGTCAAAAGGCTTTTGCTGACCACGAGGAAGTTGCCTTCAGAATCAGACACTGCATTGTCGTCAGAAGTGTCCCAATCCTCATCTATGTCATAACTGAAAACCGGACTCTTAGCGTTATAAGCCTTCTCCTCCGAATCCTCACCTCTGCGGGTAACTCCCTTTATGGTAGCACGATAGCAGTAATTGCGTTGCAAAGCCTGTCCATCTCCGGTATTGGTGATGTTAAACCTATAGTAGGTCAGATTCTCATCCTTTACTCCAGTCGCTGGATCAATGTAGTATCCTGCCATCATGATGGCAGAAGTCCTTCCGTCGTCAGGAAGAGATGTGTTGACAGTGTTAGGAAAGCAATATAGAGTTGACTCAAGTCTCTGAAGCCCCATCTTATGAAACTCCTCTGGCATCTCTACAAAACCAGGACTCTGTGCGTCAGGTTTGAAAATTGGGGCTGGTTGTTGCCCTGGATCTAATCCGTCAATGAAAAAGGCTCCCTGAGTACGAGTGTTAACGAGACGCGCGTAACGTATATCAAGCACACCTCCAACGAGGTTATGTATGTCAATTCTGCATATTGCTCTCTTAAACTTGAAAATGCAATCTTCGTCAACGACTACTCCTTCAGTTGTTCGGTTGAAGGTGAAATAAATCTCTTGGCCAGTAGTCTGCTTTACAAAACTTCCGCACAAAGGAAGCACTCCGGGTGAACTCGAAGTGACAGGATCAGTCCTCTCTGCCAAAAGTTTTCCCTTTACCTCAGTGTAGCCGCTTCCTTGCTTGAAACTTGCCAGATAACCCGCGTATGTGGAGGTGTTTCCAATCTTATACTTGTCTCCGTTGCCCACTACGAGCAGACGGTATTGCTGACTATTCTTCAAGTAAGCCGGCGGATCAAACGAGAGGGTGGATTTCCCTTCCGAAGCGCTTGCCTGGGTGTAGCAAATATAGGAGTCTGATTCCAACCCCGTATCTGCATCTTTATTATGTTCAAAAAACAGTATATAGACATCATCAAGCCTTCTCTCCTGGGTCGTAGCCGCAATCCCGCGAGAAACAGGCATATCGCCCTCAACCTCATATAAAATGTTGATTTCTCCTTCTCCGGCTACTGAAGGAGATTCAGGCAACTGAAACTCATCCTGTGAACAGGATGACGCCAGCACTGCTATCGTGGCGATAGATAGTGCACTGATTGCCCTTATTATTGTTGTCTTAATTGTTTTCATATTTCTAAATGATAATTGTGAAACCATCCTCGCCCCACTCATCATGCATAGAGTCGTCGTTGCGTTTCTCCTGATTTACATTTATGACGAACTTTAGTCTCGATGTTACGGTGACGGTCAGCCTCGCACTCCTGAAATCCAAATCTTCAGGCATATCCCCTAAAGCCTTGATTAAGACTATCGTCTGCTCTTCATCATCACTGATTTCTGAGTCTGATTCAACTTCCTCAATATCTTTATCGGAGGAGTCATCCGGATTCTCGGAATTGTCAGGAATAATTTTCACTACATTTGCTTCAAAAATCCCCTCCTTGTCCCAACTGAATGACCAAGATTCGGAAGGCACGTTTGACCTTAGCACTATGCTCGTCATGTCGCCATCTTTTCCTCCAACCGTCACCTCCCTTTGCGCGGCTATCCAGTTGCTGCCGTCAAACTCGGCATCCCAGTCTTTCTCTTCCCAGTCTATCACGTCAGACTCCATTTTAGTGAGATAACTGTGGTATGCCTTTTCCGGAGTATCTTCTCCCGGTCCGTTGACTGCTGTGACACTCACCCGATAATGATGGTTGCGCAAGATGTTCCCCAGTATAAGTTTTCCATCCTTATCCCTTTCGCTGGTGAAATCAACCCTATACCATACTATCTTGTTCACATCACCATTATAATATCCACCTACTATTAATGCAGGACGGTTGAATTCATTTCCGTCGTCCATCTTCCCGTATCCACCCATTAATACGTCCTGTTCCGGTATGTATATTGAGATTTCTTCTGACCCTAATGGAGATAGCGGAGTGTCATAATCCTCGTCTTTCACCAGATTCTCCGCTTCCGTCTTTCCGTCTGCCCCTTTCCAGAGTGTCGGTTTAAACGCAGTATAAGCATTTAAGCCCTCATCTAAGCTTACTGTAGAAAGAGCAGGCATCATAGCCACCTCACTGCGCCTGTTGTAGACCAACACATGAGCTATCTTGAATTCTGAATCTCCCGATACACTGATATTATCATCCTGGTTTTTTGTTAGCCTGACAGTGACCTTCGCCATGTCGCGAATTACTCCCATTCGGATATTCTGCACACGGGTATGAGTCTCAATAATGTCGGGCGAGATTCCCCACATTGTGAATAGGGGAGAGGTGTCATCCTCCATAGATTTCTTCCGTTCGTCTTCACGCTGCCAAAGCCTCTCTGCATTCTGGATCACTCCATAATCCTTTCCTCTCATGCCATCCACCTCACTTTCAAAAGCTCCGGCATTGGCAATGGTGACTACACTTAGTTTCAGAGGAATGTCCGTCTCATCCGTCATGCTGAAATGGACATCGAAATATCTCGGTTTTCCTTCTCCTCCGTCTGGTCCAAGTCGGTCAGCTTTCCTGGCTTTCCAGAGAGTCGAAGGCATACCGTCAGTGCCAGGCCGGAAGAGCATTACAAGCACATCGTCAATGCGACGCTCTTCTGAGGCTTTGTCTACCATAGAGCCATCGCGGGTATATCCTCCTGTCTCTATGGCAAGATGCAGCTGCAGAGCCTCACTCTCCTCAGTAGTCAGCGAGTTGTCTATGTCTGGCGAACTACATCCGGTAGTCATAATTCCCAGAATAATAGCCAATGACGCAGTCAATGCACATATCCTTCTATATATTTCCTGTCTGTATATTCTCATCTCAATTTCCTAAATCATCTTGTCTTCTTCATTATGATATCAACTCCTATAGTCAATCACTTATCGTTGATCATTACCTAAGGCTGACCTCATAATCATGCAGTCTCCATCCGTTCACGCTCACGGTGACTGACGCTGTGCCAGTATCTGACGGCGAAACCTCAAACAGCAGTTCAAACTCATCGTCAAGGTCAAACTCGATCCCAGGCTTTTCTGCAATCAGTCCCGTTAGAGAACCGGAATAGAGGTTTACTCCGTCATAACTTACCAGGAGCATCGAGTCGTCGCCATCATGAAGCGAAAGTGTAGTGAACTCATGCCTCACGCCTGCTTCTGTGCCTGATTTATCAGGAATATATCTCACCGACATCTGATCGCCGTGGATGGAGCCGCTGAAACTATGCCAGCCATTGCCGGCTGTAATATCGCAGCCGGTGAGGTCCGGATCTAAAAATGGTCTATCAGAGTCTCTTGAGGTGGAATAGTCATTATTGGCCCTCACTGTGACGTTGACATCGTTGCTGAGCTTTAGAAGTTCCACCTCATGTGTGGGGGTCAAAAGACCGTTGACGAGAATATCATCGCTGATTGCATGCCAAAGATGACACCTCCTGTGCCCGACATTCCCCTCGGCATCAGCCTCAATGCGAATTCCATGCTCAGCCAGCAGGCAATCAGAGACCGTTTTATAGCGTTCTCCGGCTCCTCCCCAGCTGACAAGGCAATATCTGCCCGGAGGCGCATAGAGTGTGTAGGTGCCATCCTCTCTCAGGTCTGAGATGTCGAGCTCCA
The DNA here is from genome assembly GCA_964503095.1 of uncultured Sangeribacter sp. GTDB lineage: Bacteria > Bacteroidota > Bacteroidia > Bacteroidales > Muribaculaceae > Lepagella. The sequence continues at coordinate 4,234 of CAZCZX010000147.1, forward strand.
CATTCTTTATAGGCTCACCTGTGTCAAGGTCAAAGAGATGGAGGCTTAGGTTAGGAACCTCCTCAAAGAGAAGGTCCCTATCCTCTCGGTTATAGACATAGCTGTAGTGTAGCCTGATGGGAAACTCGCAGTCATCCTCAAGACCGGTCCTCACACATGATAAGCAAGACAATGTCAGCATGCATACAGCAGCCTGCAGCGACTTTTTCAGAGCGTGACGAGCTGTCATGAGCCGCATCATTCGAGGGTCACGTCCCAGTCGTGGGGAAACCATGGGTTGACTGTGATCTCAGCTGAGATATAGCTGTCTTTCTGTATAGGTGTATCAGGATTTCCAGGTACAAGCCCTTCCACATCCGGACTTCCAAGAGCGTCTATCTTCTTTACCTTAGCACGGTAGTAGTTGTTGCGTATGATCTTATGGATCTCCGTTCCCTCATTAGTATCCATATCATGCACAAGGTCAATGCGATAATAGCACAGACCGTTCATATACTCATACACTTTGTATGATTCCAATGAAACTCCAGCTGCTGTCTTGTATGCCTCAGCATCTTCTGCTGAAGCGAAGTAAATGATCTTCTTATCATCTGCAGTTAGAAACGACCATGTGGCAGTATCGTCATAATGATATCCAAGCACATAGAATGTACCTTCACTTAGATTCTTGTCTCCATAAATAGCTTTTGGCTTGCACGCAAGTCTGACTATTGCGAAGGTTGAGTTGCCGGATACAGGTGTCTGAGCGACGCATTCTCCGGTATATTTGTTGCTGCTGAAGTCTGCGTTGGCAGATCTGGATGCAGGAATGAACGCCATTTTGTCGGATGACACTGGATTTAGACCAGTGTATGTGCCGGTCCCGTCGTTCTCACCTATTGGAGAGAAGGTTCTCTTTGTCAAATCAGAATTTGACGGATCTATTCTTAGACGCATCTGCTTAATGGTTTGAGCTACATCAAATTCCGGATTGCTGAAATATGAATTTATGACAGCGGCTACCTGTACGGCTCCGTTTTCTGATTCAGGACCAGTGGAATCATCAGGGTAGACCACCTGCACTTTTGCTGCGGCGCGGTCCACACCGATCTTCACCGGATTTTCATCGGCTGCTTCTTGCTCGGTGCATTTTGATATGTATATCTGGGTCTGTTTTCCAATCATTAGGAATTTATTTCGAGTGGCAATGTTTATGCCCCCTTCGGTCTTGTCGTCGCAGAGAGCAGACAGTAGTGTTTTCTCAAAATCTGAGGCTGTAGTGGTTTGTTCGATTATGTTTCTATTGCCATCGAGAATTCCGGTGGTAACAGCATATATAGTCTTGGTGCCAGTTGAGACCGCAACCGGAATGGGAGCAGCTTGGTCTGTCACAACCTGCTTGTGGGTTTTCTCCAACACTCCACCGGAGAAAATATAAAAATTAACTTCCGATATTGTCTGCTCTACGACGTCTGCATTGTCATCACCTCCAGCGCGAGTCTCGCCGGTATTTATGAACACAGTGAAGGTGGCAAAAGAAGGGTCTCCGAGTTGGAGTCTGTTTTCCTCGCCCCCGGTTGGAACCTCACTTGAACATGATGTTCCCATGGCAAGCATTACGCCCATGAGCATGCTCGCAAAAATTGTTTTCTTCATAATTTGGTTATATTTTTTAATGAATTTTTCTTAAAATATCAATTCTCAATTCTATAATAGATCACGCATTCCACACGTCTTGTGGCAGGAAGTTGGTCTCTCAAGAGCTCGCGAAATTCCTCGCCACCTCTTATTTTGCGAAGTTCCGCCTCCCTCTTCTCCTTGTCGGATATCTTCATAAGTTCCTCTTTCCCGCTGAAATCTGGAGTGTCCCAGTCTTCTCCACATCCCCTAACTTTCAATACAGGTTGTATGGTAGGGAATTCTTTCTCTATGTATTTTGCCAATGCCTCAGCCCTGCGTTGGCTCAAGGCAAGGTTTGACTTGGAGTTTCCCTCTAAACTTGCGTACCCGTCAAAGTCGATTGAGAGGATTCTGATTTCCGGATTATTCAAAGATTTGCTTATGAAGTCAGATAGGGTGCCAAGTTGAATCTTGTTGTCTGCAAAATCAGGTAGTATCCGTGATGATGAGAGCGGATAAGTGATCCTTACTGCAAGTTGCTCTTTATGCACTTCGGTTGTCGCACTGGTGTTGTTAGTCAAGGCAGGTTCTCTAATATATATTGTGTCGTGGACTATCTCTTTGATTATCCTTGGTTCTGATACTGGGATTTCCTCAGCCTTGGCCGTCAAGGCGGGCTTGACTCCTATTCTGTAAATGAGGTTGAATCCAGTGCGCATAGGCCCGACATACAGTTTGTGTCCATTAGCGACCTTTTCTCCACATTTGTCACATAGATATTTGTCATAGTCCACATGCGCTACCCCAACACCGATTGTTGCCTCGAGAGCAAAATGTCTGCTTACGTCATACCTGTAGCCATACGCGATGCCTCCTCCTGCCATCCAACCCTCAAACCGATAGTCGTGCAATTCAGGATATGCATTGAATGGAAAACTCACTTTGTCGAAATTATATTCTCCGCCTATCAGTGATATGCCGAGGAAATGCCCCCGGTTGCCTGGCCACCAACGAAACTGTGGAGATATGTTCCATTGCTTGTACATCATGTGGTCTTTGAAGGTCCAGGGATTCCATGCGCCCATCAAGTCGATGCTAAATTGCTCGGAAAAGCGGTATTCGGCTCCAAGACTCATTGTGCCTACAGCGTCTTGAAGAAGATTGGTCTTTATGTTGAATTCCCCTTTGCTCACTCCGTTGGCTTTGACGTCGAATCCAAAAACCAGAGTGATTGCCACACATAGGCATATGCAAAAACGCTCTATCTTATAAAAGATAGAGAAAAAGAATAATAATAAATTATTGATTGCTAATAAATTACCGTTTGTGGGGGGGGGTATTTTGAGATGTCAGATTTTTATATGCAACGGTAGTTTTCATTTGGAAGAAAGAGAAATTAGTAGTTTGATAATCAAAAAGGAAGTTTAAAAATTAAATTAATCAGTAAATTTCAAATTCGGATGCAAACTTAAACAAAATTTTTCAATCTGCAAAATAATTTAGCAAAA
>CAZCZX010000148.1:0-7318 GCA_964503095.1 uncultured Sangeribacter sp.
GCGGTAGAGGTGTCTGTCGCTATCTATCATTTGCTTCATGACCCGGACTTCCATGCCGTAAGAGGCTTCATGGAGGAAGGATAGTTCCAGCCGATTTACGATGTTGTCATCATATGCCTGCATGGAAAATTGGTTGAGAAGAAGCACGATATAGCGCACGGTATTGACGTGACGGTAGAAGTCAATATCGCAATATTTGAAACGATAGATTGGCTCATGGCCGTCTGCTTCCATTTTGACATGCTTCTCTTGCATTGGAATGGGGCATTCGATATTGGAAATCCAATCAGGGTTGAAATTGAGTCCGGAGAGTCCGGCATTACTGCGATCGGAAGTATTCAGTACCATCCATATAGAACGAGCATATCCCAATACTTTTCCCTCGGAATCAGAGATTGAGAAAGCGCGTCGTGAGAAATGTCGGTTCCAATCCTCCACCCATGTTGTGATGGTATAGTCAGAGTTTTCACGAGGGTAGTGGTCCATCTCTATTGTAAGGCGAGAGAGCACCCATCCCATGTCGGGATTTGGCATATCCGGATTGCCAACGCCAAGGATATTGGCGTGCTCCGTTGCCACATCGATAAGTTTCTGTACGAGTTGAGGTATCGACATCTCTTGCTGTGCACTGCATTCAGCAGCAGAGAGATAATATGTTCGCTTAAGAATACTTTCTTTTTCAGTAGTCTCCATACTTTTTGATTTTATGCAAAATTAATCAAAAATTTCCAATACAGATAAAATTAAAGTAAAAATATATGGGATAGGCATGCAAGATTTACTGCAATGCCGTGTTATTATGACAAACAAGATAAGATTAACCAATAAAAACATCCATATGAACAGATTCCTTTTTGCTTTAGCCGGAGGCTTCATAGGCCTTATGACAGTATCCTGTACGGGAGAAACAGTAGATTATTCAGAACCGTCGGTAACAACACCGATAACGCCAACGGAAGTAGATGTGGCAGAATTGCCTGAGGAGTTGCCGGATGTCACCTCTCCGACGATTGCATCGGCTCCGCTCAGTACAATATCGACTGAGACTGTGGAGAATTTCAATGATTTTTCAATGAAATTTTATCTCGCCAACTCAGAGATGAGCCACGGAAATGTCTGTGTCTCCCCCTTCAGTGTGGGTGCTGTGCTCGGAATGATCGCTAATGGTGATGACGGCGATGGACGCAATGAGATACTGAGAATGCTGGGGTTTGATCAAAGCGAAGCAGGTCTCAATACGCTGAATGCTTACTATCAAACCCTCATGTCTAATCTCCCAAACATAGAAGAGGGTATCTCTTGCGATGTGACCAACACGATGTGGTGTGATCCTCTTGCTTTCAGAATAAGGAAATCGTTCATGCAGACCATAATGGACCGCTATTATGCGTATGGCATCGGAATCAGTCCGGGCGGAGCAAATGGACAGAAAGCGATAAACGAATTTGTTGACAAAAACACCAATGGCCTGATAAAGAATTTTCTGACATCACCCCTCGATATAAGTCTGGCTTTTCTCAATACCCTCTATTTCAAGGCGGGCTGGAGTCAGGGGTTTGAAGAATATGCTACATCGAAAAGACCGTTTTTAGATATCGATGGAAAAGAGTCGGAGGCTGAATTCATGTACAGATTCGATATGACGGAATATGCCGAGACGAAAGATGGCACAGAAGCAATAAGGCTCAATTATGGAAATCAACGACAATTCTCAATGACGTGTATACTTCCTTCGTCTAAGATTAATCATATTCCACTTGATGAGGTGTTGACTTCCGACAATTTCAAAAGCATCAACAGCAGCATGAAGGAAGAATATGTGATGATGTGGCTTCCGAAGTTTGAGATTGAGTCGAACAACACGAAAACGATTGATATACTCAAACACCTTGGACTTGAGAGTGTAGGCACTGGCAGTTATCCATTCGGCTTGATAGCGGATCAAGAAAATTTTTATCTGAAATGCTTCATTCACGCCACAAAGATTAAGGTGGATGAGAATGGAACGGAGGGAGCCGCCGTGAGTCTTGGAGGAATGGATAACTCTGGAGGACCTGACTCTGATGAGACTTCTATACGTGTGATCAACTTTAACCGTCCTTTTATATTCTATATTCAGGAGAACACTACCGGCGCGATCCTCTTCATTGGCTCTGTAAAAACTTTCTCATGAAACCCTGATGACAGTCAACAGCGATAAAGAACATGATTTGGCTTTCCTTATCAAAAAAGATAAGGATCTGGCTACAAAAGAAATCTATAGCGTATATGCCGGCTATGTGGTCGGCATATGCGCACGTTATTTATCGGCGGACGATGACATCAAGGATGTGGCTCAGGATAGTTTTGTGAAAATTTTTATTTCGGTCGGCTCGTTCAGATACTCGGGTGCAGGAAGTCTGACTGCATGGATAGGAAGGGTGACGGTGAACTGTGCACTCAATTATCTTCGAGACAATAACCGTCTGCGTTTTGCATCCACTCAAGTTGAGATCCCGGATTTAGAGGAGGAGCCTCCCGATCCGGAATCCCTGTCGGCTGAAGAACTTGCGGAATTGATAAGGGAACTCCCTGATGGATATAGGACTGTATTCAACCTTTACGCAATAGAGGGGAAGAAGCATAAGGAGATAGCCAAATTGCTTGGTATCAAGGAAAACAGTTCGGCCTCTCAATATCTTAGGGCTAAGGCGATTCTTGCTATGAAAATCAAGGACTATCTTAACAATAAATTATCATGAACGGTATGGATGACAAATGGATTGACAATATAATAGATAAGATGCGGGACTACGAAGCAGCTCCGCCAGATGGTCTTTTAGAATCTGTTCAGAGTGAGATCCGTAGCCGTATGATTAGAAAGAGGCGTATTTGGTGGGGCGTGGCTGCTTCGATTGCGCTACTGATTGGGTTGTTTTCTCCAATGATTGTTAAGAAGGTAGACAATTCAATTCCTTTGATGGTGAATGTTGCAGAAGTATATGAGCACAGAGAAATGGACTCATCCAAAACTCCGACGTATAAGACAATGGCGCATGCTGCTGTCCATACAGTAAAAATGCCTACAGGTGGACACGAGAGTTTGGATACAATGGTCGATGATCCCGGGGCTTTTAATGCCGTTGGCATTGAAGACACTGAAGGCGAGACTAAGATAACTCAGGAAAGCGATAACGGTATTGATAAAGGGTGGGAGTATCCTGGAGACATTCCCTATTCAAGTGATGACAATGATATCAGGTCGGATTCCAAAGTGAAGGTTAAGAATAAGGGATTATTGACAGTTGGAATTGCTGGCTCAGCAAATGGAGCGGGAGGTTTGTTAAATTCAGGAAATATTGCCGGAAATAGCACACAGGCTTCTACCTTTATGCCCTCCACTCGTATGGGCGGAGGATCACTAACAAACTCTCCTATCGATGCTGATCCTACTCCGACATTCGTAGAAGTCTTCGACCATAAGCTTCCGGCTCGGTTTTCTATTGATTTCTCATGGTCTGTCGGTCATAAACTTAATATCGGCACTGGAATTTCCTATTCATATCTGAGATCTGATATCAAGTATGGATATTCTGATAGCCCGTTATTGAAAGCCACACAGAACCTTCATTTTGTCGGAATTCCGGTCAATTTGCGATATACTCCATGGAGGTATCGAAAACTTGAACTGTATACTTCTGTAGGCTTTATGGCAGAAAAGTGCATATTTGGTGATATTAAGGAGGATTCTCCATCTAATCCGGGTTATAGTTATGTCGGGTGCGACGAAAGACCTTTTCAGTTTTCATTTAATGCGGCGGCAGGCGTTCAGTATACGCTGGCCAGTAAATGTGCTGTCTTTGTTGAGCCGGGAGTGGGAATGTATATAAAAAATGGGTCAAGGCTCCGAACAATATATTCAGAAAGACCGTTCACTTTCAACGTCAATGTAGGTTTTCGATTCGGACACTGAAAAATACCCGGGACTGCATGTTGGTCCCGGGTATTTTTAGTATAAAAATTTTTATTACTTGCAGATAAATGTCTTTCCGTTTCTAACATACATTCTTCCGGGTGATGGAGTTTTGACTCTGGTCCCGTTCAAATCATATATGGGTGCTGAAAGCGTTTCTTCTGTCAAGGAATCAATACCACTGCTTGTTGCGACAGGAATCGAACAACGATGGTTTACGATCGGATCTCCATAATCTGAGATTACCGTGCCTTCCGGAATTACAAGACTATATCCTTTTTCAGATGTCATTTCATAACCCCCAAAGTTTGCGGAGACAGCATAACAGTTGATGTTTTCATTGATATACGCTGGAGCCTCCATTATCAATTCCGACCCATCGGCATACCATAGTTGAATCACTGGATCTGGTGACAACCGAATAGGAGTTTGGTAAGAGAAGGTAACTTCGTTAAGCACATTGGAATGGTCGCTGAAGAGGCTACACCATGAATAATTGAGTGTCGGAATTGGTTCTGTGTAGCCACCAATAAAGTTGAAGGATACCTCTTCATTTACGATATCATCGCGCCTCATGGCATGTGCGCTCCCTGCAGGCAAAGTGAGAGTAAAATTCACACCATGCTCAAAGTTCATGGTTTCTTTTACGTCGGCGTATGCTTGCCCTAAATCCCAATCCCATGTGATATGTGCTGGTATCTCCCTAATCTTGATACCCTCACGATATAAGATAAAATAAGGATTCACTACAGGTTCTGTCTCAATGCTCCAATAGATTACAGGGAATCCACCGTAGCGTGGGGATGCTGTAGAGATGACGGAACCGTCTTCAAAATCAATACTTGCTTTACCCAGATTTTCAGGAACTTCAAAATGTTGCTCAATTTTTGCATTCGTGACTTCCTCATTATTTTCAAGCGCTATCGAGCCGGAAGCCACGCTTACTGTATATGATTTTCCCTTAGGAAGATTCTGCGTTTCAAAGTTCAATGAGAGAGTGCCTTGTGTGCGTTTTTTCCCTACATAGTTAGAAACCTCAATGTTGATTGGAGTGGCTATCACCTCTCCATCACATTCTACGGTGGCTGCGGCTCCTTCCATGAGATTGATGCCTCCATCGAAAGTGAAGTATATGCATGATAGGGGTTCAGTAAATGGCCGGTTGCCTATATTGCATCCTTCAGGCTGGAGAATTCCTGATACGCTGGCCATGCTTGAAAAAAGCCCTGAAAGCAGTAAAAGAAAAGTAAATCCGATTTTTTTCATACGTTAGTGTTTTAATGGGTTATAATAATCATCATAAAAACACCGAGAGTTGCGGAATCTTGCATAGTGATAAGAAGTTTCAACAACTTAAATTGTTATATAGACATAATAATTTCTACTGATGCTCTTGAAATAAATGAAAATAAGAATCAAAAATATGGTTTGCCGGCATTGTGTGGCGAAGGTGGCTGAGGTCACATCCAGGATTCAGGAACTGAACCTGCTTGGAGTCGAGTTAGGTTCCGTGACGGTGGAAGGTAACCCTTCTGAGGAGGTCATTGATCGTCTTGACACTGAATTGCGGAAGGAGGATTTTGAGGTGATTCGCTCGCGAGAGGAAGCTATTGTCGCTGAAATCAAGACCAAATTAATGGATTTATCGCGTGATGGCGAAGGAGTTCGTGCCGATATTGCAAAAGTCCTTCCAGATTCCCTTCATATGTCATTCCGCAATCTGTCGCGAATTTTCGCCTCCGTAGAGGGGCGCACCATTGAAAACTATTTCACAGCCCTCCGCATTGAGCGCATCAAGGAATTGCTCCTTGATGATCAATTGTCGCTGAGCGAGATAGCTTATGTGACAGGGTTCTCCTCTGTCCCACACCTAAGCACCCGCTTCAAGCAAGCCACAGGCATGACCCCAACACAATTCCGCGAAATCGGCATCCGCATCCCCCTCCCCGAAGTATAACGCTTTGGCAAGATTATGTAATAGGTTGAAGTATGATAGGTATTAATTTTGCATCAGTAATTAAACTTATCAAACGACTATGAATTTTTTTGACTCACTTTTGTATATGCTCAATGAGATGTCGCCGTATATCTTGTTGGGATTTCTGATAGCCGGACTGTTGCATGCATTCGTGTCGCGTGAGACTTTTGCACGTCATCTCTCCGGACGCTCGCTTGGCACTGTGGTCAAGGCTGCTCTCATTGGTGTGCCATTGCCTCTATGCTCTTGCGGTGTGCTTCCAACGGCTATTGCAATGCGCAGAAATGGTGCCTCAAGAGCCGCATCCTCGGCATTCCTTATCTCCACACCACAAACCGGAGTAGACTCAATAGCAGCAACATGGTCGTTACTTGGCCCGGCGTTTGCTATTATGCGTCCCATTGCGGCACTTGTGACTGCTGTTTTTGGAGGGGCTGCCGTAGGTGCCACAGAGCGTAATTCGGAGGAATCAGAGACTTGCTCTGTGGCTCCAGACGCGAATGAGGAGCGACCTGCAACTTTTAGCGGAAAGATCATCGCATCCTTGCGCTATGGATTTATAGACCTTGTAGGTAGTATTGGTCTTTGGCTTACTGTCGGACTTATCATAGCGGCTCTAATCACAGTCTATGTGCCGGCTGATTTCTTCGCCATACTTGGCAATAAACCAATAGTATCAATGATTATAGCCCTTATTGTGGCAGTTCCGATGTATGTGTGCGCCACTGGTTCAATTCCGATTGCTATGTCGCTTATACTGAAAGGTCTTTCACCAGGCACAGCATTCGTGCTTTTGATGGCAGGGCCGGCCGCCAATTTCGCCTCATTCACCCTTATATCGCGTGAGATGGGCAGAAGGGCAGCGACAGTCTATCTTGGTTCTATTATTGTAGGAGCGATGGCTATGGGACTTGCAATCGATTATCTGATGCCTGCTCATTGGTTTGCAATCGGTCATGATGCGGCTATGCATGGAGCATGCCATCATGAGTTCAGCACATTCTCCACCATATGCTCCGCTATCCTTGCCGGATTGCTGATATACTCACTTATCCGCAGATTTTACAATCCTAAAACAAATATAAATACAGATATGACACAGGAATACATTATTACAGGGATGAACTGTCCCCACTGCCAGAACGCAGTAAAGAAAGCCATAGCCGCCGTTGCGGGTGTAGATACAGTAGAGGTTGATCTCCATGCAGGGCTCGCCACAGTAGGTGGCTCTGTCGACCACGCAGCCGTCATCGACGCAGTACACGCAGCTGGCTTCGAAGCTTCAGTCAAGTGACATTTTTCTGAATCAGAGAAAATGGCAAGGATACATGACTCATGTGTCCGCAAAAAACACTCCCGCTTTCGATTCGAAAGCGGGAGCATTTTTT
>CAZCZX010000149.1:0-7289 GCA_964503095.1 uncultured Sangeribacter sp.
TAAAAACTATGAAGAGACTGTTTCTCTTATCCGCCCTCATGGTGTTGTGCTCATCTGCATGGGCCAACTACGTATGCCGCGGATCTGTTTTTGATGCACAGGGTGAGCCCCTGATTGGAGCGACCGTAGTTGTTCCTGGCACATCAGTAGCCACGGCTGCAGACATCGACGGCAATTTCGCACTCTCTGTTCCTGACAATGCAAAGGAGATCAACATTTCCTATGTCGGCTATCGAGACAAGAAAGTGAAAGCACAGCCTGAAGTTGGCCGTATAGTGCTTGAACCTGGAAGCACAATGCTTCAAGACGTAGTGGTGACTTCTTCAAAGGCGCGTACACGAGAGACCCCAATTGCTATGTCTGAACTCTCTGCCAGCCAGATTGAAACAAAATTGGGCAACAAAGAATTCCCCGAAGTTCTAAAAATGACTCCGGGCGTTTGGGCAACTCCTGATGGCGGTGGCTACGGCGACGCAAAAATCAACATGCGTGGTTTCAAAGCCCCTAATGTCGCAGTGCTCATCAACGGTATTCCGATGAACGACATGGAATGGGGTGGCATCTATTGGTCAAATTTCGCCGGACTCAGTGGTGTGACTACAAGCCTGCAGTCTCAACGAGGTCTTGGCGCTGCCATCATCTCTTCTCCTTCAATCGGAGGCACAGTCAACATTACTACTAAAGGACTTGACGCTAAAAAAGGCGGCTCTCTATGGTATGGCACCGGCAATGATGGTCTTAACGATATTGGATTCAATGTCTCTACCGGCTTAATGAAAAACGGATGGGCTATCAGCGTTCTGGGTAGCCGCAAATGGGGCAATGGATACATCCAAGGTACAGAATTCGAGGCTTGGAACTACTTCGTCAACGTGTCTAAGAAACTCGGAGACAATCAACAGCTTTCTTTGACAGCATTTGGTGCTCCACAGTGGCACAACCAACGTAATAATGTCTATGGCGTATTGAATATCCAGGAATGGCAGAATGCTAAAAATTACATGAACGGAAGAAGCATGTATAGCTACAACCCGGGTTATGGTTTTGATAACGAGGGACGCCAGCGTACTGCATATCGTAATCAATATCATAAACCAATCATCTCTCTCAACCATATTTGGCAAATCAACGAAAGATCATCATTATCTTCAGCTTTGTATGTGTCACTTGCATCAGGTGGCGGCTACAGCGGACAAGGACGCACATCTACCGACCGCAACAACTGGCGTGGAGCTGACAATGGATTCATCACTACTAACTTCCGTCGTCCGGATGGAACCTACGATTTTGGCGCAGTTCAGGATTTAAATGCTGCTTCTACTACCGGTTCTCTGATGGCTATGTCAAGAAGCATCAACAGCCATGAATGGTATGGATTGGTATCAACTTATAAAAATGAAATCATCCAGAATACATTGTTCCTCACAGGTGGTGTCGACGTTAGATATTATGTTGGTCACCACAGAAATGAACTCATCGACCTCTATTCAGGAGAATACTTCATTGATGATTCCGACAGAAAGAATGTATCTCCGGCAAATAATGCCGCAGCTGCTGATCCTAATTGGGTATATCAAAAACTTGGTGTAGGCGACGTGGTATACCGTAACTATGATGGCTTTACACATCAGGAAGGTGTATACGGACAAGCAGAATATAAACTATTAGACGGAGCTGTCACCACATTCGTAGCAGGCTCTCTCAATGTGACAAGTTATAGAAAGAAAGATATGTTCTACTATGACGAAGCACATGGCACTACCGATTGGCATTCATTCCTCGGTGGAACTGCCAAGGGTGGCGCTAACTGGAACATTGACCGCCACAACAATATCTTTATCAACGGTGGTTATATCTCAAAGGCTCCTTTCTTATCTCGTGGCGTATTCTTGAGCCCAGAGACAAGCAATGCAGTCAATCCGAATCCACGTAATGAAAAGATTGGTTCTGTTGAAATTGGATATGGCTTCCACTCTCCTAAATTCTCTGCAACTATCAACGGATATTTCACAAAATGGATGGACCGTTGCGACCGCGACACTCAAGCAAAAGGTCAGATTAAGACAGGTGATGACGCAGGTTCATACTATACTCTTAACCTCGAGAATGTATCAGCACAGCATCTTGGCGTAGAAGTTGACTTTGCTTACAAACCAACCAAATGGTTTGAATTGCAAGGTATGCTATCTCTCGGCGATTGGAATTGGACCAACAATCCAAAAGGCTATTTCTACAATGAGCAGGGTATGCCTCTTGCCAACACTTATAATGGCGCACTTGCAGCCGGAATCAAATCTCCGGATCATGCTTGGGCAATTCTTAATCAGAAAGGCCACAAAGTGTGTGGTTCTGCACAAACTACCGGCGGTCTTGGCGTAGACTTCAAGCCATTCAAAGGTTTCCGCATTGGTGCAGACTGGACCTTCAGCGCACGCAACTACTCAGACTTCTACCTCAGCGGTGACTCTGCTTTTGGCTTGAACAGTGAGGTCACACTTGCCGATCCTTGGGAAATACCTTTCGGCAACGAACTTGACCTTTCAGCAAGTTATAGTTTCAAGATTGGAGGATTGAACGCAACTCTTTACGGAAACGTTTACAATGTTTGCAACAATTTCTACGTAAAGGATGCACAGACTCCATATAATGAGAATGGCTCATGGGACAATGTGACATATGCCATCTATTCTTTCGGCCGTACATTCTCACTGAGATTAAAAGTTAATTTCTAAAATTGCACTCAATGAAAACAATCATAAAAAATTCCATTATCCTCGGAGCTGTAGCTTTCGGCCTTGGGTCTTGCGGAGAAAATAGTTGGAATGACACATACCTCAAAGGATTTGAGGGGGGCGCCGATATGTCGAACGTGCAGACACTTAACTACACGTTGACTGCCAGCGACTACGAGAATCTCGCTGCAAACAAGGATAATAAAGCAAAGGCTGAGGCTGCTAATGTAGCCGCCGAACTCGAGAGTGTAGCTTCACTCAAATACTTTAATTCCGTAATCACTCCCGAAGAATATATTCCTTCTTTCTTGAGTGATCCGAATTTCCCCTACTTCACTCTTTCCGACGGTTCTGCCATCAATATCACATACAAGATTGCGCAGAATCTGCCCGAGGAAATAATCGGTCTTAATGCTGCTAAACAATGGAGCCTTTCCGATGAGGATTATCAGGGTGTATATGGCAGCGATGAGAACTATGCACCTGCATTCTCGCCTTCGCATTCTGCATCTGCATATCTACCCAATATGCTCGCTCAGAAATATCCTGATGCCGTAGCCAACGACTATGTGGTAGTCAACTACGCAAGCGCAACTTCCGATCCTAACTTCGGATCAAGCGAGACTCCGGAGTTTGAAGAGTCAGATGTACTCGGCAGTATCGCTCTTAATGATAACATTTCTGTCAATGGCATAGTTACCGGAATCTGCAAACAAGGATTCATCCTTTCCGACAAAGGGGGATCAATACTTGTGTACATAGGCAAGAATTATGACATCAATGCTTATGCCATTGGCGATCAATTGGAAGTGAGCGGAACAGTATCTTCCTACAACAAAGGATTCCAGCTTCCAGCCTCCAGTGTAATCAATAAGGTTGGCTCTACAGAGGTCGCTTATCCTGCTCCCACAGTAGTGACTGGAGAAGCAATGGATCAGGCCATCACTCGCACAAACGACGCCACTGCAGAATATGTACAATTTACAGGCAAACTCTCCATCTCCGGAACTTACTATAATATCACAGTTGATGGTGCAGTAAATTCTCAGGGAAGCCTCTATCAGTTCCCAGCTGACTTGTTCCCCGGCCTTGAAGATGGAAAAGACTATGTTTTCACAGGCTATTTCACAAGCATCAGCAGCGGCAAATTCTACAATATCCTCGCCACTGAAATCACTCCAGCCAATGCTAAGAGCTCAGCACCAAGCAAGGTCGTGAACTTAGCAGCTACAAGTTACTATGCTGTCTACAAATTCGACGGATCTACTTGGAGTGTTCCATCTAATGTCGTAGTTATCCAACCGGAAGATTACACTGAAATGGGATCTAAATATGGTAATCTTCAGGATGATCAACCTGAAAAATATATACCGATCTTCCTGTCAAAGAAATATCCATACGCAGCAGCCGATGATACCAAGTTTGTTCTTTATCGCTTCTACAATGGTTCCGGCACTGTTCTACGCAGTGAAGAATACTCATTTGATGGAACTACATGGACAAGCATCACCACAGAAGATGGTGGCATTGTTACAGAGACAAACCAGTTTGTGTATCGCAATGGTTCTTGGAAGATGGACCCCTCAATTGAGCTTACACTTCCTGTAGGAAAAAATCAGCCAACAAGCACCTGGTTCTATCAAGCGGGTGTTGATTGGGTTAAAGCAAACATCAAGGTTGAAGATGGTGCAGATGCATATGTCGACAAATATGGCACTGCTGAATACTATTCCGGATGCTCCTCATATCAAGGAAATCTCAACATCAATGCAGTCTACGCTGCTATCTCCGGAAATTCCAATTATAGCGGTATGACTCAAGAAGAGATAGAGACCACAATGAAGACCCGCTTCGAAAACGAGACTGGTCCCGGCGCACTCTCTATTCTTTATCCTGACATGGCTCCGATTGGAGATCTCCAACCGACTGTGACAATTGAATTCACTGCTTGGTGCACCGGCGGCGTCAACAATGTCTACACAATCGTCTTCAAATGCGTATCCAAAGGCAAGTTTGAATTCGTATCATGCACTTGGAATGATTAATTTCTAATTCCTGACAATTTTAAAAGTCGCTTTCAATGAAGGCGACTTTTTTATTTCTACACACTTTAAAAATATTGTGCAATTTGTTGGTAAAATAAAAAAAATTCGATATTTTTGCATACTTTTTAACTTTTAGAATAAAAATCACGATAATACAGGTAGAATTATGGACGAACTTGCACAACTTGCACAGCGACTCAAGGGACTTCGCGACTCACTCGACCTTTCATTAGAAGAGATGGCAGCCGACTGTGGTGTCACACCGGAGACCCTTTGCAAATATGAAAGTGGGGAATATGATATCCCCGTTAGCTTCCTTCAAAGACTTGCCAGCCGCAATGGTGTGGAACTTACAGCTCTCCTATTTGGAGAAGAACCTACGATGAGCACTTATTATGTCACTCGCAAAGGGAAAGGAACAAAAGTAGAGCGTAGAGCAGCTTATTCTTATGAGGACCTCGCATCAGGATTCCGCCAAAGAAATATGATTCCTTTCCTCGTCACTATTTCGCCAGATCACACAGCAGGCACAAAACACTCACCAAACACCCATGAAGGCCAAGAATTCAATTATGTTCTTGAAGGAGAATTGGAGATAACAATCGGCAAGAAGTCTACTATCCTTCGCCCCGGCGACAGCATCATGTTCGACTCCTCCATGCCCCACTCCCTCCGCGCCATCGGCAACACAGACGCCAAAATGATAGCCATTATTAATTGAGAATTGAGAATTGAGAATTGGGAATCACCTAAGCCTGAATATTTATAATTCTCAATTCTAAATTCTCAATTCTCAATTCGAATATAGGTAAAAGATATGTTAGAAAAATTTCTTGATAAGACTCAATTTGAGTCGTATGATGATTTTTTGGCAAATTTTAAAGTTAAGGTGCCGGAAAATTTCAATTTCGGATATGATGTAGTAGACGCTTGGGCTGAAAAAGAACCGGAAAAGGAAGCTCTTCTTTGGACCAACGACAAGGGTGAAGTTCGCCACTTCACATTTGCCGACATCAAGCGAGAATCAGATAAGACTGCCTCCTTTTTTCAATCCCTCGGAATCGGTCGTGGCGACAAGGTGATGCTTATTCTTAAACGCCACTACCAGTTCTGGTTTTCTATCGTGGCTTTGCATAAATTGGGCGCCACTGTAATCCCAGCCACTCACCTTCTGACCCCAAAAGACATAGTCTACAGATGTGAGATGGCAGATATAAAGGCAATAGTGTGCGCCGGCGACCAAATAATAGTTGACCATATTGAGAAGGCTCTTCCAAAATGCCCTTCAGTAAAGGCTGTGGTTTCTACAGGCCCCGTCGTTCCTGAAGGCTGGTATGATTTCAATACCTCTATTGATAAAGCAGCCCCATTCAAGCGCCCTGAACTTGCAAACACCAACGATGATGTCAGTTTGCTCTATTTTACATCCGGCACTACGGGCGAGCCAAAGATGGTGGCTCACGACTTCACTTATCCTCTCGGACATATCATCACAGCAAGCTATTGGCATAATCTGAATCCCGAAAGTCTCCACCTTACTCTTGCCGACACAGGCTGGGGAAAGGCGGTATGGGGGAAACTTTATGGCCAATGGATAGCCGGAGCAAACGTTTTTGTCTATGATTTTGATAAATTCGAGCCGGTAGATGTGCTTCACATGATTCAAGACTATAAGATCACTTCTCTCTGTGCACCTCCTACCATCTTCCGATTCCTTATTCGTGAAGACTTGTCAAAATTCGACCTTTCGACTCTCAAATATTGCACTATCGCCGGCGAGGCTCTAAATCCAAGCGTTTTCGATGAGTGGAAGAAACTTACCGGGCTAAAACTGATGGAGGGTTTCGGACAGACAGAGACAACTCTGACTGTTGCCACATATCCATGGTGTGAACCCAAACCGGGTTCAATGGGACTCAAAGGCCCTGAATATGACATTGACCTGGTTGATGACAACGACGAGCCGGTGGAAGATGGTGTTCACGGTGAGATTGTGGTCCATTTGCATGCAGGTAAAAAGCCACTTGGTCTCTTCAAAGAGTATCTCAACGATGATGAGCTCACAAAAGAAGCGATGCACGACGGTCTTTATCACACAGGCGATGTGGCATGGCGCGATGAGGATGGATACTATTGGTTTGTCGGACGCAAGGATGACGTAATCAAGTCTTCTGGCTATCGCATCGGTCCATTTGAGGTGGAGAGTGCATTGATGACTCACCCCGCCGTAGTGGAATGTGCCATAACAGGAGTGCCGGATGAAGTGCGTGGCCAAGTGGTGAAAGCCACCGTGGTGCTTGCCAACGATTACAAAGGGAAAGAGGGAGAAGAACTGATCAAGGATATCCAAAACCACGTAAAAAGAGTGACCGCTCCCTACAAATATCCCCGCATAGTAGAGTTTGTAGAAGAACTCCCCAAGACCATCTCCGGCAAAATCCGCCGAGTAGCCATCCGCAAAGAATAGAGCCAACCTCATAAATTTGGAAAATCCAATTTTTTTTATTAATTT
>CAZCZX010000150.1:0-7286 GCA_964503095.1 uncultured Sangeribacter sp.
CAAAACTACCATTTTCATGAGAAAACTATTGCGGGGGAATGAAGAAATCACTAAATTTGCAAAAAGTTGAGATATTTCTTAGACCTACATCAAAGTCAAACTTCTTCAATGTGTCGTAAACTTACATATACAATAATACTATGCCTTCTATCCATAATTTTATGGATGCTTCCTTGCTGCTCGAAACATTCGGATGGGAATAATTCAGACTTTTCTGTCCTCCCTCTTGATTCGGCTATGAAAGTGCTGAATGAGCAGATGACTAAGAGAGATGATTATCGAAGGAATAAAGAAGAACGCTTGAAAGCCCTAAAAAACGACCTGAGGGACGCATCGTCTAATCCCAATTTCAATGTGGCAAATGAACTGTTTGATGAATATAAGGCTTATCAATCTGATTCTGCATACAAATATGCCTCAGTGATGAATGAGATAGCAAAGGAGGCAGATTCACCTGCTTTGCAAGCAAAGACAAATGTCGCCTTTGCTGACTATTTCATATCCGTGGGATTTTTCAAAGAAGCTGCAGAAATGCTTGAGAAAACCAACAGCCGATATCTCGACATAGAAGAAAAATGCTATTTCTATAACCTCTATACCCGTCTATACCGCTCACTTTGCTCCTATGTAGGAGGAGAATCGTCTCCTTTATGGGCAGCCTACAACCAACTCAATATCAACTATCTTGACTCCATACTTGACACTGCACCTAAGGATTCTTATATTTACGCATATACTAAAATAGACCGCGATCAATTCAATCAGCGAGACGATGCGAAGGCTATCGACGAGCGCCTTTCACTACTTAGACGCCACAATATGTCGGAACATGAAAAAGCCATCAATTATTCCCGTCTTGCATTTTCTAACATTGATGCCGGGAGAAGAAATGATGCTGAATACTATCTGGCCCTATCAGCTATTTCGGACATAAATTCTAATACCACTGAAACCACAGCTGCCGCAATGCTCGCAAATATGCTCCATGAGGATGGACGCAACGATGAAGCCTATTCTTATATCCAAATGGCTCTTGATGATGCAACTTTCTTCAACACCCCTCTCCGCAAATACGAGATAAGCGGATATATGCCTAAAATCGATAATGCCCGCTATAACTGGATCAATGGGCAGATGTGGCGATTGGTGATAGTAATTGCTCTCATTTTTGGACTTTTGATGCTTTCCCTATTGCTGTTTCATCAACTTAAAAAACGGGAAAAAGTCTTGGAGCAAATCAATGCTGAACTTGACAGCAAGACAAAAGAAATAAGCAAAAGCCATGAACAGCTGGCCAAGGCTAACAATCTTCTAAATGAAACAATTTCTCAACTGAAAGAGACTACTGAAATCAAAGACCGCTACATTATGCAGTCGCTCTACGTTAACACTTCTTTCGTCAACCAAGTAGAGGAAAAATGCAAAGAAGTGGTCAAGGCTGTAAAGGATAAAAAATATGACGACCTAAAGTTTTTACCTTACAAGATGGGAATCAAGGAGGAACGCCAAAGAATATACCGAAGTTTCGATGAGGCATTCCTAAAACTATTTCCCAACTTCATTGAAGAACTCAATAAACTCTTCGATACAGAAAATCAAATTACCATCATTGACGGAGAACTCCCGATGGATGTCAGAATCTTCGGACTTCTACGCCTCGGCATTTCTGATCCGGCGGATGTAGCTGCTTACCTCAATCTTTCTACGAAGACAGTCTATGTCTACAAGACAAAAATGAAATCACGCTCCATCGTGGACAACAATGACTTTGAAGAGCGAATAAAAGCCATCCCAAAGCCCTAAAGCCGATTTTATTTTATTCATTTTTGAGTTTAATTTACACACTATCTCTTTACGCTTTTATAATTATATACCAATAAATTGCGTTTTAAATTGATTTTAATTCAATTTAAAACGTTTGTTTTTATTTTGCACACATCCTAATTTTGCAGTGTCGATTTGACAAAGTTTTCCATAATACTTCTTTTCTATCGGCACTAACCAAAAAAATTCATTCATGAAAATCGGATTGCAAATGAAAAAGTTTATCCTGTTTCTCCTGATGGCAACGAGCATCACTATCTCAGCCATCGCACAGACAGCCGAAGTGAATGGGGTGGTCGTCGACGCCTCCACCGAAGAGCCACTCATTGGCGCTACTGTGCAAGTAAAAAACTCGAGCAACGGCTCAGCCACGGACTTCGAGGGCCAATTCACCCTTAAGAATGTCAACCTCAAATCTACCATTGTAGTCAGCTACGTCGGATATCAGACGCAAGAAGTGAAACTCAATGGAAAGAGTGTAATAGAGGTGCGTCTTAAAGAGGACACTCAGCTTCTTGATGAAGTGGTAGTAGTAGGCTACGGCACTATGGACAAAAAAGAACTTACATCTGCAGTATCACACATTGGAGAAAAAGATTTCCTGTCAGTAAGCACTCTCGACCCTTCAATGATGATCCAAGGAAAAGTTCCGGGCGTATCTATCACCAACACAGGAGCCGGAGACCCAAACAACCAGGCTTCGATTCAGATTCGCGGTGTCTCATCCCGTTCCGCAGGTCTCGGACCTCTGATTGTCATCGATGGTGTGCCAGGTGGCAACCTCACTAATATAAATCCTAACGACATTGCATCATTCGACATTCTGAAAGATGGAGCCGCTTCTGCGATCTACGGCACACGAGGATCAAATGGTGTAGTAGTAGTCACCACAAAGAAAGGAAGCAAAGACGGCAATATCCATACAACTTATGGAGCTACTCTTTCATGGGATAAAGCCAATCGCGAACTTGATATGTTGAGTGCTCAAGATTTCCGCGATGTCCGCCTCGGTTGGGGCGACCGAGGAGTGGATCTTGGAGGCAACCTTGACTGGTTTGATGCTGTGACACGTACAGGTTTCACCCAGCAGCACACTCTCACTCTAAGTGGAGGCAATGACAAGAGCAACTATCGTGTGAGCGCCGACTTCAGAAATGCACATGGCATTGACCTTCGTTCATCTCGCAAAGAATATGGTGCACGCGCATCGGTGACACACAACACTAAAGGAGGGCTATTCACTATAACTATGAATATCGCTCCGCGTATCATCTATCGAGATGCAGCAGACTGGGGCGTATTCAAAGATGCTCTTGAGGCCAATCCGACCACTCCTCTCATGAATCCGGAGAATCCTGCACAATACTATAACTTCTATGGTCAGATAGTCGGTTCAAACCCGGTGGAGCGACAGAAACTCGAGAAAGATCATGCTGACACCAAACTATTGGATTGGGACGGCACTATAAAGCTCAATCTTCTTCCGCTCTTCGCTCCTGCCAATATGCATGGACAGACTCTGTCAACTCAAGTGATGTTTGCCGACCATCAGTATGACAACAACAACTCCTACTTCCGACCATCAACAAGCACCAGTTCAATCAATGACGGACATGATGGAGTTGCAAAACGTTCATATTCCAAAGAGCGCCAATATATCCTTGAATGGCTCACCAACTATTCCGGCCGATTTGGCGACAACCACAATCTGAAAGCTATGATTGGTTATTCTTACCAATACTCACAGTATTCAGGCTTTAACGCTGAAAACAAAGACTTCCCAAATGATGGTCTTGGAGCCGACAACCTTGGTTCAGGCGACTGGGCAAAGGAAGAAGGAGAAGTGATGATGGGCAGCTATAAGAATGATGCCAAGCTCATCTCATTCTTCGGACGCGTCAGCTACGACTACGCAGGCAAGTATCTTTTCACTGCATCTCTCCGACATGAAGGATCTTCTAAATTCGGAGCAAACCACAAATGGGGTAACTTCCCAGCTGTATCTGCCGGCTGGCGAATTTCCGAGGAATCGTTCATGAAAGATGTAGAATGGATCAACGACCTTAAGATACGTGCAGACTACGGTGTGACAGGCAATCAGGAGTTTGGAAGTTATCTCTCAATCAATACAATGTCCGGCTTCGGCTACTATTATTACAATGGGAAATATTTCCAGGTATGGGGCCCGGGTAAAAACGTAAACCCAGACCTAAAATGGGAAAAAGGGAAAAACTGGAATATAGGTATCGACTTCTCGGTGCTTCAAAACCGGATCTATGGATCTCTAAACTACTTCAATCGACGCCAGCAAGACCTGCTCGGCAACTACAAAGTGCCGGTGCCACCAAACATCCATGATGAGACATTCGTCAATGTGGGTACGATGAAAAATACCGGTTTTGAATTCGACCTTAATTTCAATATTGTTGAGACTAAGAATTTCTCTTATAGAGCAAGCGTCATCGGAACATGGATGAACAATAAGTTTGTAGACTTCAGCAACTCCGAATACGTAGGCCAGGACTATTATAACGTATGTGGCACCGAGGATCCATATCCTTTCTACAATCTCCAGCGCATTGAGAAAGGGAAATCATTAGGCAACTTCTACATGTGGCGTTATGCCGGCATCACTCAAGAAGGCGATTGGCTCGTATATGACAAGGATGGGGATATTATCCGTGCAAGCCAGGCAACAGACGAAGACCGTACAATCGTCGGGAATGGTATGCCAAAGTTCACAATGTCTACATCCCACAACTTCACCTACAGAAACTTCGACCTCGCTCTCTTCTTCCGCGGAGCATTTGGATTTGACATCTTCAACATCCATGACTTCTACTATGGCACCCGCAACTTCAACGGCAACGTACTGAAGAAAGCATATGGCAAGAACTTCGACATCTCTCCCAACGCTGCCTCAGTAGTGAGCGACTACTTCTTGGAGCGTGGCGATTACTTCAAGCTCGACATGGTGACACTTGGCTACAACATCAAACTGCCCAACTGCCGATTTCTTGACCGCATCAGAATATATGGCACTGTCAAGAATGTATTTACCATCACCAAATTCAGCGGTGTAGACCCATCAAGTTTCCAAGTCAATGGTCTTGAGCCGGGCGCACAGGGAAGACGTTCATATTATCCTACAACACGTCAGTTTATCGCCGGTGTGCAAGTTGATTTCTAACATTTAAAATCCTACAGAAATGAGATTTCTTAAAAATATAACTTTTGCAGCCCTCACCACCCTCTCCTTGGCAAGCTGCACCAATCTTGACGAAACTCTCTATGATCAGGTTGGGTCTGAGAACTACTACAACACGAAGATGGACGTGATCCGTGCTACTTTCCGTCCCTTCGAGCATGCTTTCTGGAGTATCAGCTCGCGCCATGTCCTCAACGAGCTGACTGCCGATCAACTAATCACTCCGACACGCGATGGATGGTGGAACGATGGCGGAAAGTGGGAACGAATGCACTATCACACCTGGACTGTAGATGACCTTGGTGAGGCTCA
This sequence comes from uncultured Sangeribacter sp., assembly GCA_964503095.1. Classification (GTDB taxonomy): domain Bacteria; phylum Bacteroidota; class Bacteroidia; order Bacteroidales; family Muribaculaceae; genus Lepagella. The sequence continues at coordinate 5,345 of CAZCZX010000150.1, forward strand.
ATCTGAATGGAACGGTTGCTTTCAGGGCATCATGCAATGCAACCTCGTGATTGAAGATCTCAATCGTTTTTCTCCAGAACGTTTTGGTTTCACCGAGATGGAGTTTGACAACTTGAAAGCCCAAAACAGAGCATTGCGCGCCTGGTTCTATCTCAGGCTCCTTGATGCTTTCCGCAATGTACCATTGGTAACCACCTACAGTGACCGTCCCAACAATCCGCAGGCAGCGCCGGAAGAAGTTTTCAAATTCATTGAATCTGAACTTCTTGACTGCACTCAACTCCTTGTTAAGAAATCCGGTCTTGGCACAAATGCCCCAATTCAGGGACAATGGACAAAGGCAGCCGCAGCTTCTCTGCTCGTAAGGCTTTATCTAAATGCCAATGTCTACATTGGGAAAGAATATTACACAGAATGTGCAAAAGTAGCCCAAGATATTCTTGACGGTGTATATGGCGACTACGCTATTGCCGACCGTTGGGATGCAGCTTTTGATTGGGATAATGACAACTGTGATGAGGTAATTTTCGGGTTCCCTGCTTCTAAAGGCTACACCCACTGGCACTACGATGGGGATGCATACGGTTGGACCGTGCCTGCCAAGGCTGCCGACTTCTTCAACGACACTAAGTCGGGCGTAGGCCACAACACAAAGTATGCCGCATCTCCAAGCTACGACCTCAACGGCGAACTCTACAACTATGAACTCGGCATGCCGATTCAGAACTTCCGCAAATATGAAGGGGATGTCCGCATGCAACTCTACACAAATCTTGGAAACAGCCGTCGAGAAGGCTTGTTCCTCTTCGGATATCTTGAATATAAAGACAAATCTACCGGTGCGACCAAGCGTCTCCGCGCTCCAGAGCAACCATACGACCTGTATATCCGCGACGCTGTCGGACCGTTCCTTTCTCTCGATCCCGACAAGTGGCCAACCGACAAAAATAGCGTTCTTATGAATGGCGACCATAATTCAGGATGGCACTTCGTGAAATATCCATTCTACGATGATAACGATGCCAACCAACTCGAAAGCGACTACACTGAAATCCGTCTTCCCGAGATCATCTATTCTCTTGCTGAATGCAAGATGCGTGAAGGGAAAAGCGTAGAAGCTGCAAAATTGCTCAACACAGTGCGCAAGCGCAACTATCCAGCCGACAAACTCAACGATGTGCTCTATTCTCCGGAGGGGAATGCAAGATTCAGCGAAAAGGAAATGCTCGACGAATGGGGCCGTGAGTTCTTCGCAGAGAGCCGCCGTCGTATTGACCTCGTCCGCTTCGGGAAATTCAACTCAGGCAAATGGTGGGATAAGAATCCTGATGCCGACAACCATACCTCCATCTTCCCGATCACACGCACTATCTTGAACTCAAACTCAATTCTCATCCAAAACCCCGGCTACGGTCGTTAATATCCGAACATCATGAAAAAAAACAGCATACTCTCTCTTCTGCTAATGATGGTGACGCTTTTATCCTTCACCTCATGCGAAGATGAAAAAGAACTCATTATTTATGAAGGGAATCTTCCGATCAAAGCTTCTGCTCTATATATGGTGGGAGACTTTAATGGCTGGAACATCGGGGACCCAACTCCAATGACAGCTTCTGAGGAAGACCCTCTGGTATTCAATTGGGAAGGGGCTCTGAAAGCCGGAACAATGAAACTCTGCACTGTAGCAGGAAGCTGGGACAATCCCTTTATCCGTCCTCTGAATGCAGATGAGGAAATCACACGCAGCGGCATCTCCAACTCCACGTTCAAGATGCATGCCGGAGACCCTGATGACAAGTGGAAAATCGTGGATGAAGGTATATATCATCTGACCTTCGATCTCCGCAATTGGACAATGAGTGCTACGTTTGTAGCAGAAATACCAGTAGAGCCAGAGCAGCCGAAAGAACCAATTGAGACCGAAGATCTCTTTATGGTA
>CAZCZX010000151.1:0-7268 GCA_964503095.1 uncultured Sangeribacter sp.
CAATGCGTGGGTTACTTTCATTATTGGTAGTACCTTATTATTGAAAGATCTAGGACGAATGGCGTTTGTCGTCCCTGCTGATATTTTGCAAGTTTCTTACGCGAAGCAATTAAGGAATTACCTTATTAAGAATTTTAATCAGGTGAATATCATTTCATTTGAGCAACTAGTGTTTGATGATATTCAACAAGAAGTAGTTCTTCTTTTGTGCGAAAAAAACGGAAGTGATAGACATAGCATTGATCATATTGATGTAAGGGATATCGAGGCGTTACAGAATTTGCTAAGAAACGGATTCCACTTCAACTCAAAGAGAGTCAATAAGGATTCAGATAAATGGTCATATTACTTTCTGTCGAACGATGAAATTACCTTCTTAGAAAACCTCTCATCCAACGAGAATAAACATATTGGCAATTATGCGTCCGTAGAAGTTGGTATTACAACGGGTGCAAACCAGTATTTTACTGTGCCTAAAAACATTGTGGATTTCTATGGATTAGACGAGTTCGCCAAACCAATGGTCGGTAGGAGCGTACAGGTGTCAAGTCTTGATTTTACCACCACTGATTGGCTAAAGAACGTGAATAAGGGCAGTCGAGCTCATCTCCTTGTATTTGAGTCTAGAGAAGCCATTGCCAACCATATGGGAGCCAAAGATTATATCGAGGCCGGAGAGTCAGAAGGAATTAATAAAGGATATAAGACCAGTATAAGAGATAACTGGTTTGTGATTCCATCCATAAAAATTTCTGATGCGTTATTTCTCAGAAGGAATCATCTGTTTCCACGTCTGGTTCTGAATAGTGCTCATGCCTATACTACTGATACAATGCACCGTGTATTCTTCAAGGGGAATACCAATCCTAAGGCATTTATAGCAAGTTACTATAATTCGTTCTCATTTGCTCATGCTGAAATCGTCGGTAGAAACTTTGGGGGCGGTGTATTGGAGTTGATGCCTAGTGAGGTGGAGTCAATCTTCCTTCCATATGACGAGGCTAATGAGACCCTATTTGATGATATCGATGTTATGCTTCGTAAGGGTGTGCCAATTGATAAGGTTCTCGACTACACGGATCAAAAAATTCTCATTGAGAAGTATGGGTATTCCAAGGCGCAAGTAAAACAAGGACGTAACATATGGAAGAAATTGTCTTCCAGAAGATTAAAAAGAGGGAAATAATATTTTCTACAAGTAAAGATTAAAAATCATGTTCATAAGAAAGATAAAAGTTCAGAATTTCCGTCTATTAAAGGACTTCTCAATAGATCTCCAACCTGAATTATCACTCGTTGTAGGGAAAAACAACGTTGGAAAAACATCATTGCTCGTTGTATTGGATAAATGCTTGAATTGCTACAATGACCCCCATAAGAAATTTCAATATTATGATTTCAATTTGGATTTTCAAAAATCCTTGGAATCGTTATTGGATCAATCAGTAGTTGAAGAAAAAGATTGGACTAACTTGGGCATAAAACTTCGTATCATTGTAGAATTCAATGAATATGATAGCTTGGATAATATAGGAAATAGAATTTTGACAAACTTAGAGGAAAACAATAACTATTTTGCTCTTGGCTTTGATTACTGCTTAGACTACTCAAATTATTTGCAGATGTTATCAGAATATCAAGATGCGAAATCTAAATATGATAAAAAGCACCCGGCTTCTCATTCCGTTTCCTAATTTGACAAGCATGAATTCTTAGATACCCATCAACATAAGTTTTTTAAAATCTTTAGAAAGTCTATACATGTCAATAGTGATATGTCATTAGACGAAGAACGTTTTATTAAATTAGACGGATTAGTTGGGTTTAAAATAGATGACGTTATAAGGTTTGATTATATTAGCGCACGAAGGAGTGTTGATAACAGAGATGCTGATCATACCTTATCTAATCATACATCAGAATTATATAAAATACAAGAAGACAGTGAAGAAAACACAGCTGCACGTGAGAACTTTATTGCTAGCTTAAAAGAAACAGATTCTTCCTTAACGGAAATATATGGAAGTATCTTTGAAGAGATCATTGGAAAGATTAGCAAACTAGGGGGAATGCATACAAAAGATTCCGTTATAAAAGTTATTTCGACACTTCACCATCGGGAATTATTAAAAGGGAATACAACCGTTGTATATGAACACGATCAGAGAAATCTTCCGGAACATTATAACGGTCTTGGGTATATGAATCTTATATCAATGATATTTGAAATAAGTCTTATAGTTGAGAAGATGAAACGAGCAAAAAGTCGTCGTCCCGCAGATATAAACTTACTCTTTATCGAGGAACCCGAAGCTCATACTCACCCTCAGATGCAGTATGTCTTTATTAAGAACATAAAAGCCTTATTACAAGATGGCATCGTTCGCAGAGATGGAACTAAAGCACCCCTACAATACATAGTCTCGACTCACTCATCTCACATTGTTTCAGACAGTGATTTCGAAGATATAAAATACATAACACGCATAGACGATCAAAATGCTGTTGTGTCTAAGAATCTCAATGATCTGAAGAAGTTATACATTAAGACAGATAAGAACGGAAAGGATTTAGAAGATGATAAAGCTGCCTATCGGTTTTTAAAGCAATATCTCACATTGATGAATAGTGAATTGCTATTTGCCGACAAAGCAATTTTTATTGAAGGAGATACTGAAAGAATACTGCTTCCAATAATGATGCAAAAAGTAGATGAGAAAAATATGCCTAATATTGATAAAAGAGAGTTAGGATTGTTATCCCAGAATATATCAGTTTTACCTATAGGCGCACATTCCCATATATTTGAAAAATTCTTTCACTTTATTGGGGTTAAGAAACTTCTTATCCTTACTGATATAGATATTTGCGAATCTGATGGGCATCATAAGAAGTGTCCTTATAAAGAAGGTGGTAGTTTTGTTACATCAAATGCCGCACTTAAGCATTATTTTGAAAGAAAAGATATAAATTATTACATCTCTTTAAATGCGGAAGACAAAAGACTTCAATGGAATGAAGAAAAAAATAAAATGGAATCCAATACAAGTGGAAATGTTATGGTCTGCTATCAAACGAAAGAGGGAGATTATCAGCCTCGAAGTTTTGAAGATGACTTTTTCCATCTTAATGAAGAGTTCATGTGTAACATTGAATTAGATGAGGTGGCTATAGATCCGGATGCGTTGAAAGCGTTTAAAGGAGATAAAGACCCCTATAAACTTTCGGAAGGTGTTGTTAGTAAGGCGGCTCTAGCAGCGTCTCTGATACTATCTGAGCGAGATGATTATAAATGGGCAGTTCCAAGATATATTGAAGAAGGTCTGTTATGGATAAGGAATTAAAACAAATAATTCAGCATATACGAGACAATCATCATTTTTTATTAAGTGGTGGTGCTGGTAGTGGTAAGACTTATACTCTTGTCCAGACAATAAAACAAATCATCTGTGAGTATCCAACAGCCTTGATTGCATGTATTACATACACCAATGCAGCTGTACAGGAGATAGAGAACCGAGTGAACCATGAAAATTTACGAGTCTCTACTATTCACGATTTTTTGTGGAGTTGTATCTGTAATTTCCAAAATGAACTAAGAGATTCTATTATAGAACTTATAAATAACGAACAGCTTCCTAGAGTTGGCAACTTGCCTATCCCCTTAGACTCTAACTTTTTTGTTAAGGAGGGTAATATACAGCCAATTAAATATAAAGAATATTTAAGAGTTAAAGAAGGAATTATTTCACATGACGAAGTTATTGTGATTGCAAATTATATGTTTACTAAGTACCCAAAACTCTGTCAAATCGTAGTCGGGTCATACCCATTTATATTGATTGATGAATACCAAGATACTAATCCTTTAGTGGTGGACATATTCCTCAATCAATTTTCAAAACATCCATGGCGACAACATTGTATAGGATTTTTTGGCGATTCTATGCAAGCTATTTATGATGAGGGAATTGGGGATATAGCTATGTATACGTATCCCTTGGGACAAGTATACGAAGTTAAAAAAGAACAGAATCGTCGTTCTCCGAAGGCTGTTATTGATTTAGCAAATAATATACGGCTTGATGATCTAACACAATATCCATCAGAAGATAAAACTGCACCAAATATGTTAGATGGACAGATTAAGGCTGGTAGAGTATTGTTCTTCTATTCACAAACAGACTCTGTATCTATTGATAATGTACGTAGCTATTTGACTAGAAATGAAGGATGGAATTTTGATGATATTCAAGGAACAAAAGAATTAAATCTTACACATAACCTTATTTCCGAGAAAGCTGGGTTTCATACACTTATGGAGATACATAGAGGAGATGGGATCATAAAATATCGAGATCGGGTTAACTCGTTTGTCAAAAATCACAGTTTAGGCACAGTTACACTGACTTTTGAACAAGTGCTTTTAATGTTAGAGGATCAATTTACCGAAGAAAAGGAACGAAAAAAATTTAGGCCTACACCAGCCATGAAACAATTTATAGATTCCCAACCGGATTTATATGCCACTGCGCTATCTTTGAACTTTGACGACTTCGTAAGTATGTATGTTAGTCCTGACCAGTTAATTGATGATAAAAAGCAGGCAGAGGATGAAAGCAATAAAAAAGGAACAAAGCGTTCTGAGTTGGTCCGACATTTGATGAAGATTGAAAGGTGTATATATTTGTATTCTAAAGGAGATATCTCTGCTTTTCTACAGGTAACAGAAAAGCAAGTAAGAACACTTTCTGATAAACGAGTCATATGTGATGCTGTAGAACAAATTTCCAAAGTTGGTAATAAAACCATAGAAGAAATAATAAATCTTGCCGATGAATTAGGGATTGTCAAAAAAGATGACGCGTTAGAGAGATATTCTCAACACTGTTCATACATTTATGACCGTATAATGAAAGTTCCATATCGAGAGGTACAGAAACTATATAAGTATTTGGAAGGACTAACACCCTTTTCAACTCAACATAAGACAAAAGGAACTGAGTTCGATAATGTTCTTGTTATTTTGGATAATGGCAATTGGAATAACTATAATTTTGAAAAATTATTTACAGCTCGCGAAGACGAACTCTCGAATTCCGTAGTAAGACGAACCTTCAAAATCTTTTATGTCTGTTGTACTCGTACCAAAGAAAATCTAGCGGTCTTTTATCATAAACCATCCAAAGATGTTTTATCAAAGGCAGAAGAATGGTTTGGTATAGAAAACATGATTGAGATATGAGATTTTTTCTACTATGATATTAATATAGTTTAAGAAAGTTATACAATAATTGAGCAGTCTTGTGTTTTAAATTTGCTGCATGAGTCATAAACCGACAATCCATACATACTTTGATAATCGCGACGGATTAATGATTCCTCGTGAGTCATCACGATTTTTCAATTGTGAATATAATCCCATTTATAAAGATGTAAGAACGGCGTTTTTGAGTGAGTTACGGAGTGAAGTTAAGAAACAAGAACGAATTGATTCTAAACGCACTTTTCTGTGTGGATGCTGTAAAAGACCACTAAAAATTGTAGGAGGAAGTGAGAATGGAAAAAAGTGTTTTCATTTTATGCACATATTCACTCCATCCGAGAATGAATGTGAGTTCTTTGATAAGATACCTTATAGCAAAGAAGAGATAAAGGCAATGGTGTTTAATGGGAGGACGGAGAGTGTCCTACATAAACAAACCAAGAACACTATCGCTTCTGCTTTAAATGGAGAGCCTGACATTACTGACGTTGCAGTGGAGGAGGTTGCAAAGAAAGTTGGGAAAACATGGCGCAAGCCTGATATACGGGCTAGTTTTAATGATAAAACTGTTGTATTTGAAGTCCAGTTATCTCCAATCTTTCATCATGTTATACTGGAAAGAAATGATGCGTATAGAGATAACGGTTGGTATATTTGCTGGATATTCGATGATGTAAATGAGGATGCGCCAGTAATGAGAGAGCTTGACGCTTGGGTAAACAACAACTACAATCTTTTCGGATTTGATAATAAGGCCAGAGAAGCTACCGAGACTAGCGGAAGATTACATCTTACTGTTAAGTATTATACCTTTAATGTGATTGAAGATGGTCTTAAGTCTAGATTGGGAGGTGAATGGCATACCGAAACGGTTCAATTCTCAGATTTAACTTTTGATGCAAATCAAAGGATGGCCTATCTGCATAATTCAAATTCAGAAAAGCAAGAATGTCTGAATCGAATCCAAGATATAATCAAGGACTGCAATGCGCAAATAGAAGAGAACAAAAGAAAAGAAGAAGAGATACGCCGAATAAACGATGAAAAAGAAAAATACTCTTGATTTTGTATCTCATGTACCCTCATACTTATTCCCATCCGATATGTTCTGGCAAGTCTTAAAATACCTTGATAGTCTTAGCGAGGAAATAATTGATGGATTGTTAGCTAGTATTCATTCTAACATTAAGACATTTGAGTTGGATGCCTTAAACAAGTGGTTGAAAATTGTTTGTGAAGTTGTGAGATTAAAAGATAAAGGCTTTCAGTATGGTAAGGAATTATGGAATGAAATGATTTATTTTCGTACATTTCATGGTGCCAAAATTAAATACGTATCACTCACTGATTATTTTAAAGTTTTTGGAGTCTACGATTATAACAGAGTATTGCCATTACTTGAGCAGCCAATAGATGAGGAGACTTCTATGTTTTTAAATTCTATAAAAGTTGAGGATAAGGATTTCGTGTTTTATACACCTCTACTACTTCTTAATAGATACCATAAAGCAAAGAGTACTATACCTGAAAGGATTTTGATTTTTTTCGCCGAGAGACAAAAGGAGATTTGGTGTCTTATTTCCGCTCAACAGGGACAGCCATTTGGATATGATATGAAAAATCTAAGACAGGTTGCTAATCTGGTCTGGAACAGTTATCCTGACATAGCAGATTTATTCCTGTATCTGATTAGAAGGAATCAATTCATCAATATTGTTGCAGATGTCAAAGTGAAACCTGGGAAAAATCCTGTCAATCACTATCAAAGATTAATAGACTGCGCTGAGAAGAAAACTCAAACTCAAGACCTGACTTGTGAAGATCTTGAAATTCTTTTCCCAATGAAGAAAAGTCGGCTTAAATCATAATTTGTTTTTGATTGGAATTCCTCTTTAGTTATAACTAATCAATTTTTTATATTACTGTCCGCTAAACCATAAAGGCACTTGTCCAACCTCTTGAAAAATAGAAGTTGGGCATTTTTTGTGTATGGACAAGCCCC
>CAZCZX010000152.1:0-7171 GCA_964503095.1 uncultured Sangeribacter sp.
AAGTTAGAAATCAAGATTTAGATATGATTTGAATCGCTCTATAGAAGTGTTAATTATGAGAGATTCTGGAAATTCCGTCTCATTCAGAAGTTGGGGAAGATATTCATAATTTGCTATATCAAACGATATATGGGCATCGCTGCCAAGTATGACTGGCACCTCATATTGCTTGCAAAGCTTCAATATCTCGATATTATTGCCTCTTGCTGACAACTTCTTGCGTATCGGTTTCAGACTGCTATTATTGATTTCAAGAAGAGTATGATGTTCTTTGGCTGCGAGCACTATAGGCTCAAAATCTAACTCAGCCGTTCCATCTCCCGGATGGCTGATGATATCAATATACGGATTACTGATGGCTTTTATCATTCCCTGCGTATTCTCCTCTCGCCTACCCCAATTATAACATAGCGAATGAATTCCGGCAATCTTGAGATCGAGTTTTGACATTAATTCATCGTCCATGTCAAGATTACCCTCTCCATCCAAAATGTTGATCTCCGCTCCCAAAAGCAATTTCACACCATACATTTCTCGAGGCACTACATGAAGATTGCGGAAATAGATTGGATCGCATGTCCCTGGAATGCCTGGAGCATGCTCAGTTATACCTAAAAGTTTAAGTCCTTTTTCTTTTGCAGCCATAGCCATTTCCTGAATGGTACTGATTGCATGGCCACTGGCAATAGTATGAGTATGTACGTCGAGTTCTATATTTTTGAAATCCATAATGTATTATCTTTTCAATGCAAAATAACTAAAAATTGACAATTGCACCTATGACACCGTTAGGGGATACTGTTTGGATGTCGGCTTTAGGAACAGTATTCGTGCTATTATTATAGAATCTAATGGTAGCCTTTCCATTCTCGTCAGGGACTACCTCCGGATTCCAATATAGAGTTCGTCGATAATCTTTCTCTATTGGCATCACTGAATAATCGGGAGAATAGAATTCTTGCGGTGTATCATATCCATGTATGCTCGTCTTTCGTATACCCTTACTACCATCTACCATTATTTTTCCATCCGGATAAGTCTCTATCAATACAACACAACTATATATTTCGGCAGCCTTACTTGGAGCAATTCCGACCCAGCAATATTTGCCTTTTAGATGATCATATTCGCTTATTGATATTGACTTTATTGACTCTAATCTTATGCTCTTGTATCTGTAGTAATCTTCTGGAGTAGGACCTGCAATTCTTTCATAGTCCACTATTACTAATGGACTTTTATGCTTATATATCAAATAATCCTCCCCACACCCGTCATCGTATGCTTTTGTAAATTGTGGATTCAATTTCATAATTATCTTGTGTATGTCACATCCGACATCGATATACTCTCCTTGATCCCTCAAAGTATTGACTTCTTCGTCAACATCATAATAGGCAACAGCCCTTTTACGCGCTTCTGTCCGGGCATCATCAAGCCAGTTGACCTTATGTGTTACAGTTAATTCATCTAACCATGTGGATTTATCATCTCCAGACCGATAAGAATCCAACGAATCTTGATCGTCAGTAGAAATAGAAAGTTCTGTCATAGCATCCGCTGACTTGGATATGCCATCATCCGCAAATGATAATGGGGCATCCATTTCATAATGAAAATAACGACGAGGACGCGAGATAAAACTCTTATCCAGAACTATCTGGCTATCTATAAGTTTACTTTTCCTCGTAGTATTGAGGATAAGTTTCCACTGATCTTGAATATTGACAGTGAAAGAGAATTTACCAAGAGAATCGGTTCGGGTCATATCCGTATGTGGGATCGACTTTTCTTCTTTATCTCCTTTCATAAGGAAAGCCGTCACATCCACATTCGGCATCTTCTTATTGGTAAGACTGCGAACAGTTCCTGCGATTTCAATACCTTCCGATTCGGGTTGGAATAGAAGATTCTCCTTATTTTTTTCAATAAGCGATTCCCAAGGATATTTTCTCCAACCTTGCACCATCATCAGAAGATCAAGATTGGAGAGATGTGTGCTATCGGCAGACTCGAAATAATATCCCGGATTGGTGACGTATCCCTTGATGTCTGACATAAGCAATAGATCGGTACAGATGTCTCGTGCCCATGCTGTCTCATTTTTCCCATCTCTGACTGATATAGAAAATGGATGACTGACTGGATTGCCATCTGCATCTGTGGAAGATACCGACATGTTTATTGCTTCGTATGGTTTATAAACCTCTTTATCAAACGAATATTTAAAGTCGATGAAATTAGTGGAATCAAGCATATTGAAAAATAATCTATCCGCAATTTTACTTCCTCTCGTATCTACAAGTGTTACCTCTGCAACTCCAGACGCGAGATTTTTCTTATCGAAAGATATTGAAAGTGGTTTTCTGAATGATGAAGCCACTGCACTATATGTCTTCACGACTCCATGACTTGTCAGAATAACTCCAACTGTGTCAATCCGATTGAAAATGCCCCCACGATTGACAGTGACTGAAACGCTATCATGATCTGACAGATTGTCAACACTCAAGGAGAAACCATTTTGTTGAACTTCAGGAAGTTTTAGTTTTTTGGTTTTCCCTTTATATTCCACCACTGCATAAAGGATATTTCCATCCGGAATGAGATTAAACACCCCTTTTCCTTCATGATATGAGTTGAAAGAGATCACTGTATCTTGATTTGCATTCAAGATTGCGCCAGTTATGTCAATTGGATATCCTTTCTTGTCTTTAGCCTCGAATGCTATTTTTGTCGGGATTCCATCAATCAGATGACCACCTTCAGGATAAAAATTTATATTTATGTCTTTATCATTTTGCGGTTGTTTCCGGGTATAAGTGTAGTTTCCAGTTCCAAATTTCCGCATACTCCGTTTTTCGTAGTCTCCTTCATTCTTCGGAGAATCAAAGACAGGGATGACTCTTGAGAAGGCTGTTTCCGGTCCGAAATTCATCATATATTTGGTGTAGGCACGGATCTCAAAGAAACCGGAATAGAATGGGGTGCAATTGATTTTAAAACTGCCATTAGCCCTGCCATTCTCAATTTTTAATACTTTTGTGTCTATGATATCCCCACCGGGATTAAGAAGATCAACGTAAAGCGTTTTACTTATTGCATCGGATGTATTGCCATCAGAATTTACGACGTATGCGCTAAACCACAAGGTATCATCCTTGTAATAGCTTGTATTGTCAAGATGAAGATACACTTTTTCCTTTGGTAGAGAATTTTCAATTATTCTATCAAAAAGAGATTGAAGATTATTCCCCTCTGCCTCTATTTCGTTAGAGGGTATTATATTATCATTAGGATCAATGATTTTTTCTGAATGCACACAGAAAGCATAGCTCATCAACAGGAAAGATAAGAAGTATCTGATTATGCGTTTTGTTAGTTTTGACATACTTTTTAATTATAGTAGAATATTAGTTTTATTGAGAGGTGCTTAAAGCGCCGGTTGAAGTCATTGTCTGCATGTCAACCTTTAAGGGACCGTGGCTACTGTTATTATAAAATCTAACTTTTGCTCTACCTTTTTCGTCGGGAAGAATGGCAGGATTCCAATAAAGAGTGCGTCGATAATCTTTCTCTATTGGCATCACAGAATAATCCGGAGAATAGAATTCCTGCGGAGTGTCGTATCCATTTACACTAGTCTTACGTATCCCTTTTCCACCATCGAACATAACTTTTCCGTCAGGATCTGTTTCTATCATCACTACACAACTAAAATGCTTGTAAAGTGTATCTGGAGTTACCAGTGGCCAGCTATATCTGCGCAACATATAGTCACTTTCACTAACAGCGATGGATTTGATAGATTCAAGTTTGACACTTTTATATTTATAGTATTCTTCTGGCGAGCGGTTGTTAAGTCTTTCGTAATCCACCACAATAATAGGATACTTCAATTTATATAACAGAGTTTGCTCACCATTTACATATATACTCCTGAATTCTGGATTCTTTTTTAAGATAAAATCATGAATATCAGAACCTAAGTCTATATATCCACCATTGTCACGCAATGAATTCACCTCATTATTGACATCATAATAAGCTACTGATTTATGTTTTGCCTGTTCCCTATCATTATCTTTCCAACTTCGCTTAGATTTGACCTCAATTTCATCAAGCCAAATTGATTTATCATTAGGAGATTGATACAGTATGGAATCTTCAACTAAAGATGTATCTGCAGATTCCGCAAATACAAAAGATTCATTGATATTTTCATTCTGCTTTGAAAATGAAGATAAATACAATTCATTAATATGGTACTGCCTAGGTATAGGAATAAATTCCTTGTCAAGCGAAATTTGAGAGTCAATCAATTTGTCGTTTTTCGAAGTGTTTAGTATGAGCGACCACCTGTCATCAATATTCACAGTGAATGAGAATCTACCCAAAGAGTCTGTTTTTGTCATATCCATTGGCGGAAGAGATTTATCATCAGTGTCTCCTTTTATAAGAAACGCTGTCACATCCACGTCAGGCATAGGCTTATTCGTAAGACTCCTCACAGTACCGGCAATCTCTATGCCATTTAGTTCCTGCATAAACCGCAAATTATCATTTCGGTTATCTGCAAGAGATTCCCAGGAGTATTTTCTCCAACCTTGCACCATCATTAGGAGATCAAGATGACTGCGATGTATATTGTCATCTGCTTCGAAATAATATTCAGGATTTGCTACAAATCCCTTGATGTCAGATGTCAAAAGAAGATCCGTCAGAATATTACGTTTACATTCCATATCGTCATGGCCATCTCTTACAGACAAGGAGAATGGTGATATTACAGGATTTCCTTTCTTATTAGACAAAGAAACAGTCATGTTGACGGCTTCATAAGGTCTGTATTCTTTTTTGTCTAGATCATACCGCAGTACAACACAACTATTGGAATCAAGAGGATTAAAAAACATCCTGTCAGCTATTTTACGTCCCTTAGCATCTATAAGTGTCACCTCTGACACTCCTGAAGAAAGTTCTCTTCTGTCGAAGGCGACGCGGACAGGCTTCTTAAAGTAAGATGCCAATGCAGTGTATACTTTCAGAATACCATGACTTGTCAGGGCAATTCCAACTGTATCTTTCCTGTTATATTTGTCAGGTCGGTAAATAGTCACGTAGATACTATCAAGATTTGACAGGTTATCCACACTGAGGGAGTATCCTGTGGCAAATGTTTCCGGCAGATTGATTTTCTTTGTCTTTCCATTATACTTCAACTCCGCCATCAAAGGGGATTCGTCAGGTATGATAGTAAACATTCCCTTTCCTTCGTGAATAGTTTTAAAAGAAACAATGGTATCCTTATTTGAAGACAGTATTGAGCCTTGTATATCTATAGGATGTCCTGATTTGTCTGTGGCTTCAAAAGCAACTTTTGTCGGAACCCCTTTAATAAGACGTCCACCTTCAGGATAGAATTTAACATTGAAATCCTTTCCCTTTTCTGGATATTTTCGAGAATACTGATATTGTCCAGTTCCGAAAGCTCGAATGTTTCTCTTTTGGTAATCTCCTTCTTTCTTTAATGGTTCAAAGACGGGAATAACTCTTGAAAAAGCTGTTTCCGGTCCGAAGTTCATCATGTATTTGGTATAGGCCCGTATCTCAAAGAATCCGGAATAGAACGGAGTGCAATTGATTTTAAAACTGCCATTAGCCCTGCCATTTTCTATTTTTAATACTTTAGTGTCTATTATGTCTCCTCCGGGATTAAGAAGATCTACGTACAAAGTTTTGCTAACTGCATCGGATGTATTTCCATCTGAATTGACAACGTAGGCGCAGAACCATAAAGTATCATCCTTGTAATAACTTGTATTGTCAAGATGAAGATACACTTTTTCCTTTGGAAGAGAATTTGCCATTATATTAGAAAAGAGGGATTGAAGATTTCTCTCCGAGGCATTTTTCACAATGTCTGTTTCAGCTTTGATTATATTTGATGACAATATGCCGGCAAACGCCAAAAATATCGATAATATCAATTGTTTCATAACGAATTAATTCAATCTTTTCTACTTCCTATATCAAGATCATTATCTTTTTCCTCGAAAGTTATTGGCAAGGTGAATCGAATTGGAACTTTTCGGGGAGTATAATATTGGACGTTGAATTTTGGCATTATTTCAACTAATCTTAAAGCTTCTGAATTAACTTCTTCGTTTTCACTTCCTTTTAAGATCTTTCCATCGGTGACTCTTCCATCAGGCTGTACACGGATTGAAACAATGACTCTCACCTTTCCTTTGAATCCTGAAGGAATTCTTATGTTTTCTTCAACCCACTCCTTTATTTTGGAATTGCCTCCGGGAAATTCACAATATGGGGAAGGATACTCTATCCAAATTCCTTCATTAGCTTTCTCAATCTGCTTTTTTAATGATTCAAGAGCAGTTGAAGTTATCGAAATGAATGCTGCTCGATTGGCATATTCATCATTCTTTATCTCTATTTTTGTTATCGATTCAGGATCAACCATATTTATATTGGCTCCCTGTATCCATTCATTGTTGAAATATACAAACTCTATGCTGTCAGGACTATGGATGCCTGCATTTGAACTCTCTACTGATGAAAGAGAATCTCCTGCCAGATTTATATAATACCATTCGTCGCTGTCCCAATAGTGGTATTCTCCTTTGCTTCCTTCAACTTCTCTCCACACTCCCTTATCTGTCACTTTTGCCATTCCTTTTTCATAAGGATAACCAAATGCGTATCTTGGCTCAATAATCACATAGCCATTTCCATTGGCATAACCAATTCTCCCATCTTTGTCAACAATTCTGTATCTATCACACTTCACATAATCATCTCCATTATCGAATTGGAATGGCTTGAATTCTGTTTCAGATATATGTTTAAGCAAGACAATGTCCGGATCAATTAGTGTGGTATTAGCAGTGTCTAACCCAATCTCCAAATATGAAGGAGTATTATTTGACAATACTAACACTGTATCTTTCATTCCAATATAAGTAAAGCGGATCGAATCGCCTATATGTGCAGAAAGAGTAAACTTTCCTACAGTATCAGTAATTAAAGTATGGAAGTCAGCACGGTTTAAAACAACAGCACCTTTTAGTCGTTCGCCAGATACCCGATCATAAGTATAACCCTGTATAGATCTCACCATAGATAATCTATCCACCGGACGGCTCTTACA
>CAZCZX010000153.1:0-7130 GCA_964503095.1 uncultured Sangeribacter sp.
ATACCCATCATATCCTCCTAATCGGAGATCCAGATTCATGGCAGAAGCATGCTGTGGATTACGCTCTTACATACCATTTCCCTTCCTACGAGATTAACCCTGACAACCGCACAAGAATATCAGTTGTGGTCAGTTCTGAAGCAGAGATTCATGATTTCGTTTTTGAATATCAGGAATTGATGGATAATTCTTATTGGCGCATCGTTGACCTTTCCGATGGAAAACCTAAGTTGTCTCTCCATCGTCCTCTATATGAAGGAACACGTAAGGATTTCGTGGATGTGGAATGGGAGTTTATAATTGGAAGACTATCTAATCCAATTCTTCAAGAGAAAATCCGTCGCTGGTCGGTTGATCCAAAACAGAAACTTATAGTATCATTTTGTTATTCAGATAACGAAAGGAATGCAAAGTATGCGGAAAAACTTAGAAGAAGATTATCGGATAATGTTAAGTTTGAAATTCATAATAGGGATGAGGATGATGAGAATAAACGCCAAGAGGAATTGATGGAAATGGCAAAATACCTCAATTATTTCTATCAGGCCAGCTACGAACTACAGCACGTCCCAACAGAACTCCCTGAGGAGGAAGTTAATAAGGCGTGGGACACAATCAAGGACGAGAAACTAAAACGCTCCAACATCTTCAATGTAATGTCAATCCCATTAAAAATGGAGATCCTCGGTCACGACCGCAATGACTGGGACACTTTCTACGCTCTTACTGCTGATGAAATCGAGCGACTCACAGCTGTTGAACACAATCGCTGGACTGTAGAACGGCTTATCCAAGGGATGCGACCTTGCACCGAACAAGAACGAAAGGAGATTGAGTTTGACCTCCAAAAACGACTTTCAGATCCTACTTATGCTCAGGAAAATCCTGTCTCCCTGAAAAAGAAATATAAAATCGAACGCAATGCCCACTTTGACATTTGTGCTTTCTCAGAACTTCGACTCGACGAAACAGGCCTTCCTGTAACCCGCTACGACCGAGACCTGACTGCTGCAATTCCCCTTATTGTAAAAACCTTCAACGACCGTCGCAAAAATGGATAAACATTATACTCTTTCAGGAAGAAACGGTATTTATACTGCCGTAACCAACCGCGTGACTGTCATCGGTCAGAAAGAGGGCTGCGATGTCAAGATTATTAATCATTCACAATACGAGGATGTGATATTTGCCAAAATTATCCCCAATCGCGATGATGATGGTTGGCATATTGTTAAGGTTTCTTCTTACTATCCTATTTTGGTCAATGGCATCGAGATGAACCGTGTCCATTTTCTTCAAGATGGTGACAATATTGAGGTTCCAAACGCTGCCTTTCGATTTAACATTCGTGAGGGGAAACAGTTGGCTCCATCTGTGACTCACATACATAAGAATAGTAAGTTATCGTGGTTTTTGGTGGCTGCAATTGTCCTGATTGCGGTTGTTGTGGGCTACAGAATATACGACAGTCAGCGTGACAATCTTACTGACTCAATGAAACATCAGATCGAGGCTTCTCTCTTCACGACGCGCGTAGACAGCCTTCATCTCATCTGCGGCGACAGTTTAATCGACACCTACTCTTATGCTTCATCTCCCATCGGTACAGCCTTCCTCACTTCGGATTCCCTATTGGTCACCGCTCGACATTGCATCCAGCCATGGCTCAATCAAGTGCTTCCGGAAGATTACTCCAAGATTCCGGATATGTCTGATTGGCCGATTGCAAGTGCGCTATCTGCAGAAACTTACAATCAACTCAACGACTCAGCAGATTATAAAATCATATCATATATGACTTTCACTGACGAGAATGGTGATTCGTTCTGCATTTCTTCTCGAAGTTTCTTTATCAATTATGACTATGATGATATCGTGGAGCTTGGAACCTACAGCGACTCCAAATATTGGCGAAGCATCTCCCACCGTTATACGAGACGCGACATGATGCTCGGCGATGTGGTGGCAACTAAATTTGACAAGGCTGGCCATATTCCATTGGCAACTACTGAAGATATCCGCCGATTGCTGGTGGATCGTAATGTTAAACTCCACTTCTTTGGTCATCCAGAGGCTGCGGTCACCGGTAGCTCTATCGACTATAAATCCGACAATCTCCGGGTGGAACTCACTGAGGAAAACGGTCATATCTCAGTCCTTGCTCATGAGGGGGGGCTCACTCCCGGCTTTTCCGGTGCGCCTGTGATTGTCAGGGATGGCGTTGGCTTCAAGGCTGTCGGGGTTGCGTCTGTAATTGATGAGAAAAATCAAAATAGATCATATTCTGTCCCAGTCTCTGAAGTAGAATTCTTAATGCATAAATAACATGCTTATACATAAAGGAAAAAAATATACTATTGAAGCAGACGGAAACGTTGCCACAAAATGTGACGGCAACCATGTCCGCTCAATGAAATTCTATCCAGAAAGAGATTCTTATCACATAGCCGGCGAAATCGATGAACTGACGGCTTGGCAACTTCTTCATGACATTGCTTCTCAAGCTCAGACAATCGACACTCCCATTTCTCCCGACCATATCTTTATCGATGGATCCAACTTTCACCTTTCCGAATGGTCGGAAAGCAACGATATTCGTTTTACTGCTCCGGAAGGCTATTCCTCAGTTTGGGCATTGGGCGCAAGCATTTTTTATGTGTTTCTCGGATGCCATGTTTTTCAGGGTCTCGGAGGAAAAGGTCAGACTCTAACCTCTCCGGTGCCTACTTTGCGGAGGGAACTCCCGGCACTCAGTTCTCTGATCGCCCGTTGCTTGGATTTCAATCCCCAAAACCGTCCGGCGTTGAAAGAAATCATCTCTATTGCTATAGATAATATATCACGATGCAAGTCAAACCAGACTGAATTTCCTCCTCTCAAAATTTCTGATAATTCCACTGTCTCATCTGATGAAATCGAACGCCTCTGGCCCGAATCCATCAGTTAGCAACTCCTACCCCGAAAACCTCGAAACCCCGAAACCCCATATGAAAAGAATAATATCAACATTCATCCTAATTTCGAGTCTCTTCATTTCGTTTGCACAAGATGCAGAACTCAATAAACTCACCGACATTGTAAAATCCCTCCAATCCGGAGGTGAAAAGGCTTATAATGCAGCCATACAGCAACTTGCAGCTGATAAGAATTGGACTCCAATGGACGAGGTGGGGTTTGACCGCAATATTGAATGCAAAGCCTCCGAACGTGTCCCCGGATTCAAACTTAATTCGGTGCTCACTAATGCTGAAAACAAAGAACGTTATCAAACTACTACTGGCAATCATATAAATGGTGCCGACAGCCGTTTCAACTATTCTCTTTTTGAGAAAACTCTGAAGCCAGGAAAGACAGCCATTTTTTCATTACCCGAGCGTTGGGGCGAACAGACCATCATAATTCTTCCTTATCAAGGAGCAAAGGCTAAAATTTCTGCTTCCGCTCATTCTGGCAGTAATACTTTCACTACGACCTCAATGAGTGATGGCTCCATTAAACTTATCGGAATCGCGGTCAAAGGCCAGCCGCTCTCCCTTAAAGTCACAAACGGTTCTGATGGAAATATCTCCTACGTAATCCTCAATCATAATTCACGAAAATGAGAAATATTCTCTTGATATTGAGTTTGGTTGCTTTTGCTTCCTCTTTGAGTGCCCAATCCCATAAGAAACAGATCGAGGGATTGATAAGCCGTGGCAACCTCGCATATGAATATAGCCAACCATCCAAGATCAAAGAATGTGCCGACTCTATAAATATGATACTGACATCTATGCAGCTCAATGATGACGAGCAAAAGGATTACTCTGTGTCATTGCTCAAACTGTACGGCAACTACTATTATGAAAATGCTCGTCTTGACTCTGCTGAGTTTTACTATGACAAGGCGAAGTCAATAATTGACAGCAATCCTAATACAGATTTTCACGGATCTGACTTCATTATGCTCCGTGAGCTGGCGCAATTATATTATAGGAGAAAGGAATACGACCGCGCACTCGCTTTAATGACTGATGCTGACGACCGCTTGGAATTCATGTATCAGAAACTCGGGGATTCTATATGGGTCATAACGAAAATGACTTATGCAATGTGTCTTGCCCGAGTCGGAGACACTGCCAAGGCTTTGAAAATAGCTGAAGATGAACTAAATAATGCTATTGACAAGACAAGTCTTGAATATTCCAAGGCGCAGAGAATGTATGGAAAAATTAAACTTCTTGCAAATGCAGATCGACTGGGCGCTCTGAAAGCCTATAAAGATTACTTTGAAGCACAAAAGAAATTAGCACTCTCGAATTTTTCTAAAATGAGCTCGAATGAGCGTAAGGAATACTGGCAGACTCTTCGCCCATTTATTACAGATTGCTATCTCCTTGAAAATGCCGATCCTGCTTTTCTTTTTGATGTCACACTATTCTCCAAAGCCCTTTTACTCCAGTTGTCAAGAATATCTGGTGATGGACCTGCCTCCAACGCTGCCCTGAAATCTCTCGATTATAAATGGACTGACATTCAGAATAAATTAGCTCGAAATCAAGCGGCTATAGAATTTATACAATATGGTGAGGAAGACTACCAGAAAATGGGTGCCCTAATTCTGAAGAATGCGGGCTCTCCTAAGTTCGTTTCTCTAACTCCCCCTTCAGAAATATTGGAGAAATCTGGAAAATCAATTAGTTCAACAGGGCGTAAAGATAAAGACCAACTTTATAACGATTCCGAATTGCAAAACATGGTGTGGACTCAGGAATTGTTGAATTCGTTAGATGGTATCAAAAAACTATATTTTGCCCCTGATGGCTACATGCATCGTCTGGCTATCGAATACATGCCTCAGGTAGATGGGATTGAAATATACAGACTTTCTTCAACTCGAAGGCTAATGGATCCACCTACTTCACTCACTTCTGATGCCCCTGTCTTGGCTCTTGGATCTATCAACTATGACCTTGATAAAGCCTCTGGAAATGTAGATTCTAATGACTCTGACGCTTACGCCAACTATTTGGGGAAATCCTTTCCGCGGCTTGATGCCTCTTCAGATGAAACCAAGGATATTATTGCCCTACGGAATAATCCCCTTGATTCTATCCTGTCAGGTGCTAAAGCTTCCGAATTGTCTTTCCGCCAGCTCGCTCCTCAATACTCTTCTATCATTCTTTCCACTCATGGCGATTTCGGTGCAAACATTCCTGTTGCCACCGACTTGAAGCCTATTCTGGATGATGATTCGATGTCGCAGAGTATCCTTGCTTTTTCGGGAGTCAATTCCTATCTTACGACTCCCAATTTTAATCCAGAATTGCATGCGGATGGCATTCTATCTGCCAAGGAACTTTCCTCTCTCGACCTTTCCAAATGCAATCTTTTCATAGCCTCGGCCTGTCAATCTGCATTAGGAGAAATCACTCCGGATGGGGTATTTGGTCTCCAAAGAGGTCTCAAGAATTCTGGAGTAGATGCTATGTTGTTGAGCCTTTGGAGTGTAAATAGCGATGCTACTTCACAATTGATGCGATTGTTTTATCAAAATCTTAATTCCGGAATGTCGGTCAGAAAAGCATTAGCAGAAGCGCGAAAAACTTTGATGTCGGCCTCTCCAGTCGAAACCATCGAATATGTCTTTGATCCGGCTTCATTGGCTTATAAGACCCAAAAATCGTTCTCTAAATCGTTTAACTCCCCTCAATACACAAATGCCTTCATTCTGATTGATGCACTTGATTAGCATAAATTGATCCGATCTCATCTTACGAAGGAAAAGATAAATAAAAACCTATTATAAAAATGAAATTTAAAAACATCATTTCAAGTTTGCTCTTGATTGTGGTATCTTCACAATCTATGATAGCACAGCCCAAAGGAAACACTCCTCAAGGGAAAAAAAGTCAAATGCCGGTTGACTGCTGGGAAGTCAACATTAAGCAAATGCCTCCAGAAGTACGTGCAAACATCACAGAAACAATGTCAAACCTTAAAGGTACAGAAGAAGACCGCGGTATTATAGCCGACATAGGATCCGCAGTCGGAATGGGATTGGTTTCTGGACTTGTTGATGCCGTAGTCACGGAAACATTCAATTTAGTTCAATATCGTAAAAAACAGAAACAGGAATGGATGCGAATGATCCAAAATGAAAACAACTTTACGGATAGCATTACATCCATCAAGGGACTTAAGGATTTCTATACAGCAAATTCCCATATGGGAGCTCTCGACCCATCAAATATCAATTTTGATGGCATAGAGATTCGCGGTATGCGAAATGGACAGCAAGTTATCTACATGTCATGCAGCATCGACCGAAACAATCTCGAGCATCTCTTCCGTCACAGCAAATTCAATCTTGTGCTCGACAGTCTCACTTTTAACCCCTATATTTGTCATCTCCCAAATGTGACAGCTAATGGCATACGGACTATGAATGAGATTAAAAAAGGCAAAATTCAAATAAAAGGAGACACCATTATCCGTCCGGGCAACGGTGGCAACGGCTTTTCCTTCGACGAGCGTAATAATCTTCGCGTAGCCATTGACTTCTCCATCTTCTCATCATGGATAAATCAAGCCGTACAAGTTCATAAGAATATAGAACTCGGAAAATTTAGTCTGGTAGTAGATATTCCCAATAATATAATTGGTGAATACTCATATTCGAGAAATCTGATCTTTGAGGAGGCAGAAAAACTTCCCAAAGATGCTCAACAGGAATTCTTGTCTCAAAATTTGGTAGATATAGAAGGCGACAGTTTTGTAGTGCCTCGTTCTTTTATGCCTCTCGATAATGGCAAACTTATGTGGGGTACAGGAGAATACAATATAAAGGTCAAGATTCGCGAATCCTGTCAATTCGCAGACAACAGCGATAAAGCAAAGCATTGGAGAGAAGACTACAAACGCCTTCGCCAGATGCAAAATAGAAGCGGAGAAGTACAGGAATATCTCCAGACTCTTTGGAATCAATATGGTAATACATTGGTAAAATCCTCTTATAAAACAGCTCTTACTACAGGAATTAACGATCTCATGCCAATCAAGGCCTCTGCAGCACGCACATCCACATTAGGGACAGGATCTCAATCTGTGCAAGGATCCGGAAAGCCTAACGGAGCAGGTAAGTAATGCAG
>CAZCZX010000154.1:0-7075 GCA_964503095.1 uncultured Sangeribacter sp.
ATTTCAATTATTATGATTATCTTTGTCAAATATTATGAATTCAATAACTAACCCCGATAAAAGATGAAGGTAAAAAGATTTTCTATTTTCTCAGGGCTTCTGGCAGTTGGCTTGTGTTTTTCTTCGCTTGCATCAGCCAATCGTCAGGCGGCACTGAATGAGGTCACGTCCAAGGCTCCAGGCAATATGCCTACGCTCATGGGATGCGTATCTTACGCTGATTCATGGTCTGTAACTGGAGTAGGAAAGGTCGGCATCTATGAGATTTCACCATCTTCCCTCAAAGAGGTGAGTCTTCACGAAAACATGCTGACCTCCTATGGTCAAGTTTATGCAGGAAGTCAGTATCTTGCAACTCAACCTGAGTTATATCAAGACAGGGTCTACAATATGACCTACAATATCTATGACACCCAGAATTGGGTTGAACACCCAGTGACCGGAGACTGCAATTTCAAGGCACGTGCCATGACATTCGATCCTGTCAGCCGACGTGCGTACGCCATCACTGACGACATGACTGAATACACCTATAATTTCTCTGTGATGGATTTGGATTCCTACGAATTTAAGGTGATCCGCACTCTTGAACCTGAAGATTGGTCTGCCCTCATGTGTAGTCCAGAAGGAGTAGTATATGGCATAAACAAAAGCGGCATCCTTGTAAAATTCGATAAGACTACTGGAGATTATACTGTGATTGGAGACACAGGACTCGCAAGTTCAAAAATGACTTGTGGCACTATCGACCCTGAATCCGGACGCTGTTTCTATATACATTATACACCAGAGACTTCAGACATGTATGAGATCGACCTCTCCAACGCCTCCCCTACTTTCTTATATCCTCTGCCTGAGTCTGCTCAAGTATTAAGTCTTTTCGTTCCGGAGAAAGCAGCCGCTGCCGGCTCTCCAGCAAAGGCATCTCAACTTGCGCTTTCATTTGAAGACAAAGCATTTTCCGGCACATTCAATTTCCATATTCCGGATATGACTACCGGAGGGGATCCACTTGAGGGCATGGTCAGATATTCTGTCAAAATCAATGGCAAAGAAATAGTAAATGGAGAAGGCAAAGCCGGCGAGGATATTAAATGTAAGGTTGAAGTGCCATGCTCCGGTGAGTATACTTTCGCCGTCGTTCTTTCCAACGCATCAGGCAGCAATGACATTGCGACACTTACTAAATGGATTGGTTATCAAAGGCCTGGCACCCCAAAGAATGTATACCTTATTCCTACAGGTGATCAACTCAATCTATTCTGGGATCCAGTAAATGTGGATGGAGCATCAAATGGAGAAGTGACATATACCGTAGTTATGTATCCAAGTGGAGACAAAGTGGCTGAAGGCCTGACATCCTCCTCATATTTCTGCGATGTGCCTGCAACAGAAGATCTTACAAGATATTATTTCGGTATTGTAGCACACTATGGCGATAGCAAGTCGGATGAAGCCATATCTTCAGGATATGTAGTGGGTTATCTTACACTCCCATATTCCGAAGATTTCGAAAACCCCATTTGCATGGACTATTATACTCTGGTCAATTCTAACGGTGACAATCGCTCATGGGAATATAATTTCTTCGGACAGGGACAGCTTTTGATCAACTATTCCCTTTCCAGCCCACATGATGACTGGGCTATACTTCATCCCGTAAAACTTGAAGCCGGCAAATGCTACACTATCGGGTGTGATGCTCATGCCACGTTGGATCCATATGTTGAAAAACTCGAGATAGCCGTCGCAAAAGGCACTAATGCAGAGGCACTAAGGAATGCTGTAACAGTCATGCCTGCCACATCCATCACACATGAGGAATATCAGACATATTCCGGAACATTTATTCCAAAAGAAAGTGGAGTATACTATGTGGGATTCCATGCTCTTAGCGATGTAGACCAGAATAAGCTTTTCCTTGACAATGTATTTATCACAGCCGGCACTTCAACTCTTGCACCTGCTGAGGTGAAAAATGCAAAGGCAAAAGCCGCTGCTTCAGGGGTGCTTGCTGCAGAGATTTCATTTGTAGCTCCAAAATCTGACTTGGCCGGTAATCCACTTACAGAACTTTCATATGTTGCAATCGAACGCGAAGGAAAGGAACTTGGCAGAGTCAATGGAAAAGCAGGAGAAGCACTTTCATTTACCGATAATAATGCTATTAATGGCAGAAATATCTACACCATTGTCGGATATAATTCTTACGGCAGAGGTGCAGAAGTGACTGTGGAAACATATGTCGGACTTGTGGAGCCCATGAATGTAGAGAATGTCTACCTCAGTTATGGCCGCAACACTGGCGAAGCCGTGCTGACATGGACCGCTCCGGAGTATGACCTCAACGGTAACAGTCTGGAAGGCTCAGGATTGACTTTCAACATTTGGCGCTCCATCAATGGCTCCGCGCTCTTGGAAATTGCAACCGGAGTGACCGAGACCTCCTTTACAGAGCAAGTGATGGATACGGATGCCGACCAGATGTTTGTCAACTACTTTGTAGAGGCTATCGGAGCCGGAGGAGCAAGCGACCTTACAATCTCAAATATGTATCCGTTTGGACGCCCAGAACAAACCCCGGCAAGAGAATCTTTCGGAGGCAGAATCACCGACTATGAATGGGGTGCTGAATCCACTGCAGATGGTTTCATCGCTTGGGACGTCTATCCTACACAAGAACTTCCGTTCCCTACTTTCGATGGAGGCTCGGTAGCAGCTGCTTATCGCACATATGATGTAGGCAAAGAAACGGCAACCCTGATATCAAGTCTTTTCGACCTTTCTGCTCTTGAAAAGCCACTCCTCTCTTTCTACTTTTACGACTATTCAGACACAGAAAACACATTGAAAGTATATGTAGACAACGGCAAGACCTGCGAATTAGTGTCTGATATTCAATTTGGAGAAGCCGAATTGGAATGGAAGAGAAAGACAATAGACTTGTCAGCATACAGCGGACAGATAGTAAGTATCAGACTTGAGGCAACATTGATTGACTATAATCTGCTTGCAATTGACAATTTACGCATAGCCAATGATGTAGATCACAATCTCTCGGTTCTGTCGATTTCCGCTCCCGACACTGCAGAGGCAAACGAAGAATTCCAGATCACTACGCTCATCGAGAATGCAGGCAAAAAGACCGCTGAGGCTTATACCGTCAATCTTCTCTGCGATGGACAAATTCTGAAATCAGCGGAATGCTCTGACCTTAATGCCGAGACTTTGGAATCTATCGAATTTAAGGTGGCTCTTCCCGTAGTATCAGTTGACAATCCGGAATTCTCAGTTGAGATAGATTATCCTCTTGATCAAGAAGAAGACGACAACACTTCAGAGAAAGCCATCGTGAGATTCTTGGCTTCATCTTATCCTGCTCCAAGAGACCTTTCAGCACAAGTTGAAAATAACAACGTAATATTGACCTGGAATGAACCTGACTTAAACGATGTGGTACTTGCTCCATCGGTCGATGACATTGAGTCTTACACCCCATTCTCAACTGGATTGCCGACCACTTGGGTTGATGATGACAACATCGGAGAATGGACTACAATAGACGCCGATGGACTCACAACTTATGTAAGCGAGTTTTCATACCCGGGTGTAGGACAGCCGATGGCTTTCGTGGTCTACAACAGCTATTATCAGGAAGATAATGTTTTTGCATGCCATAGCGGACACCAAATGTTCCTTTCGCTCGCCTCTCGTCCGAAAGGTGATCAGGGCAACGACGACTGGCTCATATCTCCGCTTCTTGCAGAGTGCGAACAGACTATCTCGTTCTATGCAAAGACTATCTCGGCAGATCTCTATGGACCGGATACTTTCCAAGTGCTCTATTCTCTATCAGGCAAAGAAATATCTGATTTTGTGCTTCTCAAAGAGTACACAAGCACGGGAGACTGGAAAGAATACCTCGCAAATCTTCCGGAAGGCACCAAGTATTTCGCTGTGCGCTGCATTTCTTACGACAAATATGCATTCCTGCTTGACGACTTCCGCATGATTACTGCAAAAGATGCCATCAATGATCTGGAAATTGAAGGCTACAATCTATATTGTGATGGCAACCGCGTGAATGAAGCTCTAATAAAAGAGAACTCTTACACCCATACCCCAAATGCAGAAGGATCAAGCACTTTGAACTATAATGTGGCTTGCCTTTTCAACCGTGGAGAATCAAAACCTTCGGAGACAGTCAAGGTGACACTAACGCCTTCCTCCGTTGAGAATGTCACGGCATCCGATATTATCGTGATTGGTCGCCACGGAGAACTGATAGTCAAGGGGGCTGAAGGGAAAGAGGTGATAGTAGCGGATTCCTTTGGACGTGTAGTATATCAAAACGTAGCGGATGGGAATCTGCGTATATCCGTGCCTGCCGGAATTTATCTGGTCAACGCCGGATCTTCCATTAGCAAAGTAATCGTGAGATAAACAATCTTTAACACAAGAAATCAGCACCGAGCTTACAACTCGGTGCTTTTTTGTTGGAACATAAGGGATTTTTTATTAATTTTGCACATTGTAGCAGTAATAATAGAATAATTGACTAATAACAATAAAACCTACATCTGAAATGAGAATCTTTACTTTAAGTGTCTTGGCAGCTGCCGTATGGGGCGGAGTTCTCGCACAGAATGTGACCGTAGAACTGAAATCTGACAGGACTTGCACTATGTCAAATGGCATAATCACCCTCAATATCGACAGCAAAGGTATGGCAAAGACTATGAAGCACCCATCTTATGGGGATGCCAATATGCTTGCCAACAATGGTATATATTTTGATTATACTACTAATAAGAACCGTTCACTTTCTGCTGGAAGTGCACGTATAGTCAAGAGCAATGACGACTATGCAGAGGTAGTGTACACTTCGGGCGCCAACAATGCGCTCCCTACTTATGAGCATGGCTATATCTTGCGCAAAGGAGAGAGTGGCGTCTATACTTATGTGATAGTGCATGGCAATTCCAAGAGCGGCGACACTTCACAAGGTGGTGTTGGCCCAGTGAAGGAGACCCGCGTCTGCACTCGCGTCGCTTCTGACTTCCTTGACGGATATGTCGACGACCAAATGCAGGGCAAGATTCCCTCTAACTCTGAGATGGCAGTGGCAGAAAAATCTGAAAACACAGTGCAAGATGCCACCTACTATCTCTCTGATGGCAGCATCTATACCAAGTATAACTGGGCTCAATTTATCGACAATGACGATTTCCATGGCCTTATGAATGGCAAAGTAGGCATTTGGAATATTCCGGTAAGCTATGAGTGGCTCAATGGAGGCCCGATGCGTCAGGAACTCACCGTGCATGCCACCAGCAAATCTCCTATCACCATCCAAATGCTTCAAGGAGAGCATTTGGGAGCATCTTCGCAGACATATGACGACGACCATCATCAGATATTTGGTCCCTTCATGATTTATGTCAATGATGGAGACAGCCGCGACGCTATGATTGCTGATGCTCGCGAGAAAGCAGCGCAACTTAAAGCCGAATGGCCATTCACATGGTTTGAGAATGAATATTATCCACTTGACCGCGCTACTGTCTCCGGCAAAATCAATGTCACAACCGGCCAGGAATCTGGCAATATCAAGGTAGTGCTTGGCGCTCCAGGAAAGGATCTCCTTGCTCAGGGAGGAGACTATATGTTCTGGACTTTGACTGAAGAGGACGGAAGTTTTACGATTCCGGCAGTCAGGAAGGGGGCATATTCCCTTTATGCTTATGCCACTACGGGCACTATTACCGAAGAACTCTGTGTAAATAACATAGAGGTGACCGACAGCGAGACCAATCTCGGCGAGATCGAATGGGCACCCCTCACTTATGAGCATCTTCTTTGGAATATCGGTGAAAACAACAGGCTTGCCGATGGATTTAACTGCAGCGATCGTCCTCGTGCATATGAAGCATGGCAATGGCAACCGGCTTCTCTTGAATATATAGTTGGAGAAAGCGACCCGACAGAAAACTGGTATAATGCCCAGACCAAGAACGGCACATGGACTGTAAAATTCAATCTCGACCGTGAATATGCAGGCGAAGCACTGCTGACCGCTTCAATTGCAGGAGTCTCCAACTCTCCGACAATCACAGCCACTGTCAACGGAAAATCAAAGCAAGCATGGAGCCTTAAAGATGACGGATCTATACGCCGAAGCGCAACATTGGCAGGACGCCATATAGTGAAGTCGTTCTCATTCCCTGCTTCCGACCTAAAGATAGGAGAAAATGTAGTCACTTTCACCGCCTCCAATTGCAAAGACAAGAGTGGAGTGCTCTACGACTGCATCAAGCTTGAGGCAGGAGAAAAGCTATCAAGCGCTGCCGACATGATTCAAGACCCGGATGAGAGCCTTCCAATTTCAGTATACACTCTTACCGGACTATACGTTGGAGAGTTTGACTCTTATCCTTCTTCTTTGCCCCATGGCATATATGTGTTGAAGCAAGGATCGAAGGTGAGAAAGATCAAATTTTAAGGATGAAAGTGATTCGAGATATATTTGTGGCTTTGGCGGTGGCTTTCCCAGCCATCGCCTTTGCTGCTTCTCCAGAGGAGGTGGCAGAAAGTGCAATGGAGGGATATCGGCTCTTCGCGCGTGACTCCCTGCCAGACGATCGCCAAATAGGATACGACCTTATGCTGGCTGCTGCTTGGGAAGGAGATGCAAAAGCTGCTAACAATATCGGATGGCTTCTGCAAGAAGGTGACTTCGTGAAGAAAGATCTCAATGGGGCTTTCCGTTGGTTTGAACGTGCGGCCGACCAAGGTCTCCCGGCAGCCGCCCTCAATTATATGGAACTTATCATAAATCATCCCGATGAGGTCTTTGCGCAGCGAAATCCAGACCGTGAGCGAATGGCAAAAGCCTCAGCACTTGCCGGCAACGCCATGCTGATGGGGAGAGGTTTGCCCTATGACTCAAGAAGAGGAGAGGAACTTCTGCTACGCGGTGCCCTTTTGGGAGATGAGAATGCAATGATGACGGTAGCCCAGCAGTTGGAAATGTATCCTGACTCATTTTCTTATCTGCCGCTTGAAGAGATTGCGC
>CAZCZX010000155.1:0-1270 GCA_964503095.1 uncultured Sangeribacter sp.
ATTACGTTTCTGGCTTTTGGAATTTGGAAAATTGGTACAGAATTTGCTTATTGACGGTTGGGGAGGCGCATGAAGTGCGCTTACTACTTTGTTTGATTATGGGCTTATGGAGGTATTTTTGTCTGATGAATTCTACTGATGAATTAGTGTTAAATATCGCAAAGAAAGGGGATGAAATAAAACAAGTTGGGGTTATTTTACGTTAAAATATTGTAGCAAAGATTTAGAAGTTGCATAAACTTCAGAATAGGTTTAAGAATTGTTTAGAATAGTTTGTACCTAAAAATTTGCGTAATCCAAAAATTTTTATTAATTTTGCAGTAATTTGTGTTAGTATACATATGAGACAATTAAAGATAACTAAGTCGATCACCAATCGAGAAAGCGCGTCGCTCGATAAATACCTTCAGGAGATAGGTCGCGAAGAACTAATCTCTGTTGCAGAAGAGGTAGAACTTGCACAGCGTATCAAGAAAGGTGACCATGCAGCACTTGAGAAACTCACTAAGGCCAACCTTCGTTTTGTGGTGTCAGTTGCAAAGCAGTACCAGAATCAGGGACTGAGTTTGCCAGACCTCATCAATGAAGGAAATCTTGGTCTAATTCGTGCGGCCCAGAAATTTGATGAGACAAGAGGTTTTAAATTTATCTCCTACGCAGTTTGGTGGATTCGCCAGTCAATACTACAGGCACTCGCAGAGCAGAGCCGAATCGTGCGTCTACCACTCAATCAGGTAGGGTCACTTAATAAGATAAGCAAGGAGTTATCGAAGTTTGAGCAGGAAAACGAACGTCGTCCGTCTCCTGAGGAACTTGCAGAACGTCTTGATATTCCAGTTGACAAAATTTCAGACACTCTTAAGGTGAGTGGCCGTCATATCTCAGTAGACGCTCCATTTGTGGAGGGAGAAGACAACTCACTTCTTGATGTGCTTCCCAATGATGACAGCCCAAGTGCTGATGCATCGCTTACTCAGGAATCACTTTCTAAGGAGGTAGACCGCGCCCTTCGTCAGCTTTATGATCGCGAACGCGAGATCATCAAGATGTTTTTTGGCATCGGATGTCAGGAAATGACACTTGAAGAGATTGGAGCCAAGTTTGACCTAACACGTGAACGTGTACGTCAGATTAAGGAAAAAGCAATCCGTCGCCTTAAAGGACAGAAGAGCAAACTCCTGAAGAGTTATCTTGGAGAATGATGATGTTTTTTATTGCTTAAAATTATAGAGGCTGACGCTTACGCGCCAGCCTCATTTCTTATTTCTTT
>CAZCZX010000155.1:1370-7075 GCA_964503095.1 uncultured Sangeribacter sp.
TTTCTTATTTCTTTATTCCGTCTCGTTTTAGTAAGGCATCTACTGTCGGTTTTTTACCTCGGAATTCAACGTAGAGTTCCATTGGATCAACAGTGCCACCGGATTCGAGCATCTTATGGAATTTTGCGGCTGTCTTTTTATCGAATATTCCATTCTCCTGGAATGCTGCGAAAGCGTCTGCATCGAGAGATTCCGCCCACTTATAGCCATAATAGCCGGCTGCATATCCTCCTGAGAAGATATGACCAAACTGTGGAGAAGTAAGACATCCGTCAACCATATCGAATATTTTTACAGGCTCCATTGCATTGCCCTCAAAGACTGCAATATCCTGAGAAGCGCGTAATGGATCTTCAATCATATGATAAGCCATATCGATATATCCGAAACCAAGCTGACGCATGCAGCGATAGGCTGCTCCAAATTGAGAAGCAGTCACGAATTTGTCTATAAGGTCTTTTGGCATCTTCTTGCCAGTCTTATAGTGCTTTGCAAAAGTGTCGAGAAATTTCTGCTCAGTAAGGTAGTTCTCATTAAACTGAGAGAATAGCTCTACGAAATCATGATATACGTTAGTTCCGCTAAGGCTTGCATATTTAGCCTGAGAACTTAATCCATGGAGAGCATGACCAAATTCATGAAGGAATGTCTCAACCTCACCCGGGGTAAGCAATACTGGATCGTTGCCGACCGGTTTTGAGAAATTCATCACGATTGAAATTACAGGCACGTTGCGATTACCTTCATCATCTTTAGTCTCAGTGTTGAACTCTGTCATCCAAGCACCTGATCCTTTACCAGGACGATAATAGAAATCGGTATACAGCACACCAAGAATCTTACCATCTTTGTCAAACACCTCAAATGCTTCCGCATCGGGATGATAAGTTGGGATATTCTTATTGCGCTTGAATGTGTAACCATAAAGTTTTGTGGCCAGTCCGAAAACTCCGTCGATAGTATTATTGAGTTCAAAATATGGCTTCATATCCTCATCATTGAAGGCATATTTCTCATTTTTGAGTTTATCAAACCAATAAGCGTAATCCCAAGGCATAAGCACAAAATCCTGACCTTCCGACTGACGTGCAAATGCTTGCACCTCCTCAATCTCCTTGCGCATAGGTTCGGTATAGTTATCCTTTAGGTTTCCAAGGAATTCCATTACCGTTTCAGGATTAGCAGCCATGGTGTGTCCGAGTTTATATTCCGCAAAATTCTTATGACCTAAAAGTTTTGCGATCTCAAGCCTGACATTCGCAATGTCTTTAAGGATTTCAACATTGGAATAAACACCATCCATGTTGCGAGATCCATAAAGTCTATATAGTTTTTCTCTGAGTTCTCTGCTTTTTGCATACTTCATGAACGGACCGTAAGAAGGAGCGAAGACAGTGATAAGATAAAGCCCTTCATCATTGCTCTTGCCTTCCTCAGCAAAAGCAGCGTCAGCCTCTGCTTTTGCAGCAATCTTAATTGATTCGGGGAGACCTTCGGTCTCAGCCTCAGTAATAAACATACGGCGAGCCTTATCTTTCATTCCATTAGTGACATTCTGCGAGAATTTAAGATTCAGTTCACTAAGTTCCGAATTCAGTTTACGATATTTTTCTCTATCAGCACCTTGGAGAGCGGCCCCATTATCAGCAAAATCAATATAAGTCTCAGATATAAGTCTCTTTTCTTCCGGAGTCAAACCCTCTTCCTTATCCCGGTTGTCGTAGACCTGTTTGATTCTATTGAATAGTGCCTCATTCAGAAGGATATTGGCACTGTGCTCAGAAAGAATAGGAGTAATATTCATCATTGCTGTCTGATATTCCTCATCGCCGCAAGCACCCTCGAGATTGGAGAGTGCAAGCACTGCCCTATTCAATTCCCAACTGCTTCTGTCGAGAGCAGCGATAGTATTTTCAAAAGTGGGAATGGAACGTTGATTGACTATCGCAGCGATAGCCTTGTTCTGGTATTCAATCCCTTCTTTGACAGCAGCCTCGAGATCAGCTGCTGAAATCTTGTTGAAAGGAAGCACATTGTAAGGGAGGCCGGAAGGAGCCAACACCGGGTTATTGCTGTCGTTGACAGCTTGCGCATGAAGATTTCCTGTTGCCATAGCCGTAGCCGCTAAAATTGTTAATAATGTTTTTTTCATAAAATGCAGTTGCGGGAACCCGGATTTAAACCGGATTCCCGACTATTAAAGAGTTTTATTTTTTAGGAATATTGTCATATCATTTAGCAGACTCTTTGCCTACCATGATCACTTCAATCTCATTATTACCGTCGTAGACATTCTTCAAGAAATGATTAAAGTCATCAAGGGTCAGAGCCTGAAGAGTCTCGATATATCCCTCGTAGGTATTATAACCACGCTCCGCATTCATAATGTTGCCGGTCCAGTAGCTGTTGGTCTTAGAATTGATCTCATACTGCTTGATGGCAGCCTCCTTCACTTTATTGAAGTGATCAGCCTTTGCGCCATTATTGAGAAGATCTTGAAGTTCTTTCTCTGCGCGAGCCTCAAGACGGTCGAGTTTTTCTTCTGCTGTCTGATAGAAGTATTGAAGTTGCCACATATTGGTCTGGAAATTGTAGGATGATCTTACACTTGCGCCATATGTGCCACCTTCATCCTCACGAAGAGTCTCAATAAACACCATATCAAGAACATCACCCATGAGATCTACCATAATGTGATTCTTAACATCCCATTTCAAGTTAGTGCCGGAATAGAGATTGAATACCTGAGTCACCGGAGACTCCATAGACTGATCAAACTTATCTTCTACTTTTCCTTTTACCGGATTAAGGTCAGTCAATACCTTAGCAGAAGAAGCCTTTCCTTTTGATGGAAGAGTAGCGATATACTGCTCAAGCACAGGACGAAGAGTTGCTTCATCAACATTTCCGACAAAAATGAAAGTATAGTCAGCAGCATTTTCGAGTGACTTCTTAGCCATAGAAAGCATATTGCTATAGTTTGCTTTCTTGAGGACTTCAACGTCAACCGGCATCATCAAAGGATTATCACCGTATACAGCCTCACTGAGACGCTTTCCGAATACTGTATTGGGAAGAGTGGATTGAGCCTCAAATATTGGGATGATCTTATCTATCTGAGACTGATATGTAGTTTCATCTGGATTCAGCTCTGTGAAATAAGCATAAATAACTTCAGCAAGAGTATTGAAATCTTTTACACTTGAATTTCCTTCGAGCACATCAGTGTAAAGATTTACAGAATAACCGAGAGACACTGTTTTGCCAGCAAGATACTTTCTCATAGTGTTGACATCGAAATTGCCAAGTTTTGAAAGTTCTACGGCATCATCAATCATAAGCACATCAGCTGCCTGATCTTTTGAATACATCTGCTTGCCACCCTTGCGGAAAGCCAATACCCTAATCTCGTCAGCCTTGAAGTCAGTAGTCTTGAGGATTACCTTCACCCCATTGGAGAGAGTGAACTCAGTGGTACCCATAAGAGAATTATTTGAAGAAGTTTTGATTTTGCCTTTCTTAGGAAGTTTAGCAATCAGAGGTTCAGTTATTACCTCATCCACATATGCTTCATAAGTAGCATTGATAGTGCTTTCAAGAGCAGCAATCATCTCATCTTCCTTCATCGGAGTGATATTATCTTTGAGCGGCTGATTGACCACGATAACCTGATTTTCGGCAGTCAGAAGTTGCTGACCGATCTGGTTGTAGGCTTCTACAGGAAGCATTGGGAGAACTTGCTTAGCAAGTTGCAGTTCGACTTCAATACCGGGTGTAGCCTCATTATCAATGAAATGGCGAATAAGTTCGCGACCGTAACTTTCGTTATAGGTCTTATCCTTCTCATTGAATAATTTTTCATACTGGTTCATAAGTTCAGCATTAGCTCTCTCAAGTTCAGTAGAAGTGAATCCAGTCTTGCAAGCGCGAGCCACTACGCCCATTGCCGCATTATAAGCAGCGAGAACATCATCTTTTGGAACAACAGTGATTTCGAAAGCATCCTTTGTTGCGGCTACGAGAAATTCGCCCATTAAGACGCCCGCACCGGCATAAGGACATTGAGGATCAAGTGCATATTCAGAGAGGCGATTTTGAAGCATGTCAATAAATACATTCTTCATAATGCCATCGGTCATATATCCTTCAACAGAATTACGCATCTCCCAAGGCATCTTGTCCTGCTTGAAATATGTCTTGATAATAGTTCTGTCTAATTCCGGATCCTGGAAAAGCACGAAGATTGGATCTTGATTATCGCTGATCTCAACATATTCACGCGGAGCAGCATTTTCGGGCATTTTGACAGTAGAGAAAAGCTCCTTAACTTTCTTTTCCATTTCATCTGCGTCAAAATCACCAACAATCACGATACCTTGTTGATCAGGACGATACCATTTCTTATAGTATTCACGGAGCACTTCCGGCTTGAAGTTCATGACAACCTCCATTTTACCGATAGGCATCTGCTGATACTGATATTCCTTGAAAATCTGTGGAAGAATAGTGGTATACATTCTTGTGTGCACATCGTTTCTTGAACGCCATTCCTCATTGATGACACCGCGCTCCGCATCAATCTCTGACTCTTCAAGAAGAATACCGTCACACCAGTCGCGAATCACGAGAAGAACGCTGTCCATAAGAGGCTTATCGGTAGTGATAACATTATTAATGTTGTACACTGTTTCGTCGAAACCTGTATAAGCATTGATATCATTACCAAAACGAATACCCTTGCTCTGAAGATAATTGAGCATATCTTTGCCGGGATAATGAGTAATACCATTGAAAGCCATATGCTCGAGGAAGTGAGCAAGGCCAAGTTGGTCTTGATTTTCGAGAGCACTACCCACTTTCTGTGCGATATAGAAGTTCGCACGTTCCTTGGGTTGCTCATTGTGAAGAATGTAGTAGGTCAAACCATTGGGGAGCACACCTGATTTGACGTCCTGTTTAAGAGGCAGCGGAGTCATAGGCATCTGCTGCGCAAAGGCAACCACAAACATCAGAATTAGGGTTGCCAGACTGGTAAGTCTTTTCATTTTGCTATTGTTGTTTTGATTAAAATTTTAAATATATGTATAAGCCTTATAAGTATATAAGATTTATAATGCATATCAGATTTATATTATAGGGCTTACAGGCTATCTATGCCTTATAAGCCCTACATATAATTAGACGCAAGAAAATCCAAAAAATTACATTTTTATCATAGTTTTTTGCGTAATTATCATATCCATTGCCACATCATGTGGTTCACATGGAATGCTGTCGAATAGTTGGAACTCATACCCCACCCCAATTTTAGTAGCTTTTGAAGTGGATAAAAGTCTATCGTAGAATCCTTTGCCTCTACCAAGTCTATTTCCTTTTCGGTCGAATGCCACCGCCGGAATAATCATCAATTCAATATCATTCACATCTGCGACATTGTCGCCAGTGGGTTCTTCAATATGGAATGAGCCAAGTTCCAATCTTGTTTCTTCATAAGGAAGGATATCAAGATTCACACCGTTGACTCTTGGAAGGAAGAATCTCTTTCTGTCGTGCCACTTTCTCAAGAAATTGATGGTAGACAATTCATCCGGGAGAGAATGATACATCAAAATATTCTCAGCCATGATGAAAGCAGCAGTCTTCTCCAATTGTGAGAACACTTCCTCAGCTGCACTCTCCTTCTCACGCTCAAGGAGCATCATCCG
>CAZCZX010000156.1:0-7011 GCA_964503095.1 uncultured Sangeribacter sp.
TCAGTAGCGCATTCCATCAGCACGTGAGTGCCTTCTGCATCAGCAGTGAGAATCGGGGTTGCCACTTGATAAGCAGAGTAAGAGAATGCGAAAGCCCCAACTTCAGAGTCATGGTAGCCGTTATGGCGAGCGAAATACCTTATAGTGCAGTCTTCAGTCAGCGCCAAGGGTGTCGAATAAGAATTCCATGCATTCGCGTCAGAAATGGGCGCATCACTGAGGGTATAGTAAATCTTTGAGAATGCATCTTCAGAAGAAAGTACGAGTTTCTTCTGAATGAAAGCGGCAGATGGCATTTCAGCCTTTAGGAAATCGACAGTATATTCAGTGATTGAAGATGGAAACATGTCTTTGGCGAATGATCTTGCTTTAAAAGTTCCGTTTGCAAGAATAGGGAGTGGACCATCGTAGGCCGAACTTGTCTCAGTTGGGTCAGAGCCATCAAATGTATAGCGAATAGTTGCTTCCGGAAAGTCGGAAGTCATTACTATATTTTTTCTTTCCATATCAGGAGCCACTGATGGAGCTGCAGCCTGATGGTCGGAGTATACGAAGACGTAGTTCTGGATTTCTGAGTCGTTGTAGCCTTCACAGCGGCCGAAGAAGCGTATCGTGCAGTCTTCAGTCAGATAAAGAGGCTCTGAATATTGAATCCATGCTTTTTGATCCGATGGTTTTGCTGTAATGTCTGAGGTATAGAATATCTTAGCATTGGGTAGTGCACAGCTTAGATGCAGTCTCAGACCTAGGTATTTTGCCAAAGGAACATCCTTGAAGTTGAAATTAAGCGTGGGGTCATCGTCGTCCCAGTCTCCCGGTGTCACTTCAATAGTGTGGTCCGGATTTTGAGCAAATGCAAAGTTGGGAGAGGAGATGAGAGAGAGGATTCCGAGTGCTATGATTGTTTTTTTCATCTAATTCAATTGTTAAGAAGTGTCAATTCAACGATTCTTTACGCCACGTACGGGAATAAATCCGTTATAGTTCCAGCGGTCGCGTCCGTGACTAGCGGTTAGATTGCCGGTGGTGCCACCGATTTGGAATAGCCAAGTGTAGCGGTCGGCAGAGATCCAGTAGCTGACCCAAGCATGCATTGCTCTTCCTCCTCCGGGATATTCAGCATTGCTCGCAGTCTTCATGCCGCATATTGGGATGCAAAGCACATTGCCAGTCTCCTGCGATTCAAATCTCAGGTAGCGCATTAGAAGGTTGGCCTTGTTGGCGGCAGCACTTGGAGAATCGCTCAGTTTTCCAGGCAATTCCACTACCTCTACCTTTATCTGCTCGCCATTTCCTGCTGTGTAGGTAGAAGGAATTTGGGTTCCTGAAGGAAGTAGTGAGAGCCATTCGGCTTCAGTCGACACATGGAATCCTTCCGGAACAGGCATGCAGGCGGGATCTGACCATGGAATGTTTCTCTCAGTTGATTCGTTGCCGTTGGGGTCGTTGACTGTCCATGGAGAATAGCCCTTTTGGCGTCCATATTGGAAGAAATTGCCTATTGCCATTGCCCAGTTTTGCTGATAGGTTTCCTCTACACTCTGTCCGATTTCTGGATATATCTGCTCTGAAAGGTCGGGGGAGGTTGCATTGAATGCCATCCAAGTTGAACCTCCTATTTCTACAGTCTGAAGTTGGTAGGGGGATTCTGCTACTCGGATTGTCACGCAGTCGTAACTCGTATTCATTACAGTCTTCTTGACATACATCTTGATTTCATAGTCAGGACGCCCTTTCATCTGTGGATTAATTTCGATATTGAATTTTGTGACTACTCCCTTATCAGTATTATAGGCTTTCTCAGCCACAAATTTCACATGTTTAGCATCTATAGAATCTACAAGAACGCGAGCCCCTGAGAAAGATATTGTGTCGATATCAATTCTCATTTCAGACAGGAAGGCTATCTTCATACCTTCAGCTCCGAAGTAGGGAACATCTATAATATTGTTGACATAGTCTACATTAACTCCTTGTGGGAATACAGATGATGCCATATCTATGTGCAGACCCTTTGACATGTCGGCTGAACTATTGAATGTGCCGCCGTCTTCCCAATCTGAAACGGAGAATGCTGCCTCGATGTTGGCATTCTTGTCATAGATGCGGAGAGTATATACTTTGTTACGCTCAGCCTTTTCTATCACTGCCGGGACTGTGATGTCCTTTCCGTCTACTTTGCCATGTACTGTCACATGTATATCCTTATTGCTCTCAAAGATCATGAAAACGCCCTTTTCAACTCCGTAAGGAGCAGTGGAATATTCGTGGGTGTATACTGTGGTCTCAGCGTCAAGTTTGCCAGCCTCTCCTGCAAACACATAAGTGGCAGCCGGAGCATCTTCCACAGTGATGGAGGAAATTTCCATGTCTGCATCGCGGGCATCAAGGTCAATTCTGGCCACTCCGCGTTTCATGGTAAGTTCGCAATCCATCTGAGTAAGATCGATTGGAGCATAGGCTGAGAGAAAGAGTGGAGCTGAAGACGCACCTTTTTCAGTAGATATGATGGTGTGAGCAAATTCAGATTCAGAAGTATCTTCAGAAGCATCAATATCAATGCCCGATACGCAATAGAGTGCGCTTGTGGTGCCTTTTACAAGGTCGATACCTTCCGGGTCGTAGCTATTGAGTATTTGCTTGCGGAATAGACCATCAGGCCCGAATTGAAATACACTTATTGACTCCTGTGCTGAAGTTGAAGTGGTGCCGGAAGTGGCAGCCGGCATTCCTTTGATGGCAAGAGAGAAGTCGGATGCGTCATTTGTTGATCCTCCTACAGATGGCATATCTTCATTATCTGAGCATGAAGCAAATGTCAATACTCCCATAAGGGCGAAAACTCCAGTTGTGGCTTTAAATATTTTGTTGGTCATTTGAGTCTGTTATTATAGGATTATTTTTCAGATTGAATAGGGCCTTATTCCATCGGTAGGCGATTGATATCAGCGAGCTTGCTCACAGGCAATCTCTCAGCCCATCCCAATTCTACAAGCACTTTAGCACAGCATACAGTCCATGCTTCGCCATAGGTCATATTGCCATCATGTCCGTAGCCCAGGCAGTGGGCGAATTCGTGGAATATTGTCTGGCGAGCGCCATTGAAGGTGTTGCCTCCTACAGGTGTGGTGTCCGGATAGAAATTGGTGTATCTGTCGGCCGACATGCCGAATGTCTGGCCCCCTCCAAGTCCGAGCACTCCTACTACTGTGCCCATCATCAGGCCACCCTGATTGTTCAGTCTTGTCTGTATTTCTTCAAGCATTATTGTGCGTCCGCTGTCAACGAGTCTTCCCTCCCAATTCTTGAATTCTATCGGGAATTCCTCGCTTGAGAACATGTAGGTCATGTCGTAGGCTAATCCTACAGCGAGGCGGCAGAGCTTTGGCGTCATGTGGCGCCAGTAAGCATGTCCGCTGTCGGCTCCGTATCCGCTGAAGCGTATAAACCAGTTATATTTTATTTCAGCGATTTTGTTCATAAAGACATCATCCTTATCCCATTCAACCTTTAGCGCTACTTCGCCCGGATTAAGATTAGTGATGGCAGGAATTTTTACTTTTCGTCCGCTTTCCCCGTCAAATACGCAGTCGTGCTGAGTGATTGGCAAGGTGAAGAATGCCTCCTCAAAAGGATTTACCTCTTCAATTACGGCTAAATCTACCCATTCAGGAGAGACCTTATTGAAGCAAGCCTTAACCTTTACGTCTTTCAAAGTGTATGGAGAGAAATATCTTACTGCGAGTTGGCCCCCATCTGTTATCCACACTTGGAGTGGGGTAGTAGTGTAGAATCCACGTTCCTTGTTATTGTAGAATGTAGTCCTTGGCTCATCTTCCATAAACATCGTTCTGATATCATAGCGCCATTGTTCCTGAGTGGCCACATACAGAAGTCCGGATTCCATCTCAGGGTGACGGTAGTCAAGATTGATATGGGCTATTTTCCCTGCTTCAAGCATGAGGTCAGAGAACTCATATGTCTGGATAATGTCGTCACCATTGTCGCGGCTTGACTGAATCTCTACATAGCCGCTCACCGGCTTATCATTAGGAAGTGTGGTGAAGATGAACTCTCCTGTTGGGTCATAGATGTCGTAGGAGTCTACTGTCTGTGTGCCTGAGTAACTGCCGTCTGCATTCAAAGCAGTAGGAATTTCTTCATTTATGCTCACCGACACTCTCTTGATGTGGCGCCACTGAGAGGGATTTGGCATATTTATGTCTACACTCACAAGTGCTGAGATATGCTCAAGGATGACATTTGAGGCTACTCCATCAGCTCCAAGAGTGAATGGGACTTTCTTATAGCAGTAGATGCCATCTACCGGCTGATCCTTTTTGTCATTGACCATCCATGCATCGCTAAGATACTCCGGATTGCTGAATTTGATACCCTCTGCGTCATTGAGAGTGGCAAGGCAGAGGAGGGTGTAGTCGCCGTAGGTAAGACCCTCAATGGTCAGTTTGGTGTTTTGGTTGTCGAGACGGCCATAGTAGTGAGGCAGAATTTTTCCATTTTTGTCGGCGATCATCCATTTTAATTCCGAGATAGTCTGCTCTTCCTCATTTCCATTCGCACGGGTGAACACTCCAATTTCCGATCCACCTGTAGATATATTGAAAGTAGCAGTGCCGCTGACAGCTTGGCTGTCAAGTTTCTGAAACATATCTTCCTCTGCGCATCCGGCAAGAGCAAGGAGAGAGAGACCCAGAGATATATTTTTAGTGAATTTCATCTTTATTCCACGTTTTATTCTACATTTTTAATTGCCCTAACATATGCGAAAGCCTCCATTGGCCATTGGAATTCATCCATCTTGCTGGTGTCGCCCCAGTTGAACATGAATCGGTAGGCTCGTGCATGTCCACCTTTGCATTGAATATTGGAGTTGGTCCAGTATACAGCATCTTTGCCGAATGTTGGATTTGAAGCCGTGCTCTTGTCGCTCTTATACCCGGCGATAGGAAGAATAAGGACGTTGCCGGTGTCGTTGGAAGTGAACTTCATGTATCGTCCGGTGCCTCCCACATTGGTAGGGGTGATCAATTTGTCGTCAATGGCATGGACTGTGACTGTGATGCTTTCGCCGTTGCCTGCAGTATAGGTGCTTGGAATTTCAGTCCCATTCGGGCAGAGCCTTCTGAACTCCTCAAGAGTAGCCACATGGAAGCCTTCGGGGCATGGCATATGAGAATAATTCACCCAAGGCATATCTTGCGTCTGGCCGCCGAGGTTATTGGATGGATTGTAGGAATTGTAAGGAATATAGGAATACTGGCGGCCGAATTGGTAGAGATATCCTACGGCACCGAGCCAGTTCTGTTGGTAGGTCTCTTCTACACCAAGTCCATCTACGGGATAAATCTGTTTGTCAATTTCAGGAGAAGTGCAGTTGAAAGCCATCCAAGTTGCTCCTGCTATTTCGACAGTCTCAATTGTGCGAG
The DNA here is from genome assembly GCA_964503095.1 of uncultured Sangeribacter sp. Taxonomy (GTDB): domain Bacteria; phylum Bacteroidota; class Bacteroidia; order Bacteroidales; family Muribaculaceae; genus Lepagella. The sequence continues at coordinate 5,448 of CAZCZX010000156.1, forward strand.
AAGGGTTGTAAGCAACATTGACTTCTACGAAATTGCTGTGCCCCTCTTCATCTTTGACATTAACGATGATGGAGTAAGCGAGTCGTTTGTTGGGCTCAACAGAAAGGTTGAAAGAAGAAATATACCCTTCATCAATTTTTACCGGCTCGTTTACATTAATTTTGACTGTTGAGATTTCTCCTTCAACTGAGCTGACACTGACTTTTGTTTTTGCAAGGAATGCCAATTTGATATTCGCTGCTCCCTCACAGGGGACATTCACTACGTTGTTGCTGTATATGACTTCTACACCTGCTGGCACATTAGAATTGAGTCTGTCGATAAAAAGGCCTCTGGATGTAGAGGGTATAGCTCCAGTAGAACTGCCTTCTTGCCAATCCATGACGGTAAAAGCCCCAGATACGTTGGAGTTTATGTTTGTAATCTGAAGAGTGTAGACCTTATTTCGCTCTATGGAAGGTATGGAAGTTAGGATATTGATAGGGGTGTCTCCATATTCGCCCAGAACGCGGACATTGACGGGGCGTGTGGATTCAAAGATCTGGAACAATCCGGTCTCTACGCCTTTGAAAGGCTCATTAAACTCACGTGAGAATGACACTGTGGCATCATCTGGCATGCTGCCGCATGGAAATATATATGTTGACGCTGGAGCGTTTTCTACGATGACTTTATTGATTATGATATCTTTGTCAATGGTATTTGCGAAGTCAATCCTTGCTACGCCACGTTTCATTTCTATCTCAAGGCGACCGTTGTTCAGGTTTTCTTCGCTGAAGTCGATAGCCCCTGAATAGAACATAGGAGCCTTCCCTGTCTCACCCTTACAGGTGACTGTTGAATTTAGGAAATCTTCTTCTTTCATTCCCACTTCCGGGTTGAGATTGATCTCAGAGACGCAATATGCTCTCGTGGTGCCATCGTTGGGAAGTCCGATGCTCTCTGCGTAAGGATCTTCGATATCGGTGCGCAGGAAGAAATTTTCACCCTTGAAGTGATAGACATTGACTTCTGACAGCAGTTCAGTGTCTTCCTCCGATGAGTCTTTGTAGGGAATCCCTTTGAAAACGGAGCGGACCGTGCCGTCTACTCCAATACCTACGTTTGAAGATGGCTCATTCATGTCAGTACATGCAGTAGTTGACAAAAGAGCTATCCCTGCGAAAAGAGCGGTAGGAGTCTTGAAAAATACCTTGTTCATGTAGCTTATAAATGTTTTAGATTAATTTAAAATTATGTGGAGGAGACGTTCTATTTATTTGCTTGCAAAATTAGTGATTTTTAAAGAAAGAATCCAAATTTTTTAAGAATAAAATGGCAAATGTAACAGAAGTTTAATATGACATAACTTTTTAATATTTATGTAATCCCCGTCTGTAAGATATTTGGCGGCTTTCATGCTTGATTATGGAATTGCTTGAAAGGATAATTACGCCAAATACCCTGCCACCTTACAGCGACAGGGTATTTGATATGTTGCATTGCAGAATTTTATGTTTTCTCTTGAGACTTCAAGATTTCCTCATGTTAGGGGTCGAGGATTTGGCGGATGGCTTCGCCTTTA
>CAZCZX010000157.1:0-3992 GCA_964503095.1 uncultured Sangeribacter sp.
CCCCAAAAGAGCGCAGACATCTACAAAATAGATATTTCCACTCTTCAATAACTTTCACTTCCGTACTTGGCGCATTTTCGTTTCCGTACTTGGCGCGTTTTCGCTTCCGTACTTGGCGCGATTTTATAGCTCTTGTCAGAAGTTTTACATGTATATTTTAGATTAAAGTTTCTATGAAATCTGACAAAAGGAAGGGGATAACGCCTATATATATTATCCCGTTTTCGTCAGTCCATGGCTTGACGTTTCCATCCAGAACTACAACCTTTCGGAAGAAATCTCCAGAATTGCGGAGTGACATTGTCTCTTGCTCTTTTTTTTCAGGAGTGTCTACGTGTAGTGCTGATTGCACGTAGATTTTGGTGTTGCCAATATTAACAACGAAGTCAATCTCATATTGAGATTGAACGCGTTTCCCGTCCTTGGTTCGTGTTAGTTCTACTACACCTACATCTACTGAATATCCACGCAGAATCAACTCATTATAAATGACATTTTCAATCAGATGGGAACGCTCTTGTTGACGGAAATTCAATCTTGAGTTTCTCAATCCTATATCTGTTGCGTAATATTTCTGAATTGTATCAAAGTATTTTTTCCCTTTCACATTCCATCTTTTTGCACTTTGGAATAAAAAAGAATCCTCCAAGTAATCAAGGTATTTTTTAATAGTAATTGGAGACGTTGGACGCTTCATCAGGGAGCTGGAAGTATTTGCCAACCTTGTTGGGTTGGTGAGCGAACCAACGGAGGAGCAAAGAGAATCTACTAATGCATTAAGTACTTCATCATTATGCAGTTTATAGCGTTCAACTATGTCTTTAATATAGACATTTGAAAACAGGCCTTTAAGATACATCCTCTTTTCTTTTTCATCTTTCTCTAAAACTGCAAGCGGCATCCCTCCATACGTAAGGTATTCTTCGAGAGCGTCGGAATTAACATTATCTGATACGGATACATACTCCTTAAAAGAGAGAGGATAGACTTTGATTTCAGACCCTCGATCACGAAAATTAGTCACGATATCCTTTGATAGCATTTTCGAATTGGATCCTGTCACATATACATCCAGATTAGGGCGCGATATTAGATCATTGAGAATATCATAGAATGTAACGTATAGAAGATCTCTATCCTCTTCCGGAATCATTGACTCGTCGATTGATTTATCCTTAACTTTATAGGAAAGTTGGATTTCATCAATCATCACATAGTATTTACGAGAAATATCTTTAGTTTTCTCAATAATGTACTCATAAAGAATATTAGGATTCCTGAATTTCAAATCCGATTTCCGGTCAAGAGCAATCTCAATAAAGGTATCTTCCATTATTCCCTCTTCAAGCAACTTAGATTTGAATAGCGTTGACAATAGAAAGGATTTGCCACAACGCCGAATTCCAGTAATTATTTTTACCTTCCCATTCCAGCGTTTAGCCATCAACTTCTTGATATATTCTTCTCTTTGAATAATCATTTTAACAAATTTTAATGTCGGTATGAATTTAGTCGCAATTGCGACCATTTTTATACCGCAAAGATAATATTTTTTTTATTTACAAACAAATAATTACTAATAAAATTATCTTCAAAGTTGATCAAGATCAAAATATCTTTTTAACTAGTATTTCCCATAACAAATTAATTTTTTGCAGTTTTATAAAAAATTTATAACTTTGTGATTGCAGACCGACTCTCAGAAGCCCCGGTCCGGGGCAGATGCGGGTGGGAATGTGTAAGAATGCACTCAAAGTGCATTTGTAACTTCTTATTATGAAAGCGTTTATCTGACGCTCTTTCTTGGCTACTTGAAACCTGGAAAACTTCAAATACCGTCAAGAATGAGACAACGGTAGATGCCTATAAGGATTGTATACCCAATGCTATCGCGGCGCGTGAGCGTAACGTTGTGGCGTTGATATACATATTCCGCGTGAGGCTTCTGCGTTGTTCGTTCTACGGTAATGGCAATTCCAGGGCCTCAAGTAGCGGAACGGACAATGGGTAATGGCTCTCACGCTTTTTTATTTATTAATAGATCGTATTAGAGATGTCAACGATTAGCATTTACAAATTAGATGTATTAAATTAAATATTTATTCAATTTTTCACTTATACTAAAGAATATAAAACATTAGGAAATAAGTAAAATAGACAACACGACTATTCTATTACATCATATGATAACAACATTATAAATTTTATATGAATAAAAACATTACTATTCTATTATTAGCCGCAATTAGCATCCTTAATTTTGATGTACTTGCACAAACTGCAACCGAAATTGTCAACGTTTCGGAGCCTGGCACATTACGAGAACTGGTAAACGATCTCCCCGGATCCCGTTTAAAGAATCTTACTATCAATGGTTCACTCAATGGCAAGGATATTGCGTATCTTGTTGGAGGAACTGGTAAAATGGTATCTGTTGACACCTTGGATATATCCAAAATTTCACTTGTAGGAGATGACGAACCATACAAGCAATTGCTTGTGGAGACATCAGATGTGGGATTCGGGACTACAACTGAAGTATATTATCTTTCTGAAAGAGATACCATAATATATGACGGTCACTCAACTGGATTAGGTGGATATGCTGGAGTTCATCATGTGTTTTGCAAAGATCTTTCCGGTGCTTTCGCTGAAAACAATTCATTTAAACGCATATTGATGCCTGAAAATCTCACTAAAATCGGAAGTTTTCTGTTCTTTAATAACTCATCAGTCAGTACAGTTGAACTTCCTAAAAAAGCAACTGTTTTTGGGAAAAGAGCGTTTGATGGTGCGAGTGCCCTTACAAAACTTTGCATTCCTGATGGAATTGTGGCAATTCCTGAACGTTCTATACGATGCAGTTCACTTGAAGATGTAGTATTACCATCCACAGTTGATTCAATTTGCAATCAAGCATTTGAATTATCACCGATACAAAATGTCAATCTACAGTTTGTAAAATATGTAGGAAAAAACGCATTTTATGGCAATAAATTTACGGGTATTCTTAATATTAGTTCTTTAAGTTATATGGGTCGCTATGCTTTTTATGGATCAAATGAAATTGAAAGTATTCTGTTCTCTTCTAACATTAAGGAAATTCCTGATTATGCTTTTAGCGGTGCAGGTCTATCATCCTTAGAGCTGCCTTCAAATATTGTATCTATTGGAGATGGGGCATTTTCTAATTGTGAGAATCTTTCAAGTGTGATTTTCTCACCAAATATTGTGAATATATCAAACAACTCTTTTAGTAATACTCCATGGCAAAGCAACTTGAAAGGTGATAACGGAGTAATATATGCGGGAACAATAGCATTAGCATACAATTCCGCTACTGCACCAAAAGATGGAACATTCTCATTTAGGGATGGGACCACTGCCATTGCTAATATTGAGTATCGAGGTTTTTTCCCAACTTTTCAAGACAATTGGCATCTAGAGAAAATTTACTTGCCTGAATCATTGTTGCGAATTGGCAATAATGTATTCAATAACTGTAAAGAACTAAAGGAAATAAAGATTCCAGAAAGCTTGATTGAAATTGGAAGCGGAGCTTTTAGTGGATGTGAATCTCTTCAGTATATTAATCTTCCCGAAGGTCTAAATGAAATATCAAATTATTCTTTTCAAAACTGTAAAAACCTTCAGGAGATAAACTTTCCAAACAATATCAAAAGAATTGGGGAAAATGCTTTTGAAAATGCTTATAATATGTACTTTTCCGAACTTCCATCTTCTTTAAAAGTTATAGAATCAGGAGCATTCTCTGGTTGCAAGGCAATTCCCACCATAACTCTCCCAGAAGATCTTGATTCAATTTATAAGGGAGCATTTTATGGATGTATAGGAATTGAAACCATTAGAATAAATAGTAAAGTTCTTAACTATGCCCCTGGAATATTTCAGAAATTCAATAGCCTTATTATTAATAATGACAATAATTTATATCAAGTTATTGTATCACCTGAAGTGACTATTTTACCTGA
>CAZCZX010000157.1:4092-6997 GCA_964503095.1 uncultured Sangeribacter sp.
TTTTTTTGCGAACATCTCAACAATTGATTCGCTAATTTTTCAAGAAAGAGGTGGTTCGACACAAGGCTATCCATTAGAAATTGAATACGGCGCTTTTGAAAGATGCTGCCTAAGAGGCTCCTTAAAACTTCCTGAAGGGACAGTACGGATTGGAGAATATGCGTTTGCAAATAATGATTTCACTGAGGTTACCATTCCTAATGGTTGTAAAAATATTGAAAACCAAGCCTTTGCGAGCAATCAATATATATCTGATATAACTATTGGAGATGGAATTGAGTATATTGGTGAGTATGCCTTCACGGGTTGTAAACTAATCAAATCAATTTCTATCCCAGCAACATGTAAAGAAATCGGCAACTATTTTATACATGGTTGTTCTTCCTTACAATCATTATATTTCATCTCTGATGAGCCGCCTGTATTTATGGGAGAGTTGGGACGCTACACTACACCAACAATTTTTGTTCCTTATCAATCACTTGAAAAATATAAACAAGTTCCAGAATTAAGAGGTTTTAATATTGAAGTTAACCCTTATACCATTATTCCTGTAAAATCCATAGCACTTTCTCCAAACAGATGGTGTGGTGTTGAAAATGATTCATTCAATATTGAGGCTACTATTCAGCCCGAAGACGCAACTGACAAAACCCTGACATGGACTTCAAGTGATCAAAATATAGCTACTGTAGACAGAAATGGGAATGTTAAAGCCATTTCTATTGGCGAAGCCGTAATTACCGCTTCTTGTGGTGATGTCAGCGCAACCTGTATAGTTTCGGTCATTCCGACTTTAGCTGAATCTATTACTTTGGATCCAGCGATGTGGAGTGGAGAAGTAGGCTCTGAGTTCACTATAAAAGCCACTGTCCTTCCTGAAAACACAACAGATAAGACTTTATTTTGGTCTTCAAGCAATGAGAAAGTAGCGACAGTGGATGTAAATGGCCATGTCAAGACATTAACTGTTGGAGGAGCTGTTATCACCGCCACTTGTGGAAATATCAGCGCAACCTGTAACGTGACTGTACTTCCTATACTTATAGAGTCTCTTACTATTGATCCGACTGAATGGAATGGCACAGAAGGTAATGAATTTACAATAATTGCCAAAATTATGCCTGACAATGCGACTAATAAGACCTTAGTCTTTGCATCAAGCGACACTTCAATAGCGACTGTAAATTCAGAAGGACATGTATTAATACTTAAAGAAGGATCCTGCAAGATAACTGTAACTACAATAGATGGATCAAATTTGGAAGCGGAATGCAAAATAAATAGCATATCAGGAATTGATTATATATTCTCTAATCCAAATGCTGAAATTGATGTATTCGACACAAATGGAATTATGATCAAGCACTCTTGCACTCGAGAAGTCCTGAAACAACTCACACCTGCCGTCTATATCATTCGCAGTGGTAATACAGTTTGCAAATTAGTAATCAGATAAATCATCATTTTCCATATTTTTAAATCCCCAATGGCTATCAGAAAACAAATAGCCATTGGGGATTTTCACTTTAGTTTTTGAGACATCCTACAGGAACTACAAGCACTCCGTCGGTGCGTCGATATGCATAGTCACCTACGGCTGTCAGCACCATTTCAAATGAAGGGGCCTTCATCTTTGTAGTGTCAATCCGATTCCGAAGCTCAATAAGATTGGCAGCTCCTTCATCAATCAGTTTATCTCCACCCAATTTTATTTCTATTAGTCCATAACTGCCATTTCGGAGATGCACAACTGCGTCACATTCCAAACCTGTCTTGTCTCTGAAATGATATACCTTCCCATCAAGGGGCTGTGAATACACCCTTAAATCTCTGACACACAAACATTCAAAAATAAAACCGAATGTATTCAGGTCATTTATAAGATCATCCGGACCTATCCCCAAGGCAGCGCATGCTATGGAGGGGTCGACATAATATCGAGTATCAAGTGAACGTATTGCCGACTTGCTTCTAAGATTTGGGCTCCAAGCCGGCATTTCTTCTATTACAAAAATACTCTTCAATGCATTTATATATGAATAAATGGTTTTGTCACTGATTTCTACAGTGTCATTTTCTTTAATATCCTGCAATATAGTGTTAGCACTTGCCTGCGTACCTTGATGCCTTGCGTATGATCTCATTATCCTCCGTGTACGTTCCTCGTCACGCTCAACATTGTCAACGCGGGATATGTCTGTACGCACTATAGCCTCAAAATAATTGATGGCTTGACGCAACGCAGATTTGGCAAAACCTTTATCTACTGCTTTTGGCCATCCTCCTCTACACGCCAAAAATGCAATATCAGAAAGATTGTGTTTATTGTTACCTCTGATCGAGTCCAAGGAATTCGAAAATAGTTTGCCAAGACTAACATCCCCAGACGACTCGGAAGATTCCCATAATGTCATAGGTCTCATTGTTAGCCATGAAATCCGCCCGGCACCACTATGTTTCATCTCCATTTTCTCTTTGGGAGGAGGAACTGCAGATCCTGTTAAGATAAACTGACCATCGCTTCTACGGTGATCCACTTCAAATCTGACAGCATCCCAAATTTTTGTAGCTATCTGCCACTCATCAATAAGTCTCGGAGTTGGACCATCCAAAATAAAACTTATATCAGTATCAACCATTTGAAGATACTGATTCCGTTTTACCGGACCATCCATATAAATGATACTGTTGGCTGCTTGTTCTGCAGAAGAAGTCTTACCACATGCTTTTGCTCCCTCCAAAAGGACAGCTCCCATTGCCTCCAATTCATCTTTTAGTATACTATCTATTATTCGAGGACGATATGCTTCCATATATAATCTATTTTTCTTTATAACAATATTTAAAGCATATTTGTTTCCATACTTGGCGCGTTTTCGCTTCCGTACTTGGCACGTTTTCG
>CAZCZX010000158.1:0-6943 GCA_964503095.1 uncultured Sangeribacter sp.
GTAGTGGCTGGCGATGAATTTTATATCCCTGTTTTCTTCCATATTTATGTTGGATAGAGTTCTTTTTACTTTAAGACGCAAGTATGCGCAAAAGGTCCTATCCTTTTAGGAAAAAATTTTTTTGAGATATAGAAAAAATTAGAGAAATGGGAGGAAGAAGGGCTTGTGGCCTGATGAGAGTGCTTCTCGCAGTCGTGTGAAAGCTTTGGTCATCTGATTTTTCACAGTCTTTATGGATATGCCCATTCTTTCTGCAATTTCTTCATTGGAAAGGCCGTCTTGTTTGCTGAGGAGAAAAACTTCACGGCATTTTTCAGGTAGCTCATCGATGGCTTTCCAGATACGTGCATCGCGTTCGGAGGTATCTACTGCTTCTTCGTCTGCTTCCGGCACAAATTCGAGGCCAACAGTCTCTCTACGGTTGCGGATGAATGTGATGCAGGAATTGCGCACCATCCGATACATATATGCTTTGAAATCAGATATTTCTTTCCCCTCTTCAATTAGTTGCCACGCTTTCATGAACGCATCTTCCACGATATCTTCGGCGCACTGTGCATCATTTACGATGCGGAGCGCGTACATACCGAGCGGAAGATACATTTTACGGAAATAACTATCGAATTCGAGACCTTTCATATATGTATATAACGCTTTTTAACCTAAATCTTACATAATTGGGAATGATATTTGTTATTTAAGGTGGGAACATTATAACCCCATAACCTTATAACCTTAGAGTATGAAAGAAGTATTGGAATTTTTGAAGCAGTTGGCAGCTAACAATAATCGCGACTGGTTTAATGAGCATAAAGATGAATATATGAAGGTGAAGGCCCAGGTGGAGTCCTTTACACAGCAACTCATTGATGCCCTCACTGAAATTGAGCCGGAAGCGGCAATGCTTACCCCCTCCGACTGTCTTTACAGAATATATCGTGACACTCGTTTTTCAGCTGATAAGACTCCATATAAAGACCATATTGGCATCTATATCAACCCACGTGGTGGAAAGAAAAGTGAATTTTGTGGCTATTATGTTCATATCCAACCCGGAGAATGCCTTGTTGGTGGCGGAGCATGGTTTCCAGAGGCTCCTCTGCTGAAGGAATACCGCAGTGAGATATATAATAATATCGAAGAGTATCTTGAGATCATTCAGAATCCGGAATTTGCCAAGCATTACGAGCCATATTGGCAAGAGCCCCTGAAGACTGCTCCCAAAGGATTTCCTAAAGATTGGGAACATATCGACCTTTTAAAACCCAAGAGTTTTGTTTATGCTGCTACTCTTACTGACAAGGAAATGACTTCAAAGAATATTGTGAAGAAACTCACAGACCTTTTCCGTCTTTTGAAACCTTACGACGATTTTTTCAATTTTACTCTTGAAGAGCATCCGGAATTGGCAGTCCGTACTCCCAAACGAAGATAAATAAATGTGAAAAAGTGCTAAAATTGAGTTGATTGATGCAACTTATTGGGGCAACCAACGTCTTATAGATAAAGACAGATAAAAATTGTTGGAAATATTAAGGTATAATGGATGAGAAAACCCGGAAAGTCGAATCGCTTCGGCTTCCCGGGTTTCCTCATAATAAAAATTTAATAGCACTGAAAAATAATCAATCTTTCACAAGTTTTATTCCAGAAATCACTGCATGGTTGGTGTGAATGTTCATGTTCTCATTTTCCGGGCGGAAAGTCAATGCAATTGTATGATTGCCTGGAGTGAGATGGGCCTTCACAGAGTTTGACCATCCATATTCATCCCAATTGTCGCGTCCTCTATGAGGAAGCACCACAATACCTTCTTTGCTACCGTCAACTGTCAAGGTGCGGATGGCACACTTATTTTCAGTATTCACTGGGCCATTGCCATTTGCATAGTTTATGGTGATGTAGTAGTCGCCTTCCTCTGTGATGTTGACTGGGACATTGAGTTCTGAAGTCTTGTCATTGCTAACTTTACCGGTCTCAACAAATATCGTTTTGCGTGTAGAGCGTGGTTCGGAAGCAAAACTTTCGACTCCATCAGTTGAAACACCAATCACCTGATATTCTCCAGGTGCAGAAGCATCATAAGTAGTTGCATTTGTCTTTGCAATCGGTTTGCCATCTTTCAAAACGATGTAATGACCTATGTACTCGATAGGATTCCACACGAGAGTAGAGCCTTCAAGCCAAGCGATAGGCGTGAGGGGAGCGCTTGCTTGATTTTTGTGATTGACATTTAAAGATGGAATGTTATTATCTGCCAATACGATATCAATCTTCATATTTCCCTTGGCTTTCTTTGCCGGGATAAATGGCTCTTGCTCTTTGCCATTGACCTTAAATGACTTGATCTCATTGCCATAACCACTGACTGTGATGTCGAGGTTTGCATCACGATACTTAAAACCATCAAGACTGCGACTTCCAGCGAGTGCTTTCGGCACGAATGGATGGAAAGCGAGTCCGTCTTTCTGGAAATCAATACCAAAAAGAACTTTATGGGTCAATGCTATATTGCCGCTAAGGCACCAAAGCATATTGGAAGAGTTCAATTCAGTAGCAATATCACCATTTTCAAGGTTGAAATTCTCTTTATTTGTAGCGAAAAGCGCCGCTGGACGGAATACGCTTCCTATGGCTTCCATAACTCCTTCTTCGTTGCCTGCTTTTGCATTGGCAAGTCCCCACCATGCTCCGACCCATGGCCATAGAGATTTATTGTGATAAGAAGGGATGTCTGCTATAGATGGATAAAAAATTGCAGCTCCAAATGGAGTGGTAGGATTATTTTCTGTTACAGTCTTTGCACGTTCGGAAGGAGCTACGTCCCACATGATGGCAAGTGACTCTCCGAGAGTCTCAGCACGTGGATTGACAATCATATTGTCGCGTCCGTAACGATACATAGCATAATAGCCTTTGTCGTCCATCCAGAGATAATCGTTGATGGCTTTAGCTATAGCCTCTGATTGAGCAAAAGCATCTTTTGCCACATCCTTATGTCCTAAGATTGTTGCTATTTCCCCCAATACTTTCCATGCCTCGGCATGCACCACTGAGGTGGATAGAGTCTCTGTGTTGTAGATGTCGGCACATTGCATCCAGCGGGGGTGGCTCTGCTCGCGCCAGTCGATGAAGGATGTCTCTCCCTTTATCAAGCCTGTCTCAGTATCGTAAAATGAAGTGCGATCGGTCTCAAGCGAGCGCTTGATTATCGGATAGATATATTCGAGCCATTTCTTATCGCCAGTCACTTTATATACTTCCCAAGCGGCTACACACCAGATTTCGCGGTCGGTTGATACAGGCCATGCACCGCCCGAACCGGTGTCCTGAATGATGCGGCCAAGTGGATCCACCTTCTTCATGAGCGAGATCATAGAGGCTTCAGGCTGCATATAAGCCATAGAGAGAAGGATGGAGTAGCTGACATCTCGTGTCCATACGCCAGCCCATTCCTTACCGGTGCGCAGCGTAGTGTCCGGCTCCACAGCATTCACCATCTCATCGAGTCCCATATTATAGATAGCCTCATGAAGACGATTGGGAGTCGTGAGTTTAGGATAAGTGCTGATATCGTTTTTCAGTTTCCACTGCTTGTCGATGCCCATATAATATCCGGGCTGGGCGGAATAAGTGGAAATGATTTCAGTTGCTGACGGTGCAGTTGCCATGTACACTCCTTGTGTTATTGTATCGCCATGCCAAGTATAGGCTGGAGTCTGCACTATGACATCCCCAAAACAGAGAAGGGCAGAGGCGGAAAATATTCCGGAAAGCAAAGTAGATTTCATATTAAATTTTCAGGTGTTAGAGTTATATAAGAATAACAATTTTGCAGGACTGTTTATTTTGCAAGTTTTGCAAGTTTTATTGCGCATCCTCCACTTCTACCCTGAGGAATATTAAGAGCCATATCGGAAGTGACATCCTTTTGCTCAATGATGACCGGGTATGGATCAGTGTCGTAGTTGGCATTCTCGCCGTCCCGATAGATAGTTGCGCGATAAGTGCAGCCGGGGTCAAGAAATGCAAGATCGATATTAGCCACCCGGGCTTCGTCGCCTGTAGCGCTTCCGATATACCAGTTGTCGCCACCCTTTTCCTTACGGGCGGTTGTGATATACTTCCCGATCTCCGCTTCGGGGAACACTGTTTTTTCCCAATCGGTAGGACAATCACATACGAATTGGAAAGGACCGGGGTTTGCCTCGTAGTTCTCTATTTCATCTGATGCCATCTGAAGAGGTGAGTAGAGTATCACGAAAAGAGCGAGTTGCTTTGCAAGAGTGGTGTTGACATGAGTCTGGGGCATCACTGGATTCTCAAAACGGAAAGTTACCGGTGTGAAATCCATTGGTCCTGCCAATCCGCGAGTGAATGGGAGTGTCACAGTATGACTTGGGGGATTGCCTCCTTCAGGGCACCAAGCATCCCATTCCTGACCACGGACTCCTTCCTGGGTCATTAGATTAGGATATGTGCGCTGAAGCCCAGTTGGCATCACTGGCTCATGGTTGTCAATGGCAAGATTGTGTGCTGCCGCAGTCTCGATTACTTTACGATAGTGGCGAACACCAAACTGGCTGCTGTGGCGTTCCTTGTCATCGAGTAGATCCCCTACATATCCGGTTTTTACATAGTGCATCCCGTTGTCTCTATAGAGTTTCATTCCATCTTCCATCTGATTCTCATAATTGGAGAGTTTCCCTCCGGTCTCATGATGACCTATGAGTGCCACACCTTTCTCTCTACCATAGCGGTTGATTTCAGCAATATCGAAATCCTCATATGGGCGAGTGAAGGAGAAGTCCCAAGTTGCCCAATCATGATTCCACCCTTCTACAAGCACCCCTCCGAAGTTATGACGTGCAGCGAAATCCATATAGCGTTTCACGTTTTCGGTAGTTGCTCCATGGTGGTCTCCGGCTTCCCAAGTGGCAGTCTTCATATGGTAGCACCACCACACACCGATATATCTCTGCGGCACGCAAAATTCTTCTGCATTTTCAATGGCACAAGGCTCGTTGAGATTGAGCATGATGCGGCTCAAAGCCATGTTGCCGGCATTGTCAGCAATAATGAGAGTGCGCCAAGGAGACACTCGGACGTTAGTTACATATACAGCATCTCCATTCATCCAAGGTGTAAGTTTGGCACGAAGTGTATTACTTCCCGGAGTAGCCTCTACATTCATAGCGGCATAGTCGGTCAGATTTGCCTGATGAAGAGCCATATGAGTGCCATCGGAGGTGCGGATGGTGACAGGAGTGCTGGCGTATCCCATGCTGTCGAGGGGTAACTCGCGGAAAAGCGCCTCATAGAAGCGATAACCTTCAGCAGGAATCGACCACGTGGTGTGGTTGTCGGCAAATGCAAACTCTGTCAACTCATCCATGATGGTGAAATCACCAAGTGCCTTTTGGCGTGGAAATTCATAACGGAATCCAATGCCATCATCGAAAACTCGGAATACTATATCGAGTTTCCTCCCGGGAGCGAGTTTCTTCTGAACGAGCGATAATCGCAACTCATTGTAATTATTATCGATTTCAGCTTCTTCTCCCCAAACAGGACGCCAAGTTTCGGAGTGAGTGTCTTTTGCTGACTTTTCTATGGAAAATCCTTCGATGAAGTCCACACCCTCCTTTATGTCAATACCAAGGCGTGATGGCTTGAGGATGGTTTTCCCTTTATATGATACAGAATAGAAGGGAATCCCTTTTTGGACATAAGTGTCTACTACAATCTCGCCTGATGGAGATTGTACTTTCTCTGCCCGGGCATCAAGAGAATTGATGCCCGAAGCAGTGAAACAAAAAGCAATTACGGATATTAAATTCTTGTTAATCATTGGTACATTACTTTGAAAGTCTTACAATCTTACATCCGTGTGCGGGTATGGTGGCATTGATTTTTTTGGTAGAACCCTCGTCAGCATGTTTCCAAAGATCACGCACTTTCCATTCTCCATCGATGCCGAGTTCAGCAAATTCCACTTGCATTACTTTGGCAGAATCATCACGGTTGAACAATCCAATTACCCAGTCTCCATTTGACATCTGTCCATACCAGATCTGATTGTTGGGATTGTTGAGGTTATCATTGAGTGGCTTGCCCACAAAACGGTCCGTGTTAAGTGCGAGCATCTCTGTATTGGTATAGAATTTGAGATTATCTCCGATATTGTCGTATTGGTCTGCGATGGTTACAGGACCACCGGCAAGAAGCTGAAGCGACACCACGAATTGACGTTCATTGTCGTCAGAGAAAGTGTTCAAGCGCAGGAAGTCGCCATCAAGAATCACGCTCTCGCGTCCGGAAAGGTGAGACCAATAAGTGAATCCATCAAACATATTCATGCAGTTTGGCCAGTTGATATAAGAGGTGCCTTTATCTGCGGCTGAGCAGTGCCACCAGCCCCCTCCGGCTGTGTCAGCTACGATACGGATCATATTCCCATACTGAGCTTCTACTTCTGCATCATTATATAGATGTGGCATCACGAGAGAGGTGAATATACCATATTTCTTCGCTGATTCTGCAATGTAAGCGAGTGCACGGGCGTAGGCCTCGCGTCCGTAACCATGACCTACGGTGCCCATGCCTCTGTCTTTGCCATCCTCATACCATGAGAGGAAGTCCATACGAATATATTCGATACCTAATTCTTTGTAATGTTTGAAAAAACCGTCGATGAATTCCCTTGCTCCTGCATAGTCTGCCACTGCCCAATTAAACCAAAGGTCAGAGTTGGAAGGATTCTTTACTGCTGATTTGCCATTCCAACTGAGATCGCCGAAAGTTTTGTCAGTCCCTTCAATCTTTGTGCCGCTGCCACCGTGAATCCAGAGTGGATTGTCGTAGACACCGACTTTAAGGCCTTTTGCCTTGCATTTTGCAACGAGATCTTTGAGCGACATTGAGCCGTAGTGGGTCATATAGC
>CAZCZX010000159.1:0-6904 GCA_964503095.1 uncultured Sangeribacter sp.
AAAAATACAATATTGCTCTTTGAATTTTGAGGAATGGATAATTTTTGGTAATTTTGCAATGCAAAATGAATTTTGTGCAAATAACACCAAATAATAATTGATATGAGCGACGTACTTGTCATCATTCCAACATATAATGAGATTGAGAACATCATGATGATGCTTCGCACTGTCATGAAACTCCCCGATGGTTTTGACGTACTTGTAATCGATGATGGATCGCCCGATGGCACAGCAGATGCCGTAAGGACAGCCATGAAAGAATATCCCGGAAGGATTCATCTTGAGTGCAGATCTGGCAAACTGGGTTTAGGCACTGCTTACATCCACGGTTTTAAATGGGCATTATCGAGAGACTATCAATATGTCATTGAGATGGATGCAGATTTTTCTCATAATCCAGATGATTTGACAAGACTCTACCATGAATGCAAAGACCGCGAAGCTGATGTCTGTGTAGGATCAAGATACATAACAGGTGTAAATGTAGTCAACTGGCCTATGGGGCGTGTGCTCATGTCATACTTTGCATCTGCATATGTTAGATTCATCACACGAATGCCACTGCGCGACTCCACAGCCGGATACGTATGCTATCGTCGCAGAGTGCTTGAAGCAATCGACCTTGACAAGATCAAATTCAAAGGGTATGCGTTCCAGATTGAGATGAAATTCAAGGCTTGGAAAAAGAAATTCAAGGTAGTTGAGATTCCTATTATCTTCGTCAACCGTCAACTTGGCACATCTAAAATGAACTCAAGCATCTTCGGGGAAGCCGTATTTGGAGTCATGTCTCTTCGACTTAAATCAATATTTGGCAAATTGTAATTAATAGATATAATGATAAAAAATATTCCTCATCCGCTTGGATGAGGAATATTTTTTAGTTTTAGTCGCCTCTATAATATAATTGAAGATAACAGCGAGCAATGAAATCGTGGAACTTAGATACGAGTTCATGATCATTGCTTCCTGGAAACTTCGCATCCGGGAGCCATCCATTCTC
This sequence comes from uncultured Sangeribacter sp., assembly GCA_964503095.1. Lineage (GTDB taxonomy): Bacteria > Bacteroidota > Bacteroidia > Bacteroidales > Muribaculaceae > Lepagella. The sequence continues at coordinate 1,007 of CAZCZX010000159.1, forward strand.
GCAAACATATGAGAGCAAATCATGAGGACATGCACCCCTTTCTGTCAAAAGTTCAATGGCATGCTCAGATGCATACTCTGCATCATACATAGGATTTGAGGGAGCCTTAATGCATTTGCAAATACCGGGAGCCACAAGCAATCCCTTTTCCGGATTTGCCATCAATACAAAGTTGGGGCAATCCTTAAGTTGGACAAGATGTTCTTCTCCTGGTTTCCATCCGAGAGTATTTATCAGATATTCATTGAAGGCTTTATAGCCATTGATGAATTTCACCGGTTCTCCTCCAGTCTCTGCTGTAAGACGCTGAAATGCAGGATGAGTTAGTTTTTCTTCTTTCTTCTCCTTGCGCTTTGAAAGCTTATGATTTATGGTCAGATGCACCCATTCTCCAAGATAAAGAGCAAGTGGACCGGTAGGTTGATGCTTGACCGCTTCCTGAATGGCATTAGCAATTTCCTCATTATCCTTTCCTGCTTCAACCATTTCTGCTACGATTTGATTTGCAGTTAAAGCAAAGGCTGGACGCAATAGCCAACTGTGAAGGAAAAGCCAACTTCCCAATTTAAGAATCATCTCATGATCCTCTTCTGCATACACATCGAGTTCATGCGCAAGATGATATCCCTCTGGAACAGGAGAATCATCATAGACGTCCTCAAGCACTTTATACCAGGCATCAGCCAATGAGACGATTTTAGAATCAAATGGATAAATACACCTGTCGTCGGAATACATTGCCATTGCATACCAAACCATAAAACCGACATCCTCTCTGTTCAGTTCATAGTCCACATACTGGTCGGAGACGGTAAAGAATGGAACAGGAGTGCCATAAAGACGTCGGCACTCGTCTGTAAAGCCATGCCAAAGTCCGGCATCGGCTATCATATCCTGAAAGTATCCAATCACACACAATGCAGCCCGCTCTATTAGAGCATTATGCAGCCCTGCCACAGAATCGTTCTTTTCAGCAATTTCGATCAAGCGGTTAGTAAGATCGAAATAATATCTGTCGGTAGAAGTTTCTTCCGGGCAACAAGGTTGTCCAAGAAGAAAAGTTTCAAACTTCAGCATATCACCTCCACCAGTTTTGACTGTGGCACTGTGACTTGAGTTCCCTCAGTCATATTCTTAACAGTGGCAGTGCCTTCGGCAAGTTCTGTGTCACCAATCATCACCACATACTGCACACCCTCAGTATTAGCATATTGCATCTGCTTTTTCATCTTTGTGCTATCCGGATAGAGTTGGGCGGAGATTCCTGCCTCACGGAGAGCCTTCACACATTTCAAAGCAGCGGCAGCCTCATCTTTTCCAAAATTAATAAATAGAGCCTTGACGCTCCCTGTGATTTCCTTTGGATAAAGATCAAGTGCATTGAGCACATCATAGATACGGTCGGCACCGAAAGATATGCCTACACCGGATAAACCTGACACTCCGAATACTCCGGTCAAATTGTCGTAACGACCACCACCTGTGATTGAACCTATTTCGACATCAAGAGCCTTAACTTCAATGATAGTTCCTGTATAATAGTTAAGTCCACGAGCAAGAGAAACATCAAGTTCCACACCACAAGAATGACCGAGGCTTTCAAACCCTGACAATACTTCTCTCATCTCCTCTACTCCTTTAATGCCAATCTCACTATTGGCGAGCATGAAAGAGAGTTTCTCAAGTTTCTCCTCATTTGATCCACTAAGTTCAAGAAGTGGTCGCAGAGCAGTAATTGCTTCCTCGCTAAGACCCTTCTCACGCAATTCTGCATTTACATTTTCAATTCCTATTTTGTCTATCTTATCGATTGCCACTGTAATATCTACAATCTTATCGGCTTCACCAATAATCTCCGCTATGCCTGTCAGTATCTTGCGGTTGTTGACGTGGATACAAGTTCTAATACCAAGTCTACCCATAACATAGTCGATAAGTGAGAGAAGTTCGATTTCATTAGATAGGGAATCAGAACCCACTACATCTGCATCACACTGATAGAACTCACGGTAACGTCCTTTCTGAGGACGGTCTGCACGCCATACAGGTTGAATCTGGAAACGCTTGAATGGCATTTGAATTTCGTTACGGTGTTGCACAACGAAACGTGCAAAAGGAACGGTGAGGTCATAACGAAGACCTTTTTCACAAAGTTGATTGGTCAATCTTGGAAGATTGCGGTTTTCAAGATCTTCTGGATTGACATCTTTGAGGAAGTCACCCGAATTAAGGATTTTGAAAAGAAGTTTATCACCTTCTTCACCATATTTTCCCATCAAAGTGGAAAGATTTTCCATTGCCGGAGTTTCAATCTGCCTATATCCGAAAAGACGGAATGCTTCGCGGATTGTATCGAAAATATAATTTCTGCGAGCCATCTCCACAGGAGAAAAGTCGCGAGTGCCTTTTGGAATACTTGGTTTCTGTGCCATATTATTGAATAATGAATGTCTATAAATAATAATTACAATCACTCTAACCTCAAACTTCCTTATCGAGAGCCGAGTCTATGAAAAAGCCATCTTTCTGAACTCAGAAGGAGAAAATCCGGTAAGATGCTTAAAGTATTTTCCGAAAAACGACTGATTGGCAAAGTTAAGTTCGTTAGAAATCTCTTGGATTGTCAGTGCTGTTTCAGCAAGCATAATCTTTGCCTCCATAATCACATAATGATCGATCAATTCGCCTGCTGTGTGGCCGGTAATATCTTTTACTACAGCTGATAGATGTTTCGGTGTCACACAAAGTTTATCAGCATAAAAAGAGACACTTCTCACTTTTCGGAAATTCATGATGACTTCAATTACAAACTTTGAAAGAATTTCTTCCTTTCGTGTCTGAGGTCGCTCCAGGCCATCCTTTGAGACATAGTGTTTTTCTATGATTTCGCAAAGTAATGCCTGTATAAGATGACTTACTTTAGTTCTTTTGAGAGGAGAATTTTCAGTCTTTAATTTTTCACCGATAATTCTCATGTATTCTTGAATATCCTTGGAATGCTGTTCGGAAAGTTGACTGATAGACTCGATTGGATTGTGTATTATCAAAGGAAGCAAATTTGTCATCTTCGGCATTATTGATTCAATCATTTCGAGATTGCAACCAATAGCCTTGATCTTCACCGGACTTTTTGAATACAGAGAATGTACATATTGGTTAGGATTAAGAAGCATCAGACTATTTTTACTGAATTTAAACTTCTTTATTCCAATACTAACTTCTCCTTCACCTTCAATACAAAGTGCGATGGTGAGTCCAAGCACACGTATCGGAGCTTCAGTTCGATTTAGAGCATTGTCTACCTCATAATACACAGCATATGTCTCCGGATTTTTATTACCCGAATTTCTATCGAAATATCTGGATATGTCTGAAATATCGTAGGTTTTATTAAAGTTTATGTCTAATTTATCAGTCATAATCTGAAGTATTTTTCAATGGTTTTAGAGTTCAAACGAAAGCTTTATATTGAATTGGCGTCGAGTTAGATAGTTTGGAACGGCGTATTTGATTCCATTGACGTCAGTCACCCAATAGTAGCCGCTTACGTTGGAGATATCAAAAAGGTTGAAAACATCAAGTGCCACAGAAATATCCTTGAAGTGACGCCAGAAATTGAAAGGTCGCACCCCCTCTTTCTCGCCTCCGACCAAACGGTAGGAAAATCCAATGTCAAGACGCTTGTAGGCTGGAGCTCTGAAATAACTTTCAGAACGCGATACATGAGGAGCAGTCATAGTCAATCCATCAGAGAATATTCCTCTCAAAGAAAATTTCAATTTTGGGAATTTTGGGAAGTAATCTGTGAAGAAGAGACCCAAAGAATATCTTTGATCGCTTGGGAGCGGGGTCTTTACTCCGTCTAAGGTTTGCTGTGTATTCATCAAAGAGAAAGATATCCATGAATCTGATCCTTCTACAAATTGTCCAAATAGTTTCATATCCAAGCCCATGATGTGGCCTTTAGAATCATTGACTCCGGAATATTCCACCTTCAGATTGTCATATTCATATGAGATGAGCCGCGACAAAGCCTTAAAATAGGCTTCGCCTGTAAGTTTAAACGGACGGTTCATCGCCCTGAAAGTATAGTCAGTACCGATGATGAACTGTAAGCTTTGAGGAGACTTTATATTTCTATTTAGTTCAATAAAACCATTCCCAAGTTCGTCAGTTACGGTAGTGCGATATTCCTTATAGAAAGGAGACTGATAATACAGGCCGACAGCTGCACGGAAAGTAAGATGATTGTTATTTATCGGAGCAATGCTGATATTGGCACGAGGGGAAGCAAGGAACTCTTTGTTGAAATCCCAATAAGAAAGACGCAGACCTGCATTCAGGGTAATGTATGCCTTAGAGGTCTCAAAATATAGAGCATCCTCAGCGAAGACGGCAAAGCGGTTGGCTTGCACGTCTTGTCTTGACGAAAGATTATAGATGAGATGTACTCCTTCGGGCTGCGTAGGCAATGAATAACCGGCTGAGTCGCGCCATTCCCATTCTTTTGAACGGTCGCGGAAAGTTTCGTGCTGATAAGTAAGCCCATAGGTAAAATTATTGGCTTTTAATCTTGTAGTTCCCTTCAAAACAGCCTGTACCACAGAGGCACGGAGGCGGTTGCGGGCATGTTCCATATATTTCCCTACGCCAAGTTCGCCTCCAATACCACCTTCTCCACCGGTTCCAGCCTGATCAAGCCAGTATTCACCTGAGATATCATAACTCACCAACTCATCGGTGAGGAACCCTGAAAGACCTAAAGAAAATGAGGAAGCACGGTTCTTTTTGTAAGTGAGGTTTACAGCGCCCAAGAAAGTCTGGAATTTATCTTTCTCTTCACCGTCGAAATAAACTTTGAAAGACTTGGCATTTTCGGATGTGCCAAAAGTAGTCTCACGATCAGTCGGGGTGAAATTATAATTATTCAGAGCGATGTTACCGAGGAAGTTTATCTGAAACTTGTCGGAAGTTTTAAAAGTCATGTTCGTCTGGTAGTCGAAATAGCTTGGGTCGTATTCGCCCCTTGTCTCAAGACTACTCAGCAGAGAATTATTCTTTTTGAATCTTACACCGTGGAGCATAGAGACTTTACCCGTATTCAGTCCAAGGGCAAGAGAAGCACCCATCAGACTGCCAGACACTCGAAGTTCAAAGGCTTCCGGATCTTTATAGGAAATGTCGAGAACAGAAGACATTTTGTCGGCATATCTTGCCGGGAATCCACCGGAAGAGAACTTAAGATTGCCCACCATATCTGGATTGATAATTGAAAGACCTTCCTGTTGCCCGCTTTTCATCAGTTGGGGGCGATAGATTTCTACGCCGTTAATATACACGGAATTTTCATCGAAAGTACCACCACGGACTGAATATTGTGAAGTCATTTCATTATTGGAGTTGACTCCAGGCATAGTAGCCAATACAGATTCTACACTTCCACCACTTGCATCAGGAGATATTTTAAATGCATCGACATCTAAAGTCTGCATTCCATTGATATTGCTTCTAAAACCATCTACTTGAACTTCATCAAGCAATTTAGAATCAGTGTAAAGGCGAACGTTTAAAGTTACATCACCTTTAGCATCAATCAAAGATCTGTCGACAGTCTTAAAACCTATACAACTGAAAGAAATGACAATAGTATCTTTTTCTGCAACCGAGAGGGAATATTTCCCTTCGAGATCAGTATTTGTTCCAATAGCAGTACCCTTAATTTGCACAGTAGCAAATTCTACAGGCTTATCTTCATTATCTACTACCTTACCGGAAATACGGACATTTTCCGCCATACAAAGGCAGAAACAAAAAGTAAAAATAAAAGATAACAACAATCTGAATACCTTCATACAATAATAAACGTATGAAAGCAAATAATCGTATATGTATTGGTCA
>CAZCZX010000160.1:0-6877 GCA_964503095.1 uncultured Sangeribacter sp.
TACAATACAATGGGTCAGGATCAGGATGACATGGCATTAGTTCCATATACGACAGTTATGAAAAGAATGCTCGCCATAGATTATTTGCAAGGAATCCAGGCATCAGCATTAGATGAAAATAAGACTGATGAGACCATAGCCGAAATTACAGATATTCTCCGCACTAATCATAAGCTCCGTCCTGAGCAGGAAGATAATTTCACTATCCGGTCTATGCAGGAACTTGCAGAGATGATTTCATCCACTTCTTCGATGATGACTGTCCTGTTGGCAGCTGTCGCCGGCATCTCACTCCTTGTGGGAGGCATAGGTATTATGAATATCATGATTGTCAGTGTGACTGAACGTACCCGAGAGATTGGACTCAGAATGAGTATCGGTGCCACCGGACGAGACATCATGACCCAGTTCTTGATTGAGGCTATCATCATATCGGTTACAGGTGGTGTGTTAGGGATTCTGTTGGGAGCATTCGCAACTTGGATGATAAAGATATTTGCCAATTGGCCTGTGCAGATTGATCCTTCATCGGTGATTTTGTCTTTTGTAGTCTGTACTGTTATTGGTATTATATTCGGTTTTTATCCGGCGGCAAAAGCTTCAAATCTTGATCCAATCGAAGCGATTAGATACGAATAATTCCACTATATTCATTATATGACTCCACACGCAAAGAGCAGTAAGGCAGGGACGGCAGCAGTGATTTTGCTGGCGTTCCTGCTATTTTATCTTCCTTCAATGTTGGTTCTTTTTTCTCATGATAATGAACCGACAGACATGACTATTTTCAATGTCTTGATAGCCTCCTGTTATACCGGTATTTTCTGTATCAATTATTTCTGGATAGTTCCCAAGATTTTTTTTGAAAAAGACAACAAGATTTTATTTTTCGTCATAAATTTCCTGCTCACTGCTATCTTATGCAGTTTGTTGCCTTTATGGTTTGAGACCCACGGTGGATTGCCAAGGCCAAGACACCTTCAAGGGAAAGTCCTTTCCTCCGGACAAGTGTTTATGGGCTATTTTAGTTTTATATTGAGAGATGGCATAATGATGATTCTCTCAATAGCATTTGCCTATGCACTTCGCCTGTCAAAGGCTCGGGAGGAAATGAGAAACCGTGTGCTTCAACTGGAAGCCGAACGAAGAAATACGGAACTCAAAAACTTGAAAGCACAACTCAATCCTCATTTCCTATTCAATTCACTTAATAATATCTATGCTCTTATAGCCATCGATGCTGATAAAGCGCAGCAATCTCTCCATGAACTCAGCAGCATGCTCCGGTTTATGATATATGATTCAGATTCAAAGACTGTTCCGTTGTCGAAAGAAATGCAGTTTATCAATGATTTTACCAGGCTGATGAGTCTTAGGCTAAATCCGTCGGTGAGATTGACATATGAACTTCCCTCTATTTCTGATAATTCTCTTCAGATAGCACCTCTCTTGATTTTGACACTTGTGGAGAATGCTTTCAAGCATGTCGCGCTGGAAGATGGCGAAGGATTCATTGATATTAGAATATCAATAGGCGATGATTGGCTTAGTTGTCAAGTGTCAAATTCTTGTAAGGGTGAAGAGAGTGATAATCTTGAAAAGGGTACATCCGGAGTAGGGTTGATTAATATCGAGAAGCAACTTAAACTCATTTATCCGGATGCATACCAACTTAATATAGTCAATGAGTCGAAAGAATTTAAAGTTGAACTTAAAATTAAAGTTGACGCTTTGCGCCAACCAATACAATCTATAGGGTCTTGAGTCGTTTGATAGGTATGGAGAATAAACTGAAATGTATTGTAGTCGACGATGAGCCATTGGCACGTGAATTATTGAAGGCATATGTTGATAAGACCCCGACACTAAACCTTTTGGGATGCTATGAGTCTGCTGCTGAGGCTATAAGAGTGGTTATGGATGGCAAAACTGACATTATATTTCTCGACATAAATATGCCCATGCTCAATGGCATTGATTTTGCAGCCCTTGTCCCTTCTACTACTCGAATTATATTCGTCACTGCCTATGATAATTATGCGTTGCAAGGATTCAAGGTAAACGCCTTGGATTATCTTCTGAAACCGGTCAGTTATCCTGATTTTCTTAAGGCGGTCGGTAGAGCCATAGAATGGAAGTCGATGAGCGACGCTTATTCTTCAGGTCAGATGCAGGATGCTTCCAAGCCAAGGATGATAACAATAAAGGTGAAGAACCAATTGATACAGATGCGTCTCGATTCCATAAAATATGTTGAAGCAAGAAATGACAGAGTGATTGTCTTTAGAAAGGATGGAGACCCACTCCCCTCTTTGATGACCATGAAAGAGATAGAAGATCTTTTGCCGTCTGACACGTTTATGAGGGTGCATCGTTCATTTATCGTGAACATTCCACTCGTTGAAATTGTGGAGAGAAACAGAATTGTTTACGGCAAAACTTATGTGCCGATTTCAGACAATAAGCGTGACGAGTTCCTATCGAGGCTTGGAAAATAAAAAATAAGGACGCGATGCTTTCGCGTTCTTATTTTTATTTTGGTTCTTATTTTTATTTAAGTTCTTCTTTTAGGAATCTGGATGTGGGAGTATCGAGAAGCGACATCTCTTCGGGAGTGCCGCATGCCACTAACTTTCCTCCTTCCTTTCCCCCTTCAGGACCCATCTCAATGAGCCAATCGGCTGATTTGATTACATCGAGGTTGTGCTCGATCACTACCATGGTGTTTCCCTTATCCACAAGTTTGTTGATAACTCCAAGTAGCACCTTGATATCCTCGAAATGAAGACCCGTGGTAGGTTCGTCAAGGATAAACAGTGTTCGTCCGGTATCCTTCTTGGCAAGTTCGGTGGCAAGTTTTACTCGCTGATTTTCTCCTCCACTCAGAGTGCTGGATGGTTGCCCAAGTTTGATATAGCCGAGTCCAATTTCTTGAAGCACCTTAATTTTCTTAAGTATAGAAGGAACATTCTCAAAAAATTCCACTGCCTGATTCACGGTCATCTCCAATACATCTGCAATGGATTTTCCTTTATAACGCACCTCGAGGGTTTCTCGATTGTATCTCTTGCCGTGGCATTCCTCACAAGGCACAAGGACATCAGGAAGGAAATTCATCTCAATAGTGCGATAGCCATTACCCTTGCAAGTTTCGCATCGTCCACCGCTTACATTGAATGAGAACCGACCAGGTTTATAACCTCGAATCTTAGACTCTGGCAACTCCATGAAAAGTTTACGGATATCAGTGAAAACTCCGGTATACGTGGCTGGATTCGACCTTGGTGACCGTCCGAGAGGCGACTGGTCTACAGTCACAACTTTATCCACATTCTCAATCCCTTCCACTTCTTTATATGGAAGCGGAGCGGTGTTCGACCTATAGAATTTCTGGCTCAAAATTGGCTGAAGAGTGCCATTCACCAGACTTGATTTTCCAGAACCGGAAACGCCGGTCACACAGATAAAATTCCCTAATGGAAACTCTACGTCGACATTTTTAAGGTTGTGGCCATTGGCGCCTTTTATAGTCAAATTCTTTCCATTCCCTTTCCTCCTTTCTGAAGGAATCTCAATTGATTTCTCCCCATTCAGATATGAGGCAGTCAAAGTATGAGTCTTTTTCATCTCGGAAGGAGTGCCTTGAAACACTACATTCCCCCCTTTTCGGCCTGCACCCGGACCTATATCGACAATATAATCAGCTTCATTCATGATATCCTTATCATGCTCCACTACAATAATGGAATTTCCATTGTCGCGAAGTTGCTTAAGGCTATTGATGAGTCGCTCATTGTCGCGCTGATGGAGCCCGATAGATGGCTCGTCGAGGATGTAAAGCACGTTTACAAGTTGGCTTCCTATCTGAGTCGCCAATCTGATGCGCTGGCTCTCCCCTCCTGAAAGTGATGAACTCGGACGATTGAGTGAGAGGTAGTCAAGTCCCACATCAAGCAGAAACTTAAGTCGAGATCGGATTTCCTTCATTATCTCAACTGCCACGAGACGACGCTGAGAGTCAACTCGGTCTTCAAGTCCTTGAGTCCACTCATATAGTTCCTTTATGTCCATGTTGGCTACATCTGCGATATTCTTGCCATCGATGAAGTAATGAAGCGAAATTTTATTGAGTCTTTGTCCATTACATTCCGGGCATACTGCGCGAGTATAGAATTGCTCGCTCCATTTCTTTGCCTCACTTCCAAAATCATCTGACTGCTGGGCTTCAATATATTTCACCAATCCTTCATAGTTGGATTCGTAAGAATATGTCTGCATTGTGGAATTTGCAATCACAAGGCGAGAGTCAGTGCCATTCAATATATCCTCCAAAGCTTCTTCTGAAAGATTTTTGATGGGTGTTTTGAGAGTGGCTCCATGCATCTTGCAAATTGCTTCAATTTGCAAGAATACGAGACTGCTCTTATATTTGCCGAGAGGCACGATACCACCCTCATATATCGACTTGTTTTTGTCAGGTATTATCTTATCTATATCCACAATGTTCACTTCTCCAAGACCTTTGCATCTGCGGCATGCACCCTGTGGGGAATTGAATGAAAAGTTGTGAGGAGCCGGTTCCGGATACGACAAACCGTTTTCTGAATCCATCAACAATAATGAGAAATGATGTAGTTTGCCGGATTCTATGTCAATCACCATCATCTGTTTATCACCCTGTTTCAGTGCTTCCTCAACTGCCTTTTTCAGACGGTCCTGCTCATTTTCTCTGACTTTCAGACGGTCTACTACCAGTTCGATGTCATGGTTGCGATATCGGTCGGTTTTCATACCGAAAGCGAGTTCGCGAAGTTCACCATCTACTCGCACATTTAGATACCCTTTTTTCCGAAGGTTTTCAAATAGTTCCTTATAATGTCCCTTACGGTTTTTTACGAGTGGCGCAAGCACATAAATCTTACGGTCGGCAAAAGTCTTGCTGACCATTTCCACAATCTTCTCTTTGGTATATTTCACCATTGGTTTGCCACTGATATAGCTTCTCGGCTCACCCAATCGAGCAAAAAGCAGACGGAAAAAATCGTATATTTCAGTGGTGGTGCCGATAGTAGACCGCGGATTATTGTTGGTGGTCTTTTGCTCGATGCTTATCACCGGATTTAGCCCCGTGATTTTGTCAACATCAGGACGCTCAATACTCCCGAGCAAATTGCGTGCATAAGCAGAGAAAGTTTCTATATAACGGCGCTGGCCTTCGGCAAAAATAGTGTCGAAGGCAAGCGAAGATTTCCCACAGCCACTCAATCCGGTAATCACACTGAGAGAATTGTGGGGAATTGTTACATCTATATTTTTTAAGTTGTGGACCCTTGCACCGGAAACCTCAATGCGGTCCTCTACCTTAAGATTTTCATTCATAGTATTCAATATAAACTTGTAGGGACGCGCAAACGCGCGTCCACAATCTATATAACAAATATCATGCCATTATTGCTCTGGCTGAGTTGTAGTGCCGGTGCGGCCTACATATTTTACAATATTTATATCTCCGCTCTTCTTGTATTTCTTTCCGTCGGTGCCTGTGGCCTCAATAACATAAAAGAAAACTCCTGAATCAACTGTCTTTCCATGCACTTTCCCATCCCATCCTTGATCGGGAGAAGTAAGATGACACACCTGGTGCCCTTGGCGGTTGAATATATAGCATTGGAAACTTTGTAAAGATCTGTAGGCTACTTTCCACTCATCGTTTATTCCATCTCCGTTTGGTGAAAATGCGTTTGGCACAAGCAGCTGACTCTCTCCTATCGAGACTACGTAAGTATCACTGAAATATTCACAAGAACCGTCGGCATTGCTGCCAATATATCGAAGATAGTGATCTCCTTCTTCGAGAAATGTGTAATCAAGGTCCTGAGTCGTGAATCGATAGTCGATTGTTTCAAACGATGGGTCTCTGGTGAGTTGCCATTCATTGTGGATTAAGCCATCTGTCACATATGCTTCAAATCGAATGTCGCAGGGAGCAGAGCCTCCTAATCCTTCTACTTTGCCTGCTCCAATTTGATTGCTGCCTACATCTTCATTTTCTTCATTGCCTTCATTGCTCCCCTCTTGTTGAATTGCGAAAGTTCTTGCATCGATTGATGTGGGATTGGCAGTTGCTGTCTCGATAGTCTCAAGCCAATTCCATGCCTTTAGGAATTTATCACCGGAAATTGTGAAAGTTGTGGCACAATAATTTGGAGGGGTCAGCCTGTACTGGCTTTGCAGACTTTCAAAAGACTTTGATACAGATATCTCTTGGAAATTGTTGTCGTTGTCGCTCCATTCTTGGGTGCGGTATGTCACCGTTATATCTTGATTCAATGTCTTTTGCATTCCATTGATTGTGAAAAATCGGATTGGTTCGCCGGTGCCTTCCACATTGATCAGGCTTACACCACATTCTACGTCGCTTGAAATAGATGCGGAGCGTAGTTTTAGCCTATGAGTTTGATAGTCAGTAATCCAAAAGCAATATTGTCTGTCGCCATCCATCACAATATATCCTTTATCCCCCTCCAAAAGGTCGAGAGTACTTACACTTCCATTTTGAGAAGAAGCAACTTCTTCAGCATGCCCTCCTCCAAGATTGCCATACTGCATCCATGTGATTTTATTGCCTGATGAGGATGTATATGATGCAGTCACACCTTGAGTGGAGTAAAGCACATATATTTTTTCCAATCCGGTAGATTTTTCCGGAGTCTCCTCCAGCACTTTAAGCGAATTGCCACTGAAACTCAGTGATTGTGAGCGCAGCGGGAGGGTAAAGCATGAGGCTAATATGAAAAAAAGTAATGTTTTCCGTACCATAATTATATAACGGAAAACACTACCTTTAAAGTATAATTGTGGGCTTATTAGTCTAATT
>CAZCZX010000161.1:0-6834 GCA_964503095.1 uncultured Sangeribacter sp.
ATAAATGAATTAAAAGTTATGCTTATATTTTAATAAAAGTAATAAAGCGTTTACTCGACGCTCTTCCTTGACAAACGGAAATCTGGTAAATTTTCAATCTCTGTCAAGAATGCAGCAAACAGTAGATGCCGGGTAGATCGGTATATTTTCTATTTAGCAGATGCGTGAGCATATGCTAAGGTAATATACTATATTCTGCGTGAGGCTTCTGCAGTTTGCTCGTTCTACAGAGATGGGCATTACCAGAGCCTCCGTTTGTGAGAACGAGCAACAAAGTACAGACTCTCACGCTTTTTCATTTATTTATTTAAGAATCCTTATCCGGAGAGTCTAAGGGATAAGAGAATTATGAAAAAAGTTTTTATGGCTTGCGCCCTCATCCTCTCGCTATGCTTCATTGGAGGATGCAGCAAAGATGATGATGAAGCAGGAAGCGGCAGCTCCAAAGTGAAAGGCAACGTGGAAATCGATGGAAAGAAATTCGATGTTAAGTATGGCTACAAAATCAGCGATGAATCTGGTGCAACCTATTCATTCTATGACAAAGACCTGATGAAATATGCGGGTCAAGAAAATCCGAATGTAGAATTTTCTGCTATCATATTTTTCAGTTATGAAAATGAACCTGATATTATAGAGATGGTTGGTATAGCTTATAAGACCAATCCATACAACGACAAAGGATATGGCTATGAGACCGAATATGACGAAGTAGATTTCTATGATTATGGAAGTTTTTCAGAATCAAAAGGGAAAGTGAAGTGCTCAGCTAAAAAACTTCCAATGGAGGGATTTGAATATGGCAGCGAGAATTACACTGGCCGATTCTATGCTAATTTCTCCATTGAAGGAAGTGTCAAAGATTTCTCCGGAATGTATGAAGAATACTCTTCAAGAGGAATAGAGATACAGGAAGTGACAGATCCAAAAGAAGTGGCTTTCCTCAAACAACATATGCCTAAACGTCCAGTTGCCAAAAAGTAACTCATATGAAAAAAATAATAACAATTCTTCTTCTGACCGTTTTGGCAATGCCGGCCTTCTCCCAGGATGCTTTCAAAAGATCAAAATTCTTCAACATTGGATATGTCAATTCTACATTGACTCCTGAAGATGAGGAAGGTCTGCAAGGAAACTATGGTTTCTCCTTATCATTAGGCAACCGCTATTGGCTAAATAAAAAGCCAATAGCAGGTATCCTAAAAATAGGAATTGATGCCATATGGTTTGATGCCAACTATGTAAATCTGAAAACGAAGTCTTACGATGACTATGATTACGACTATGACTACGACTATGGCTATGATGACGATGAAATTTTCGACGAGATCAATACAGGAAGTCATCAGATAGAGATCGGTTTAGGCGTAGGTCCATCAGTCACTGTCGCTCCTTTTGCACAGATGTCTAATCAATTAAAGAATCTACGCGCTTCACTCTATTTCCATGTAGTACCATCTTTTTCAGGTGTACTGATGGACAATGGCGATGGAGACATGAAACTCAATTATGGATTTGTGCCATTTCTCAAATTCGGCGGATGCATTAATTGGAAGGCTCTTTCAATCTTTGCCGAAGGAAGATGGGGCTCAGCTAACTACAAGATGGCGTCTACAGCCGATGTTGAAGATCCCGACACTGATGAAATCATCTCCTTCGATAAATGGAGTATGAAAACTTCATCTGTTCGCTTCGGTATAGGCATCAGTTTCTGACGATGTTTATAACAGATTAGAAAACAACTATTTTTATAACTCAATTTTATTTATTATGAAAAAGATTTTTCTTGCACTCATGGTTGCAGTAATGGCAAGCACGTGTGCCTTTGCCCAGAAGGGCACTTCAGCTGCCGGAATCAACCTCGGTTGTGGCATAGGTCTTGGCGACGCAAAAGACTATTCCAACTTTGATATAGCAGTAAAGTATCAGTACGGTGTCTCTGACGCTATCCGTCTTGAGGCTCTCTTCGACTATGGTATTGGTTTCAATAAAGATTTTGGTGGCATCAAAGCCAAAAATGATGTCCTCACTTATGGAATCAATGCTCATTGGATCGTCAACCCTGGATCTAAATTCAAGTTCTACCCCATCGTTGGTATTGGTGGTGGCACTGTATTAGGCAAAGTATCCTATGGAGGTAATTCTATCTCTGATAACGCTACCGGTTTCTTATATAATGTAGGTGTAGGTGGAGAATATTCCATAGCTGATGATTTAGCTGTAAATCTTGAAATTAAATTCCAAAGCATAGTCAAGAATGGAAGCTACAACCGACTTCCAATCGAACTTGGCCTATCTTACAAATTCTAAAAAGTATTTATAATCCCCAAAGAGTCCATCACATACAAGACGTGATGGACTCTTTGTATATTACGCTTCAGTTATCACGGGATTTTCAATAGTGCGCGTTTTCGATGAGAAATTAGCTCCTATTTTGAAAACTTTTCTTCCATCTGCCTGGAATTGGCGGTCATATTGTTTCTCTTCAATCTGATCAAATGCCAATCTGGAAGATTTGTCAAATTTCAACTCGATTATATAGACGAATTTGGAGTTTTCAATAAGAATATCAATTCGGCCATTTGAAGTGCGCTCTTCTACTCTTGCTTTTATTCCGATCAGAGTGAGCAGAATATATATTGCATTCTGGAAATTATTTTCATCTTCCATCTTCATTTCATAAGGAATGCCAGAAAGAAAAGCATCCAACCGAACAATCAACCCCTTGGGATTTCCTTCTTCAATACTTTCGATAATATCTGACACTATTGTATTTGCATTACCACTCTTAACCTGCAAATAATATTCTAATAAATCATTCATCAACCCCTCTTTTACCTCCTTATTAGGGATTCCGAGGGTATAAAGTCTACTCTTTTTATCAAAGTCTTTTATTGTCAGATAACCGGTCTGATAAAGCAAAGCCAATGGATTGGAACTACGCAGATCAAGGCCTGCAAGTACGTTGACATTGCAACGAGTGTTCAGAACATTTTTTAGATCCGAATTTTCCCGTTTTAAAGCCTCCGCTATAATAGTTGGTTTGCCAGTAAAGGTCCAGAAGTTTCTTATATCATTGCTCGCGAAGCAACACAGCAATGACCAAGGATTGTAAATGTCGCTTCCATATCTCGAAAAACGATATCCATCATAATTCTCCTTAAGCAAATTGCATGCTCCAGAAAATGAGAGTTCATATTCCTCAGCAAGAGACTCTATCCCCTCTTCGAAATGCCCCAAAAGTTCTTTTTCAGTTATTCCACAAATATCCGCAAAAGCATCGTCAAAAGATATGTCATATATATTATTCAAATCAGAAAAGACACTTAATTTGCTGAAGCGGCTGACTCCGGTGATGAAAACAAGTCGAATATGAGCAGAAGAACTTTTAAAATTTGAATAAAGGGATGCCAATTTGGATCTATAGTGCTCAAATCTCTCATCGTTATTCAGGTTTTTCACAAGAGGTTTGTCATACTCATCGACAATGATTACGACCTTTTTTCCTGTCTTCTCATGAATAGAGGAAAGAATTCGCTTGAACCTTTGAGATAAATCCGTTTCAGAAATTTCGAGATTGTACTTTTTTTCAACCTCTTCAAATATTGTATTTAAGACAGATTCAAGTTTTCCTATTTCTGAATAATCTCCTGTATTCAAATCAAGACGAATCACAGGATTTGGCTCCCAATCATAATTTACTGAATCTATATATAAGCCTCTGAAAATATCCCTTTCTCCTTCAAAAAAATATTGAAGGGTAGACAAGAACAAACTTTTACCAAACCGTCGAGGGCGAGCAAGGAAAAAATACTCTCCATTATGCTTCAGCATCTTATCAATATATTGAGTCTTGTCAATATAAACATAATCTCCCTGGCGAAGCTTTTTAAAGTCCTGCTCCCCTATTGGATATTTTATTTTCTTCTTCATTAGCTTGAAAGAGAAATGTTAATTAAATCTATCTGATTAAAATATTATAGGCAGTAGAATTCTGCATTTTCTGCAAATTTAACTAAATTACTCGTATATCCCAAAACATTCAAGAAAAAAAATACTTCAGAAACTCAGAAAAATTTTGCACATCTAAAATATTATTCGTAATTTTGCATCCGTAGACCGAAATGCGGAAGCCTGGTCTGGGTTAGCAGGGAGGGTCTGCAGACATATTTTTTAAGCGTTTACTCGACGCTCTTTCTTGACAAACGGAAATCTGGAAAATTTCATTGGTAAAGTCAAGAATGCAGCAAACGGTAGATGCCAGGTAGATTTGTATATTTTCTTATCTTTGCGCGTGAGCGTTGGATAAGTAATTATACATTACTCTGCGTGAGGCTTCTGCGTGTTTGCTCGTTCAACTTTACCGGGCAATTCCAGAGCCTCCGTTTGTGAGAACGAGCAACAAAGTACAGACTCTCACGCTTTTTCATTTATTTATTTAAGAATCCTTATCCGGAGAGTCTAAGGGATAAGAGAATTATGAAAAAAGTTTTTATGGCTTGCGCCCTCATCCTCTCGCTATGCTTCATGGGAGGATGCAGTAAAGACGATGGTCCATCCAGTGGAGCAAAAGTGAAGGGAAACTTCAAAGTCGACGGCAAAAAAGTGGATCTTAAGTATGGTTATGTCTATTATGGCGATACTTATACGGAATATAATTTTTTTGACAGAGACATGTTAAAGTACTCGAACTATGAAATCGAAGAAATGGATTTTGACTATTCCTGTCTTTGGATCTCCTATGATAACAGAATATCGCTAGTGGATGAAATAAGTCTTGAGTATAAAATCAACGATTACAAAGAGACAGGCACATATTATGATAACGATGACGATGACATTTATAAATATCTTTCATTTTCGGACAATAATGGGAAAGTGAAGTGCTCGTCGAAGTCAATTCCACTGAAAAAATATAATTATGATTATAAAAAATTAGGTGAATATCAAGGATCTTTCTCTGTAGATGGAAAAACTAAGGATATATATGATAATGAAGAAGATTTCTTCGATACAAGAGGCATTATCGTTACAGAAATCTCAACACCTAAAGAAATTTCATTCATTAAATCTTTGAGACATAAGCACAAAGAAACAAAATAAAAAAAACTATAAAACAACTATATGAAAAAGATAACCGTATTATTCCTTCTTGCTTCCCTATTATCTTTCTCTTCCGAAGCTAAACGAGTGAGGTCAGATTTCTCAATAGTGGAGGTACCAGAAGAAGGTGGTGTAAAATTTGAAAAAATCACCGAAGATGCAGACTGTGTTAATTCCGAATGGCTTGTTAATAAAGGAGGACTGCTTGGAATCAAGAATTCCTCAGCTATAGATTGGTGGGTTAATCCTCAGATTGCAATTTCACCGGATGGTACAAAAATTGCCTATATTAATTGGAAAAATAAAACTTCCAATGTGATGGTAAAGGCTGCTTCTAAAGGAGGAGCAAGTACACAACGCACATTTAGAAGTGGTGTTACAGACTTTACTTGGAGTCCTGACGGAAAGACTTTATGTTTTACAGAATATCGCAGTGGACATTACGGAATCTATCTTGTAGATGCCGAACAAGGTTCTGTAGTTAGACAAATATCTTCAGGGAATGACAATGATTTTGCAGGTCAAATATCTAAGGATGGTAAGAATATCTTCTTCCATCGTGGTGAAGGTCTATCACAATATAGCATTTGGAGTTATGATCGTGATAAAAATCTTTTCTCTAACTATTCTCGCGGAATGACCCCATGTCTAGTTCCCGGAGACAAGGATATCATTTATTGTAGCCGTTACACGGATCGTAAAGAAAGTGAAATTTGGAGAGTCAACCTTAAGACTGGAGTTGAGGAAATAATTCTTTCACAACCAGGAAGAAGCTTTACAACTCCCACATTATCACCAGATGGGAAATGGCTTCTTGTCACTGGAACTTCTATTGCAGAAAAAGGGAAAAAAATGAATACTGATATCTTTGCTGTAAAAACCGATGGAACGCAATTCACACAACTCACCTATCATCCTGGAAATGATCTCTCTGCAATATGGGCTCCCGACGGCAAGGATATCTTCTTTCTTTCTCAAAGAGGATCAAAAGAAGGTAATTATAATGTATGGAAGATGAATTTTAATCTTTAAACAACTTATTATATACCAATTTCATGAAAAAAATATTAACAACTTTATTGCTTTTTTGCTGCATTCTTACATTGAATGCTCAGCGAGCAGGAGAGGCTTCCATCTGGAACGACAACTCCGATATCAATCATTCAGGATTTTTTCTTAATCCAACATTAGGAGTGATGGTAGGTGATGTAGACACCGATTTTGGAATCGACATCACTGTTGGATATCGTTGGCACATTGCTAGCGGTTTCAGTTGGGACATCCTGAAAATTGGCGCGAACACAGGTGTAAGTAATTTTGCTGACCTCATGACTCTTCGATTCCTTTCAGGTATCCGATACAATTCTCCAGAAATAATAGCCGATAAAAGTCTTTATGCTGACTTCTCTCTTGGATATTGTCTTCTAACAGATGATACTGAATGTAATGGATTCGCATACGAAATTGGTGCTGGTATAAACCTCACAAGGACCTTTTCACTTGGAATTGTATGGGAAGGTAACAATCCTAAATATTCTTGGGAAGACTCTTATTATAAATACACCACTAAATTTAATTATGGTACATTTGGTGTACGACTCGGTTTAAACTTTTAAACCGATAACACTTATGATTAGAGCCTCTCAGTTGTTACTGAGAGGCTCTAATCATAAGTGTATAATACTAATTGTAAATAAATCAAGATAATATTAATAGTCTATAAACATTTTA
>CAZCZX010000162.1:0-6821 GCA_964503095.1 uncultured Sangeribacter sp.
GAGACGTGAGAAACCATTCATCTGTTTCCGACAACAATTCTTTCCACCAGTCATAAAACGACACATCTGGATTCTCTTTAAGTGATGGTGCATCGGGCTCCGAAATCATCTTATATAGACGTACATGCTCATACTCACCAAATGCATCGGCATTATTGCCAAGAAGTTCGTTCCGGAGCAGTCTTACAGCTATAGGATGAAGTTCGTTAGAGTTAATGTAATTTTCAGTAATCTTTTTATTCTCCTCAAATATGGCATTCAACTTCTCAGCAGCAACTCTGGGCACCTCATCATTAGCCAGTGTTCGGATATCACACTTCTTTAAGAGTGGACACGCTGATATCTGGCGGTTGATTTCCCCAATTTCTCCTCCAAAACGAGAAACTTTCTGCCCTATGTAATAATAATTAGGATATTTCTCTTTTTGTTGCCTTATATCCTCAAAATCAAATTCAATATAGAGAGTTCTTGAAGGTTCGACATAATATCTGGCTGATAGCCAGTTGTTGCCTCCCTCAATTTTGATGAATCCGGGGGCGACCATACCTATTATCGCAGAAAAACTGCCGTCATCTGAAATTGAGGCTGTTTTGACAGTCCTTTCCCCAGTCAACGGGTTATTATATATTAATGAAATGTTGTCAAAGCCAAAATCTCTGGTATAGTCTGATATTTTGCCTGATATGAAAGCATCTCCTTTAGAGAAGAACTTCTCTGGGATACCGGGATATGAATCGCTCATGACAACTGCAGATGGCTCATTCTTCTCATGAGGCATTTTTTCGGATATGTTGTCAGAGGTCGGAGTAGCCACAGAAGCAGCCATAGCAGGGATAGCAGCGAAGACCAAAATATTAGTCATTATTTGTGTTAGAATCTTCATAAGTTGATATAATGCAATTTTGTATGCAAAGTTAATAAAAATTTTCAGACATACTGTAACTCAAAGTATTTTTTATAATGTAGACGTAAGTATTTAGTAAAAAGATTAAAAAATATCAAAAAATCGTATTCTATGATATCATAATTCAGTTTTAGAAGCGGTATTGGATTGTAAGGAGGATGTTGCGGGGGCGGATGCGGAAGGAATGTTCCGTACGAGAAAGAGTGCCGTAGGTCACATATTGATATTGGCGATGATTGAGTAAATCATTGGCATTAATTGACAAACGTATTTTTTTATTTACGTGCCAAACTGCAGACGCATCCAAAAGAATAAGATTTTTAGAGTTTCCTTCCGAAAACTTAGTCAGGAAATGCTCGGCACCAAATGTGAATTGCCAACTGTCATGAGGCATAAATGTTCCATAAAGTTTCTGATTGAATGAATGGGTAGTATTGTCTATATCGCCAATCTTAAGACAGGAGAATCCATAGTCTGCATCATAATTCATCGAAAACCATTTGCAAAGACTTCCTTTAAAATATGGCTTTACGTTTATGGTCTGCTGTCTAAAGTTCTCCAATACATTATCACGCATTGAGGAAGCGGAACTCGTTGAGCCACTAATATCGCATCCAACCACCATACGGCTATGTCCCAATCCTTTACTTATACCTCCAGTAAGATACCATGAATTGGCGGAAGAGAGTTTATCGGCGTATGTAGTAACAATAAAATCATCGATAAACAACTGATTGGACATTATCTGGCTGCGCCTATAATTATATGTCAAAGATGCATTGACAAAGAATGAAGACAATGGATTGCGATATTTGTAGCTCAAAGCAGACGTAACATTATGAGAATACCGATCAACATCATTAGCGATGAAAAGATTTCGATAATCGGAAAGAACCGGAACCGTAACATACATAGATTCCTCCGGAGAATCGAGCTTATATGACAATGAAGCCGAAATCTCACTCTTCGCTGTCATATGCTTTCGCACGTAAAACCTTGGCAAAATATTAATAAAGTCATGATGCCCATTTACACTTTGGAGCAACCATTTCACAGGAATTTTCATAGACAATAGCCATCCACGACGCTCGAAATCAAGTTGTGGAGTAGCATATACATTCATTAGGAAAGACTTTATTTCATCGTCATTATCAAAAGGTTCTAATCCGCTCAAGGACAAATCCATCCTATGATAATTCAGATCAATTCCACCATTAAGATAGAACTTCCAGAATCTTCCAAACTTACCCCAGCGCGATTCTGTTGTGCTTCGGAAATCTGTTGTACCGATGGTTTGCGTTGCATCTTCCTCTCCGCATACAATAAGTCGGTCTGGACGATAATAAAATGAATTGCGGGATGTAAGTTCAAAAAGTTTTTTATCGTTGCGTTTTACGAGTTTTAAGTCGTTGTTGACAAAAGTTTTACTGCGTCTTACACGCTGGTCAAGATCAAAAGATCCAGAGATGGAAGATACTGAATTTTCCCAAATGCCTTCTATAGAGAGTTTTTCCTTCAGGAAATAGCCCTTCTTATTAACTTGAGCATTGAATTGAGCCGAAATATCATGACTTTTCGTGCTCAAACTGCTGTTTTGAAAGAATTCTGGGATTGACTGACTGAAATAGTCGGTATGAAGTCCTGATTTATAATCCAATCTTTCGCCGACATAATTCAGTTTTAATCGCATTGATGTGTCGCCCCGTTTCCAAGCAGTGATAGTATTGGCGAGCCAAGACAGATTGTCGCGGGTTCGCTTCTCATTGAGTGGAGCATTAACTTTATCAGCTGCAATATATTCACGCCATAAAGACTCTGAATATCCAGTGAAAGACATATCATTAAAATCATGCTCCAAAATTTGTTCACTTGGATTCCAACCGGTATTTCCTGCTCTCAATGTCAGTATATTTTGGACTTTAGAAGCAAGGCGCATTGAATAAAGTGACCCATCGTAGAGCCACGGTTGCACTCCTGTAGAAGCCTTAGCCACACCTACCCATTTGCCCTTGGCACCTTCATTCATCTTGATATTGATTCCGGCTTCTTCTGGAAAATCTATACCTTCAAGAGCCTTGACAGGTTGATGATTTTCCATTACCTCTACCGACTTTACGTCTTTATGTGAGATATTGTTGGTAGCGAGTCCGTACTGACCTCCTAATATATCATCCCCGTCAATATAGAATTTATTTATGGGTTTCCCTTGATACTTGATTGTTCCATCATCTTCCACTTTGATTCCGGGCAATCGCTTGATCACATCAATAATAGCATTATCCGAAGCACTGGCATAGCGGGCTACATTGAACACAAGAGTATCTCCCTTTGCATAAATGTCAGGTGCACGCACTATTACATCTTTCAACTGGGTGGCTTTCTGCCACAGTTTTACCCCATTAGTGAAAGCATAGCCTATTGGCAATTTCAAGGGTTCATAGCCCAAACAGCGGAATGAAATAGAATCGGTGGCGTCAGATATTTTAAGAGAAAATGTTCCTTTTGAATCAGAAGAGGCAAATGCTATGGATTTCCCTTGCTTATTGAGTGATTGCACCACTACTCCGGCTATCGGCTCATGGGTTTCTCCATCAAAAAGAATACCCGAAACCTTTTCTTGGGCCACTGCCTTTTCAGACAGCAGCCCTGCTAATAAGATAAAAAAATATATAAACAACTTTTTCATTTCCTCCAGTCACATTCAATGTAATCATATGATAATTCTATAGGATCGAATGCGTCGAGAGAAGGATTTCCCGATTCGTCAGTCACATTAATATGCCCATGACCACCTGCCTCAAAATATGCATACGGATTTATGTCATAACGATGCTTGGCATCATAATATTTTAGGCGATTTGTCGTGTTGTAAGGCACTTTATTAATAGTAATCGGACGAGTGGCTGAGGATTTTATTCCTATGCACTCAAATACATAATGACCATCTTTGTCGTAGGCCTTCATAATTAGTCCCGGAAGTCCATGCAATTTCCACGGTCCATCCATCAGTGGAATTTCCTCCGAATAGAAAGCAGTCCACTCTCGTCCGCGAAAGTTGCACACAGCTGCATGGCATTCATATCCAAGGACATTTATAACACTGTCGGTCAGTTCCCATTCAAGTTCCGGCATATCTTCTTGATATCTAAACCAATCCATACAAATCTTCTCTGTATGGGTCAGTTTACCTTCGGGATAATTCTTGAAGATTGTCATAAATTCGCCATTTGAGAGTTTGCCATCCATAGCAGCTTCACCCACTTGTTCAGAAGTTAGACTCATAAGAAGGGAATCGACTGTTAGATTCTTATAACTAGAAAACTTTGACAAATTGTCTGGTCCTATTTGCAACAGCATTTGGTCAGATATGAAATTATCCTCCAACTGAGCTGTTGTGTCAATACAGCAAGAATAATTGTATACGAACTCCATTGTCTCAGGAGCAATGGTTTCAGTTTCCGGCACTTCACCAAGAAAAATGGTCAAAGTCCTTCTACTTACTTTTCCAGAGATAGCCATAGTAATGAAAATGATGGCCACAATAATGATTGCAATTTTTCTCATACTTTTTGTTTTTGAAGTTATTTGCAAAATTACAATCACCAAGCCCTTCAAGTCGAAAATAATCATTACTCAAACATTATGGAATTATTACTAAATTATTACTGGTGGGAAAATATTGATTGATTTAGGTGGAGGATCGCCATATATTGATTAATTTTGTGCTATGGAAAACAAAATGAAGACACTTTATATTCTCTCCATAGCAGCCATTCTTGCTTTCCTCGGGATGCAGGTATACTGGCTTTATACTCGCTATGAGTACTCCCTTAAGGATTACGTAGACAGGACAGAGATTGCTATCGCCAACGCATTGATTGAATATGACAAAGTAAGGTCTAAAAGTTCATCACTCCAAAGCGATACAATAAGAGTAATGTCAACTTTCAATATGAACCACGATATGGACTCTTTGGGAAAACAAAGACGTAAAGTCACTGTCACTACAAGAGTCTTTCGAGGTAGCGATTTCTTGGGTATAAAAGAAAAGCGGAAACTTACTCCTGAGGAAATGGCAAAACTTGAAAAGATTGTAATGGATAGCTTAGAAAAAGCGGATCAAAAAATAGCCTCTTTAGATGTTACAAGTGCTCCTTCTGACGGTGACGCCTGGAGTGCTATGCATAATTTTGAACTTGAAGTGCAGTCTCCATTCACAGTTGAAGGAATTGATTCCATATTGAAAAAAGAAAACATATATGCTGATTTATCACTTATAGTGGCAGACAGTGTGTCGTGGAAACCAATTTCAATACGGCATACATCACTGCTTCATCCACGATTGAAAATTCAATCTTTTTACTCAGAACTTGAACACAAAGTCGTGGTGGTTGATTGCCAAATACCTGTATCAGAAATAGTAAAGGAAATGGGATGGACTCTATTATTAGCATCTATTCTTTCTTTATTCCTGATTCTTTGTCTTGTATGGCAAATTAAAACCATCGTAAAACTTACACGCCTTGACAAGATGCGCAATTCATTCATAACGACAATGATTCATGAACTAAAGCGCCCTATTACCACTTTGAAAATGAGTGTGTCAGGAATTGATAACGATAAAATGATGGCTGATGCACACTTTCGGCATGATCTGACATGCGAGACACGAATTGCACTTGATAACCTATCTGCATATTTCTCCAAACTGCGAGACATAACATTCAATAATGTGGAGCAGATACCACTCTTAATAACATCTTTCAATCTCGCCAATTTAGTGAATAATGTGTTTAAATCAATTACAATTCCAAGCAACAAGCACGTCATATTAGAAAATGACATACCAAAAGATATTGAGATTTCAGCCGATCACACTCATCTTACCAATATTATCACCAATTTGATTGAGAATGCAATCAAATATTCAGGTTATGAAATTACTGTCAAAATAAGCTCAGAGATATCTGCAGAAGGAATATTCATAAAAATAGCAGACAATGGATATGGAATATCCGACACAGAACAGCATAAGATATTCGATCGATTCTATAGAGGAAAAGCATCTTCAACCGATATTCCGGGCATGGGACTTGGATTGGCATACGTAAAACTTCTTGTTGACGCTCATGGAGGAGAGATTTCGGTTGAAAGCACAGAGAATATAGGCTCAACATTCACCATAAAACTGCCACAATGAAAAAGATTCTTTTAGTCGACGACGATATCAAAAACTCTATGCTACTAAAACGCTTCATCGAAGAGGAAGGGTATGAAGTGACATACGCGCCAAATGGGAAAGTTGGACTTGAATTATACAAAGATATACATCCCGATTTGGTTCTTCTTGACATAAACATGCCAGAAATGAATGGATTTCATTTGGCACAGACTATTCGTAAGACAGACCGACGGGTAATTATCTTTTTTCTAACCGACCGAACCGATAAAGTTGATCGGCTATATGGCTTCAAACTAAAAGGAAACGACTATATCCCCAAGCCATTTTATCCAGAAGAATTAATAGCTAAGATTAATGAGAGGTTTGAAAGTGAGATCACATCTCAAGATGTGGAGTATCAATTGGGCAAAACATTTTTCCGACCTAATCTTGCATCGTTGACTTTCAATGGAGAGACCAACTCCCTTTCAGTTCGACAGACAGAAATCCTATCCATCCTTGCGCAGAACATAGGCAAGGTGGTGGATAGAGATACAATCCTCAATGCAGTATGGGGAGACAGTAGCTACGCCAACTCACTTGCTCTAAACGTACAAATAACATATATAAGAAAACTATTAGCAGATCCTTCAGTTTCAATTACCTCAATTAAAAAGAAAGGGTATATCCTCTCTGTTGACTAAGAGCCCATCTCATAAATTTGAGAGCCCCTGGGGTCGCTGGATTGGAGCGATT
>CAZCZX010000163.1:0-4610 GCA_964503095.1 uncultured Sangeribacter sp.
ATGTGATTCGCGGCCGTTCTTAGAACTACCGACACCTTTTTTATGTGCCATATCTTCTTATTATTTTTCGATATTCTTAACTAAAACTTTAGAGAACTGTTGGCGATGGCCATTGAGTCTGCGATAACCTTTGCGACGTTTTTTCTTGAAAACAAGAACTTTGTCACCCTTAACGAGGGGGAGCAGGACTTCGCAAGTTACTTTTGCTCCTTCTACGGCAGGAGCACCGACAGTAACGTCGCCGTCGGCGTCAAGAAGAAGAACTTTGTCGAAAACCACTGTTTCGCCTTCTTTAACTTCATCGCCGAGGTGGTGCACATACAGATACTTGCCTTCTTCGGCTTTGAACTGCTGACCTTTGATTTCTACGATTGCGTACATTTTAATTTATTGTATTATTGGTTGTTGCGTTGGGCGTGGAGCAACTTTATTCTCCATCTTTAAGAGCCTTGGCGCGAAATGCAGTGCAAAATTACAAAAATATTATGACGTGACAAAATTTTCTGTGTTAATTTTTTGTCAAGATGTCGTTGAGTTGCTGATGCTCTACGAGGAATCCATCATGCCCGAATTCGGATTGGATTTCGAAATATTGGGCATTTGGAAGTTGCTTGGCAAGTTCTTTCATTTCCTCCGGGGTGAAAATGATATCAGTAGTGAGTCCTATTACAATGGTTGGGGCTTTGATTGAGGAGAGTACTTTTTCGACTCCTCCGCGTCCTCTTCCGATGTCGTGAGTGTCAAATGCGTCCAATATAGCCATATATGAATAAGCATCAAATCTCCTGCAAAGTTTCTCTCCCTGATATTGCTGATAAGTGCAGGCACGGTGAGTGGTTGGGATTGTATCACATGGAGGGTCTTGCTGAGTTGCGTTGTATCCCCATGGACCACGATAGGAAATGAGACCTATGGCTCGTGCTGCTGCAAGTCCCTTTCTGCCTGCATCCGGACGTCTTTCACCGTAAGTCTGATCGCTGAGAATTGCCATGCGCTGGGTTTCGTCTAAGGCTATGCTCCATGGAGAGGCTTTGGGAGAAGTGGCAAGGAATATTAGCTTGTCGAAGCGATCCGGTTGCATAGCTGCCCATTCAATTGCTTGAAAACCGCCTACAGAACAACCGACGAGTGTATTAATTCTTCCAATCCTAAGATGGTCGGCGAGTAGGATGTGTGCTTTTACCATATCCCTTATGGTGAGTTTGGGAAAATCTGTATAATAAGGTTCGTTGGTAGCGGGATTTATAGACATTGGCCCGGTGGAGCCATAGCAAGAGCCGAGTATGTTAGCGCAAACTACAAACCATTTATTAGGGTCTAAAAAGCATCCTTCTTCAACTGTGTGAGGCCACCAGTCTGTAACATCACTATTGGCAGTAAGTGCGTGGCAAACCCACACTACATTGTCTTTTTTCTCATTGAGAGTTCCAAAAGTATGGTATGCAATGTCTATTTCCGGCAGAAATTCTCCAGATTCAAGAAGAAATGGTTTTGAGGAATGGTATGTATTCATCGGTGATCGTTTATTTGCGACTGCAAAGTTAATTCTAATTTTTCAAAAAAAAGCCTTATCGAATGAAAAATATGATGATTGACTTGCATATTTTGTGATTCGGTTGTAAATTTGCGTTATGAACCGAATTGGAAAACTATATTTTCGTTATGGCACCATGGGGTCGGCTAAGACAGCCATGTTGCTTACGACCGCGTATAATTTTGAAGAACGCGGAATGGCATATATGTGTCTCAAACCAGTTGTAGACACAAGAGAGAAGAAGAATGTGATACGCTCACGCATCGGAATAGAGAGGGAATGCTTGTGGATTTATCCGGAGACTGACCTTTACGATATGGTGAAGGATACGTTTGAAAAAACTCTGAGTGTGCCTGACTGGCTGCTTGTGGATGAGGCTCAGTTCCTTTCTGCGGAACAGGTAGACCAGCTTGCAAGAGTTGTAGATGACTACGGATGCAATGTAGTTTGCTATGGTCTGCGTACCGATTTCCGCACTCAATTGTTTGAGGGGTCTCGTCGCTTGTTTGAGATAGCGGATTCAATAGAAGAAGTGAAGTCAACATGCAGTTGTGGCAGGAAAACAATCGTAAATGCTCGAATTGATGGCAGCGGGTCGATCATCACTGAGGGAGAGCAGGTGGAAATAGGTGGCAACGACCGCTACATTGCGGTGTGCCGCAAATGTTGGCGCAATAAGCGGATAGAGATGGCGCATAGGGATACGTTGCCTTTTGAGGATTCAATTTAATACTATCATTACTATCATTCTAACATCAGTGAAAATGGAGAAGAATCTTCGTCAACAGATAATAAGGTTGATCAAGAGAGAGGTTGTTCCGGCTGTAGGATGTACCGAGCCGGTAGCCGTAGCTTTATGTGTGGCAAAGGCCACGGAGACACTTGGCTGTTTGCCCGAGAGGATTGATTTATATTTAAGTGGAAATATTATAAAGAATGCGATGGGTGTCGGAATTCCCGGCACCGGTATGATTGGACTGCCGATTGCTGTTGCGCTTGGAGCCCTTGTTGGCAAATCAGAATATCAGTTGGAGGTGCTTCAGGATGTGACGCCGGAAGCGGTGGAAAAAGGACGGCAATTCATATCCGAGGATAGAATCAAGATTTCTCTCGACGAGAATGCTCCTTCCAATCTTCATATAGATGTCAGAGCCTATGGAGAGGGTAATGAGGCGAGAGTTGTAATATCCGGGGCTCATACTAATTTTATACTCGTGGCTAAAGATGGCGATGTCTTGTTTGAGAAGGCGGCGCGTGGTAGTGGAGATGATGCAGCAGCAGA
The DNA here is from genome assembly GCA_964503095.1 of uncultured Sangeribacter sp. GTDB lineage: Bacteria > Bacteroidota > Bacteroidia > Bacteroidales > Muribaculaceae > Lepagella. The sequence continues at coordinate 2,817 of CAZCZX010000163.1, forward strand.
AAAAGATCCTGAGTTGAATATGCGGATGGTGTATGATTTTGCCATTACAGCACCTCTTGAGGAGATTTCATTTATACTCGAAGCTAAAAAACTTAATCTGGCAGCGGCTCAATTTGCTTTGAAAGGGGAGTATGGTCATTGTCTTGGGTCTACTGTGCTCCATTTCGGGGAGCGGTTTTTCGGTGATACTCCTGTGGCGCATGCCATTACGTTGACGTCAGCTGCATGCGATGCGCGAATGGGTGGTGCGATGGTGCCTGTGATGAGCAATAGTGGTTCTGGAAATCAAGGTATTACTGCTACGATGCCGGTTGTGTCGTATGCCATGGATATTAATGCATCGGAGGAGCAGTTGACCAGGGCATTGGTGTTGAGCCATCTGACTTCGATTTATATCAAGCAATCGCTTGGTAGATTGTCTGCACTTTGTGGATGTGTTGTGGCTTCTACTGGAGCTACGAGTGGGCTTGTCTATCTGATGGGAGGAGGCTATGAGCAGGTGTGTGATGCTGTAAAGAACATGGTGGCCAATCTTACAGGAATGATTTGCGATGGTGCGAAACCCTCTTGCTCAATGAAGATATCGAGTGGTGTGAGCACTGCAATGATGTCAGCAATGCTTGCGATGCAAGGTTTTGCTGTCACATCGGCGGAGGGAATCATTTCCGATGATGTGGATGAGACCATTCACAATCTGACAAGCATCGGCAGGGACTCTATGCAAGCCACAGATAAACTTGTGCTTAAGATTATGACTTGTAAGTAGGTCAGGGGTAAAATTCCAGATTACTTCTCTACTTGAACTTGTACATACGGCGAAGGGCTGCAAAGCCCTTCGCTTGCTGTATTTGGTTGGGGATATTATTTTTTTAGGAGTGTTCTATATAGGAGTACCGGTATGGCGCTTAATACTATTGTGTATTGAAAAGGTGTCCATAAGGAGTCCGGAAGAAAGAAACTCATAAGAAATAATATTATATAAATCCCAAGAGTAAGTTTTGATTCGTTGTTTCTTAGAAAAACTTGAAAATAATAATTATAGAAATCATTATCCTTCTTGTATGAAATTATCCAATATATGATATAAAGTAGAATTGATTCAAAAAATAGGAGATTAATTAAAAGGGAGTCTCCAGGTTTTGTGAAGCATCTATTTGCGATTAATAACAACGTGCTGAATTCCCCAATTGCCGAGAGTTTAGAATAACTCTCGGCCAAATTTGTCTTAGATGTATAGTCCATATTTATTTAGATTGCCAAGGGTTAATTTTGAAGTTGTATTTGAAGAATGATTTATAATGCAAAAATAAGAAATTTGTAATTAATATACAAATTTTAACTACTTTTTTTTAGTGGGCTAAATTTTTTATTTATGGTATATTGCAGACGGGCTAATAGTATTATAAATAAGAAAATTTATAACGCATTATGGAGAGTGATGGAGAGGAGGGTGATTTTGGCGGTGAAGGGGGTGGCTTGGCGTTTGGGTTTTGCGGATTTGTGGTAGTAGAAGGATTTTTGGGTGTCCCAGGATTTTATGTCGGTGCGCATTGTCTCTCCGGGTGGAATTGAGCAGTCGATGCTCACCGTTCTTTTGTGGAGTTGGCGCCCTTTCATGTCGGAATATGTAATCTCAATTTCGATTGCTTTTACGGTCTTGTCCAGACCATTTGAAATGAAGAAACTTTCAAGATTGCTGGTAACAGTCTTGTCGAAACCGTAGAAGTGGATGTTGGGATGTATTTTTTCTACGAATATTAGGGAATCTGTCGATATTGAGATTATGGAGTCTTG
>CAZCZX010000163.1:4710-6780 GCA_964503095.1 uncultured Sangeribacter sp.
TTGACTTGGCGGGGCGCAGGCTGGAAAGCCTGCTTTCCATGTTGGGGAGGGGTCATAGTATTCTTGGTTTGCGACGAAGGGAGCCGTTGTGGTCATATCCGGGATAGACCTTTATTAGTCCTGCCGGAAGTTTTTCTGTGGGATCATCGTATGAGACTCTTACAACTCTCCAGAATCTTGGGAGAAGGGTGTTAAGATTGATTTTGAATTTTAGCTTTGGAGATTTTACACGTAGGGATTCACCGTCTGCAGAGAGAGTCGCAGCACATTGCTCCGCCTTTGTTAGGGTGAATTTATCCTTATGAGTGAACTGCTCAAGTCTAAATTGCTTTGAGTCTACTGTAGGATGAAGCCTTCCAATGACATCGCCATACTCCAACCGGCAATCAGGAGTAGAGATGATTGTCAACGTGTAAGTGCCTGGATAGGTAGGATCAGCCTGAATCAATACCTGTGCGCCATCTTCCGGATACTCCCATATCCCTTCCACTGGAGATAATATATTTGAGTCACACCACTCCTTTATGTCATTTTTTGTTGGGAAGAAAGCAAAAGTCGGCACTGATATGAAAGATATCAGTACCGACATAAGTATATTTTTAATTGCCGACATTACTTGGTAGAGAATGTATAAGAAAGGCCGAAACTTAGGATTTCCTTAAGCATCCAGTGGTGCCATTTGCTCAAGTTGAAATCGGAACTTGAGTCATAGCGCAGATTGGCATAGATTTGAGTGCTGAGGAATTTGTTGATAGCGAAATCCCATGTAGTCTCAACATTGCCTTGGAAATAGGAATAGTCGGTGAAGGCAAATACGCGGGTGCGCATCGATATGTTTGAAGTCACCTGCCAGGTCATGTTTGCCTCACCGCTCGAACCGAATTCGCTATGAGTCTTTTTATTCTGATCAATATTAAATTGAGTATGATCGATATTCGGATCTATGCAGACCTTCAGATTGTAAGAAAGCGGAGCAATTGAAGCTGTGAGGTTGAAAGTCTTTTTGGGATTTGCATAGCTATAGGTCATACCGATACCGACGTTGAGGTCCGCAGGCGAAAGGAAAGAAGCCGAACGGATGTCGGTATTTGTCTTGTAGTTGTTGAAGAACTGGGTCTTAAACTGCCCTGTAATAGTATAGAACCACTTCTTGAAGGCCTTGAAACCGTATTTTACATTATATTGGAAATTGTCTTCAGAAATTGAGTATTTCCTTCCTACAGCGTTCTGCTCGATTGAATTGATGCCAAGCTTATAGTTGACTGTGCTTTGGAAAATCTGGTCAGGATGGTAGGTCGGATTAAGTTGGACATCCCAATAGAAATTGTAGAGCAAAGCGAGATAATTGTTGCCACCCTGGTACCAGTTTTTCGAGACATATGCCTGAGAGAACTGGAGACCGGTATTGAACTTATGAAGCCAATGCTTTTTCTTTTGCTCAAATTCGGGAAGGAGAGCATCAGCAATTGTCACTTCAGGAAGGTTCAGGTTTTTGATATATGTGCCGAGAGAGAGATCATCTTCTGGCAAGCGAGGAGGAACGGGAAGATCCCAATAAGTGTAATCTACAGAATGAGGAGTATACACCATTGAGTAGTACATATAATCTTGACTAATTCTGGATAGAGTCAAAGCATCGTGAAGCCATCCCGGGCGATATGGCTTGCTCTCCCAAGAGGATTGAAAGTTTAGATTTTGCAAATTCGGGTTCTCGGCAATGTCATTGAAAGATCTATGTTTCAGAGATCTGTAACCGGAAAATATCCAGGGTCCTACATTAGGATTATAAGGACGCTCGGGCATAGTATCAGGCAAAGCTGCAAGGATCTCATCAAGATCTCTGATCACTACCGGTGCAAAAACTATAGAATCGGACGCCAAAGAATCAGCCAATTCAATGTTTTCATTAAGCATAGACTGCGCATTATCGACTGCGGAATCAAATTCTGCTGTTGGAGGCAAAAGAGATGTTGTCTCTGGAGTCTGGGCAAATGCAGAGCTTGCAATGCCTAACAAGAGTGAAAAAGTCAGATGTCTCATATTTTGGGTTGTTTTGTTGTCTGGTATAAG
>CAZCZX010000164.1:0-6778 GCA_964503095.1 uncultured Sangeribacter sp.
GTGCGGGTGTGCGATTGTCTACGTTTAGGATGTGCCATTTTTATTCAAAGTTTATCAGACAGCCATTTTTCCCTTCCTGAATGGGAAAGAATCATGACTGCCATTGGTTATTAATTATTCTTTTATATGTCATCATCTTCCGGCTCAATGCCTTCAGATGTATGTTTGCTCATTATTGCCTCCATCTCCGGATTACATTCCCCTTCGGGATGCACATGCCGCAACGGGATGCTCAGCAAAATTGTATCCGCAATAAGGGGTGAAAGATCGAATTCATCTTCACTCTCCGGGATCGTGATCGTATCGTCAGTCTCATCATAGTCCTCACCATAACGCACTGTGACATCATAATCTTCATCCACATCAAGACGCATCGGATCAAGACAACGGTCACACGGTATCTCTATCCAGCCTTGACAAGTGATGCCTACTTTATAGGCTCCGTGGCGGACATCGACATCGACATATGCAGTGACATCGGCCTCTTTCACGTCATCGTTACCGCGAGACGCAAAGAAGTCGCCGTCTACCTTCATCTCATACTCATGATGGCCTTCGCCAAGAGCCGGAAGGGCTATTTTGAATTGCTTTAAATCACACATCTCTTATAATGCGTTTCTTTTGCGCTGCAAAATTAATCATTTTTTGCCGATTACGCAACTTATCAACAATATTTTTCTTTCAACCCCCTAAAATTACCTCTCGGAGTACTCGTTTTGTATTCACTTCCTTCCAATTATTACAACAAAAAGAGGCGATTCCACTGAAATCGCCCCTCTCTTAGGATATTAATTACAAGGATCAGTCGTTAGGCACGAAGAAACTGTAAGCTAAGCCCAGACTGCCCGCTGACACATACCATTGCAGACAGAAGAATGTATTGCCATCTTCATACATGCCGCAGCAATAATCCGGATCTGTGGCATAAGCAGTATTATTCTGCCAAGATGCCACGTCTCTCACTGACACCCAGCCATAGTTACCATAAGTAAATGGAGTGACTTTGGGATATACGCGGAACATTGTATACGCCCCATCATCATCATAGCCCACTGTATCGAGCATATACATTCTAAGAGCCGTGCCCTCTCCGAATGCATCCTTGATGTGGTAGAGTGTAGGGTCGGTTGTACACACTTCAAGTGCTGCCTCCACTTGAGCAGCCGGTGCAATATTACTGCCAATTGCACCATAATAGAATGTTCCTTCCTTCACTAAATTCCAGTCAAGACCAAAGAATGTCACTTTATTGCCCAGAGAGGTGCCGTTGGCCACCGAGGCTATCGTATAGTCTCCGTGAAGCCCTTTAATGGTCACGTCAGCATAACTATTGGCTCCCAGACTGTCGATTTTTATTCCCTCTGCCTCCACTTTGTCAAGCAGTGCCTTGTCGCCACCGTTATTGACAAGGGCGGTCACAGCTTCAGTAGGAAGCACAAGATATTTTACAGAGGTTGCCTTATTGTTTGTCACAAACCTTACGATCGCATCATTATCAGGATTTAGATCCGGTGTGGTTGGTTCGTAACAGTATACTGTGACTGCCGGATTGGAATCCGACCCCGGTTCAGATCCTTGATCTGCACTACATGCCCATAGCATCGGTGCGGCAGCGAGCATCAGAAGATATTTTATTGTTTTCATCTAATTTCAATTTTATTTTTGTGAGCTACTTACCAATTATATTCAGGTGAATTGCCACCTTTTGGAGGCTGCGGCGCCGGATTGTTGACAAGACCTATGTTATAGTTTGATTCTGTCTGCACTATACAGAGGTTCATCCAGTTGGGATACTGCTGCATATTCCAGCGATAGCCATTGATATGGTTGGAGTTCGGATAGTTGCGGATAATGCCCTTGTTAAGACGCTTGATATCGAATGTAGCCAATCCCTCACCCCAGAATTCTATACGACGCTGCCACCAGATTTCATTCTGGAATGCAGGAGTAGTCGTATTGTAGTATGCCTCATTGTGAGTGCCATATACATACTGTGGATCGCGGGTTTTTGCAAAAGCCTCCAGAAGAGTCTTTCCTCTTCCTTCATCTTGCATACCGGCTGCCTCTGCTTCGATAAGCTTCATTTCCTCTACTCGCATCATCGGAATATCTACACACCATCCGGTGTATTGAGGATCTGAATGGTTGCCGTCCTTGGAGCGGAACTTCAATGAAAGTCCTCCGAATTGCTCATTGGCAAGACCTGTTCCGAAGAGATATTCAGGAACATCTGAATATTCAGCAAGAGCATCCAATACATCATTTTCATCTGTCATTTCATCAATGGCAAAATCGAGGAAGCATTGCTTGCGGCAGTCTGTCGCCGGAACTGTTTCGTAAAGGTGACGGTCCATGATCATGGAGGCGCCATAAGTGTTATAGTAGCCCAGGCCGGAATCATCAGATGGGAATTCACAGATCATCCATGTGCCCCAGCTGTTGTCGCCGTCATTATATGTCTGGCAAGGGTCGGTTGGCTTTACGTTGATTGCCAACATCCAAGAATTGCCAAAGTCGGCATCGTTAAATCCATGGTTGCGGTCGGTATACTGTGCTGCAGTGAGCACATCATATCCTTCTGCTGCCAACTTTGCATATTTCTCAGCATTAGCCCAGTCACACATGATGAGATAGGCACGTGCCTTCAGACCATATACCACGGAAAGATCCGGGGTGTATTTGTCTTCACGGGTGAAATCCGCAAGATACTCCTCTGCCTGATCAAGACTCTCGATAATGAACTTATACATCGCTTCATTAGTGGCGCGAGGATTGTCTGCTGCCTCTTCCTTTTCCGTTTTTTCAGTTACAATAGGAACTGTAAGCGCTTCCTTATTGATTCCGTAGGTCTGCGGAGCAAACATCTGTGCAATGTCCAAATAATACAGAGAGCGCATCGCCAATGCTATGCCGGCTCCAGCCTTCATTGATTCCTCCGGATCCTCTCCTGCCATGCGAAGCACTGTATTGCAAGCACTGATCTGCGAATAATAGAAAGTCCACGGATACTGTGCATTCAGATATGTCGGACCCAGTGATGAATCCCCTTCATACCAACTCATAAACCAGTTATGGCTTCCTCCGAATGGCACTATATCATTGCCCATGACGTCTCTCTGGAGATAGAAGGATGAGTAGCCAAAGTCATTGGCATATTTATAAGAAGCAGTAAACTGACCGTTGTTGTTGTCAATTATACCCGAAACGAAACTCTCATATGAGCCTGGCGCATTATAGGTCTGGTCTTTAGTGACGTAGCCGTTCTGCTGAGCCGAGAACTCCTGAATGCAGGAAGTGGGGATAAGGGTCAGCGCCACGCCGGTCATATATAATGATATCTTATTCATATTTATTCTATTTTAATGATTGGGGATTGATAATCATTAGAAAGTGATCTCTACGCCACCGGAAACATTGCGCATCGGAGAATAAGCTCCAAGTGATGTGTTTCCATCGAATGAATAGCGTGGGTCAAGTCCCTTGCGAGCCGACCAGAAGCAGAGGTTTTCTCCTGAGCAATAGATGCGCAGCTTTGATATTTCCTTACAGAATTTAGGCACTGTGAAGCCTACTACAAACGACTGGAAATTAAAATATCCGGCATTTGTGAGGAATTGATCGGATGCCTTATAGCCCATGGAGTCGCCGAGTTGCCAACGTGGCAGGTTGGAGCCGGTATTGTTAGGACTCCACTCTTTAATGTAATCCTTATGGATATTGGTTGCGGCTGTCGAATTCAGATCATCATTCGGTGCCATCAAGGATGCATAACGGAGATCCATTACCTTGCCTCCTATCTGATAGTCGAAGTTCAGAGTGAAGTCAAACCATTTGAGGCGTGCTGTGGTGCTGATTCCTCCATATGCCTTTGGCAAGATGCTCCCTACTGCATAGCGCGATGCTTGGGTTGTCTCTGTAGTCACATAATCCATTGATTTAATAGTGCCAGGCTTGGATGTGGTCATGGCGCCACTTTCCTGAATCAGATTTGGATCATAGTAATAGAGAGCCTCACCCTGACCGTTGACTCCTGCATATGCATAAGTCATGTAGTTATACATTTCTCCTCCCACTTCAAACCAGTGGTAATCCTCATAGAAGCCACCATCATTTTTGGTCTTTGATTCAGGAAGTGAAAGTATCTTTGTCTTGTTGGTGGAGATATTAGCCGAAATCGACCACTCGAAATCTCTTGTCTGGATAGGTACGCCCGTAAGTGAGATTTCCACACCACGGTTGCGGATGGTGCCCATATTGCCCCAGTAGCCACGGATACCCATAGACTCTGGAATTGACATCCAGAAAAGTAGATTGCTTGTATTCTTGTTGTAGAAGTCTACATTACCAAAGATACGGTTCTTCAAAAATCCGAATTCAACACCAACATTCAAGTTCGTCGCGGTTTCCCAAGTGATATCCTCGTTGCCCATGCCTACCCATGATGGCGACATATTCGTCGATGTGCTCGGCACTAACTGATATGTGTCAGTGTAACGGAAGTTGCCAATTCCATCGTTACCCTGCTGACCGATACTGAATTTCAGTTTCAAATAGTCAAGCCAGTTCTGGGTGTTTTCCATAAATCTTTCTTTGGTGATCATCCAAGCGGCACCAACACTCCAGAAGTCACCCCAACGGTGATTTTTAGCAAAGCGTGAGGATGCATCGCGACGATAAGATGCAGATGCATAATATCTCTCCTTGAAATTATACTGTGCGCTGCCAAACCAACCCTCTACATTATACTGAGTTTTATAAGATGTATTTGCAAGGAAGTTATGGTTGGAGAATGCAAAGAGTTCGAGAATATCAGGAGTGAAACCACCCTCTGCATAGCCTTGGAGCAAATTGTTGTCCAGACGATAATATTCATGGCCTGCAAGCACGTTGAGATAGTGGTCGCCAAAATACTTGTAGAATGTCAATGTCTGCGAATTGTTGGTTCTTACAGCATTTGTATTTGACTTTGTAAGTTTGCCGTTAACTGTAGTATTTAGAGTGTTATACACACTGCCATAGTAAGTGTACTCGTTCAGGCCCCAGTTGACATTGCTCAAGATGTCAAGTTTGAGATAGTCGGTAAAATCAAATGTGGCTGTAAGGGTAGCATTCAAGGCGTTGCGCACTGTCTCAGCCTTGTCAAGCGCCTGGGCGCCGATTGCATTGCCTGGCGCAGAGAAAGGACGCTGACCATTCACATATGTACTGATACCAAAATCATATGCTGGAAGGCCATTGGCATCTGTAACTATATATGGCTTGCCCGGCTGACCATCTACTTCATCATAGGTGCGCACATACATTGGGAAGATAGGTGCAGCCATAGAAGTGAAATAAAGCACGTTGCCTGCTCCAAGTGACTCATTGTCTAAGTCTGAGTTGCCAATCGTCTTTGAGTGGGTATATGAAACACGAGCACCTACTTTCAGCCATTTCTTCACCTGATAGTCAGTGCGTAGTTGTGCTGTGACACGATCATAATTAGAGGGCTTCAAGATACCTTCCTCTCCAAGATAACTAAGGCTTGCATAGAAGCTTGATTTGTCATTTCCTCCATTGATACTAAGATTGTATTCCTGGCGGAAACCTTTCTGATAGGCGATATCATTGAAATTATCAGGGATGAGATAGCGGTTTTCTCCGTTCAGCTGATAATAGCGTCCAAGTGTGGCATTAGGATTCAACTTGCCATCTGTACCAATGAGACTTTCTCCCTCCGGAAGAGTGTAAGGATTATACTTCAGCATGTTGAGAAGTGTCTTGTTGGATTCTGCATTGGCTGCTGCAGGGCTCATACCCTGATTAAGGAAATTGTAGTTATATATCTGAGAATAGAATGCCTCGAAATATTGACCCGGGTCGGTGATTACGTCGTAGTCCTGAACGGCTCTTGAGTTGGAGCCCCATCTTGCATTCACTTTTATTTCTGCATCCTTGTTGCTTCCTCGTTTGGTAGTGATGATGATCACGCCCGAAGCACCACGGGCACCATAAAGCGCTGCAGAAGCCGCATCTTTAAGCACTGAGATTGAGGCTATGTCATCTTGAGAAAGGTTGCTGAGGCTTTCCGGATAGGGAGCACCGTCTACGATTACAAGAGGCGTAGTTGAGGTATATACAGAAGAAATACCGCGGATATTGATTTTTCCGTTATCTGCACCCGGAGCTCCTGAAGTGGAGCGGAGCTGAAGTCCAGGAACTGAACCAACGAGCGCGTCGGCAACATTGGCAGTAGTCTTTGACTTCAAATCGTCAGCATTCACTACTGATGCAGCTCCTGTGAATGCCTCCTTGGTGGTGGTGCCGAATGCAACCACTACCAAATCGTCAAGGGCAGTGGAAGTGGTACTCATTTTCACTACCATGTTATCGGAAAGCTGAGCTGTGACAGGCTTGAATCCAACATAAGAGAATTGAGCCTCAGTTACAAATTGAGGTACGGTAACAGTAAAATTGCCATCAAGGTCGGTTGAAGTGCCTTGTCCTCCTCCAATGGGCAGGATTGTAGCTCCGATAAGCGGTTCATTGGTTTCCGCATCAATGACGGAGCCGTGATAAGTTGCATTCTGGGCATAAAGGCTCCAGCTGCACATCATCAGCGTCACCAAAATTAGAAACAGTTTTCTCATACTAAAAATATTTGATTGTTGTGAATTTTTAATTGTTGTGAATGATAGTGGAGATCTTTCCTTAGCCACAAGATGCTCCCGCATCATTGTCGCCCATACATTTTCAATCCTTTCATCCTTAATCAATTTTAATGAAACAATATGGTTTT
>CAZCZX010000165.1:0-6725 GCA_964503095.1 uncultured Sangeribacter sp.
ACGACTTTGATGAGGATGCTGTGGCTGATATGGAGAGAATGTTTACTGAAAAATGTAAGACCGAAAGGAAATGGCGCAAAGCAATTGGATATGCTCTGAGCGATGTGGTAGAAAATTCAAGTGAAAGCAGCGACAGCGAGTATCCAGATGTTCCATTCTTTGAAGTAGTGAAGAGTTTCATCAAAGATGCGATGATTCCAGAAGATTAACCAAAGTTTGCTGAAGGATTAGCCAATCCTTCAGCAAACAACCATAAAACATCTTAGCACATGAAAAGAATTAGAAGTATAGCAACGGCATTTATTGTAGCCATATCTCTATTTGGCACATATTCATATGCCAATCCTTCAGAAGATATGCCTTCTTCTGAAGAAGGTATATCTGCTTCTCAGGAATCTGCAGAATCAGCAAAGCAACAAGACGATTTCGAGCAGAATGATAATATTGCTCAAGATAATCAAAATAAGTCTAAGCAAGAGAATAAAAGAGGAAGCAAAGCAAAGGATAAACAATCTATCAGCTGGCTTTCTATAATAGCTCTGTTACTGGGAGCTGGTGGAATTGCACTTGGTGGTCTTAATATGAAAAATGTCAATACACTTCAAACGAAGTTAGACAATCTTAGAGAAAGAAATAAAAAAACTATTCCAGATCTTAAAGGACGTATCGAATTTCTTGAGCAGGAACTGACTTTAGCTCGCAAGAAGATTGAGCAAAATCAACTTGACATCTCAAGATTATCTTCATCGATTAAGGCCACTTCTCAATCGATCCACGAACAAAAGAACTATACCACTCAAGATCAACCCACACAACAATATCATCAGCCATCTTCTGCACCGGTGCATCAAACAGCTCAAGAAGATGTAAAACTATATTGTGGTGTCCCCAAAGGAGGATTATTTTCAAACGCAAATCGGGCTCAGTCAAGACAATCATTGTATGTCATCACGGATAACGGAAGCAACAGTGGGAAATATTCATTTGTCGACGGACGAGAAAGTGCAATGGTTGCAGCCAGATCTACATCCGATTTTCTTGACCCGGGATGCATCATTTCTGGAAATCAGAATCCAAATTTTTCAAGAGTTCGCACTATCACACCGGGCACAGTACGTAAGACACCAAATGGCTGGATGATCGAGTCAAAAGCAATAGTTGAATTAATCTGATTTACTAATAGTTGATATTGAGAAAATGAACGTTACTTGTCCAAAATGCAATGCGGTCAATAATTTTGATGACGCAGACTATACTCCGGGATCCACCAACATAGAAGAATGTTGGAGATGTGGAGAAGAATTAAGTTTTACGATGCCCGGAGAGGCACCGGTAAAAGGTGCTACCGAAATAGCTGTTGCCAAAGCTCAGACTCCAGCCCAGAAAAGGGAAGCAACTCCTGTAGCAGATCCAACTAATACAGAACTGGAGAAAGCGCGTCTTGCTTTAGAGGCTGAACGAATAAAACTCGAACATCGAAAGATGGATCATGAAAGAGAAATGAATCTTATGACTCAGCAACGAAGCGAGAACTACAATGTTTATGACGAGGAAGTAGTCAAGCCTCGCAAAGACAAGACAACAGCAGGCTTGTTAGCAATTCTACTTGGGGGTGTTGGAGCCCACAAATTTTATCTTGGGAAACCCGGGCAAGGCATATTATATCTAATTTTCTGTTGGACCTATATACCAGGAATTTTAGGCCTAATAGAAGGTATCAAATATCTTGTCAAAAGTGACCAAGATTTCCACGCCAACTGCTATTAGAATTCTCTAATGATTATAACCAGGAGGCCGGTAGCTTAACGCAAAAAGCCGGTCTCTTGTCTTTTAAATACAAACTATAAAGCATTCTATATATGAAAGTCAAGTGTAAGGTATGTCGCCGCGATGTGGAAGTCAATGAAAACGATTACAAACCGGGTGAGAAAATTGTGGTAGAATGTGATCGTTGTGGCAATGAAATAGAAGTTACAATTCCTGAACGTGAAGAAAAACCAAAAGATAAACAGTCAGTTGTAACAGAACCTCCTGCAATAAAAAAAGTCACTCCTTCACCACTAAAAGAAGAAATTGTTACTACAGAAGAAACATACGCACCAGTTTCAGATGAAACTACAAATTTTAAAGATGTATCTGAAGGAACGTCAGATCAACCTGTTTCCAACTATACTCCACCAATTCAATATGAAGAACCAAAAAAAAGCGGAAAAGCATGGATTATAGTTGTAGTGCTGTTGCTTCTTGTCTGTGGAGCCGGAGGATGGTGGTATTATGACAATATCTATCTTCCTGAGAAAATTGACAGAGAAGCCCCACGTACATATCCAATTGTCAATCTTAATCTTCGCTCGTCAAAGATGTCAGGCAGCGACTACAACAAACTGACATCTGTGCCTTATGGCGGTGAATTGATCACCTACAATATGGACGGAGAATGGGCAGAGGTGAAATATGTAAAGCCCGATGGCTCCGAAGCCACAAAAGGTTATGCATCGGCTCCGTATCTCGTAGATAAAAAAGATTTCTACTTGCTCAATAGCATATTTGGTGATAATGATGCAAGAGAAATCCTGGCGACTTCTAAGGTGCGTAGAGCTCTCTTAGATTATTACAAAGAGCATGGATATGTAGGTAAAATTTCCCCCGAACTCATGAGTGAGGTAGGACTTGCAGCTAATAGTGACAATCAATGGCAAGTATTCTTCCCCCATGGTGATAAGAAGCCAAATGAAGTGGTATTCAAACGCCTCACTAATCCTAATTCAAAATTCACGGATATGGCATTACTCATCAAAAATATTAATAATGGGAATCGCAAACTCGTATATTTCTATTTTGACGATGATGAGACTCCTCATTTCTTAGGCGAGATGGACGCTCCCAGTGAGGGAACACTAAAAGATGTTGTAGACAGTTATGGACAAATAACTCCCATTTTTGCAGATTGATACCATGACTAAAAATAAAAGGCAATCGCACCTGCTTTTCTTCATAATATGTGGGGTAGTAGTAATACTACCCTACATTGGTGCAATGGCTCTTCATCACTGGTATACCACAAAGCTTGAAGAATATGATAAAGCAGCTTTAATCATAATAGACAAGCAAAATTTAAATTTGAAGGTAATCGGACTTGACGGAGAGACCAAGGCTACCTTCGGAATTTCTTGTGGTAAAAACATGGGGAACAAACAAGAAAAAGGAGACAACCGAACCCCCGAAGGTATATTCAGAATTCAGGATATACAGGACAGTTCTGGTTGGAAACATGATTTTGGAGACGGCAACGGAGAAATTACAGGGGCCTACGGACCTTGGTTTATAAGGTTGTGTACCGATCCGCATAAAGGTATTGGCATTCACGGCACTCATGCTCCAAATTCAATTGGTACACGTGCCACAGAGGGCTGCATTCGTTTAAAAAACGAAGATGTTGAAATACTAAAACAGATGGTCTACTGTGGTCTAAATGTTGTGATTCTTCCTTCGGAAGAAGATATAGAAGCAAATATTCAATTAAAGCAAACTGAATCTGCGTCAAAAGAGAAAGTCGTAACTGCTAAATTACTTGGTCAATGAAAATTAAATGTTCATACTGTCATAGCAAAATCGAATTCGATGAAAAGGAATACACTCCAGGAGAAGAGGTATCGGTAGAATGTAGACGTTGTGGAGAAGAAACAAAGGTAACAATTCCTACGCCTGAAGAAGAAATTCAAGAAAAGGACGGGAACAGCTATACCTATGTGACCCCGATTGTAGAATCAACAACTTCTTCAAAAGAATCCACAGTTTCTTATCCTATCAATCCTCCCACTGTATCAGAATCACAAAGGGTCAACAATAGACCAAAATCTCCAGAGAAGCCTCTCCAAGAACAACAGGACCTCAGTCTCCAGCCGACTTCTGAAATTCAACATCAACAACCGACAGAAACTAATGAGCTATATTTCGGAATCCCCAAAGGCGAAGAAAAAGTCTCATCTCAACCACCACGGAAGACTATACCCAAGAAACCTCATGCACACACACGAAAACCACAAAATGAGACGGTTCCTCCAATAAGCACTAATACACAAAATGTTGATAGTAATGGTGGATGTGCAAATTGGATTATTATCATTTTTTTAGTTATGTTGGTAGGCCTTTGCATTTGGCTTTTCCGCTCTTGTGGAAGTGACACTCAGGAATCAATGCAAGTAAAGGTTGATACAGTATATATAGAAAAGGAGGAACCTGAATATATTGAAGAAATTGAAGATGTAGTATTCGATACAGAACCTGTTGATACTATAGAAGTTGCAGCAGCTGAAATTGTTGAAGCGCCGTCTGACCAATCTGAAATCTCTAAAATATATCTCCCTTCAGTCTCTGCCTATACATCTTCAGAGGCTTACAATGTTTATCCATCCTATATCACAGAGGAAAAATTCGGTGATGCTTGGGCTACGTCTAATGTAGTGCAACAAGCTATCGTCAATGGTGACGTGGAATATTTTGTAAAAGGCGAAGGAGATATAGAAGGTTATCCTTTAAGCATTGATGCAGTGCGTTTAAAAAATGGCCGTTTATATGGGCGTTACCATAATGACTACAATGGTGTGAAACTTGATATCAATGGCGCATTTGATTCCAACGGCGACATTATAATAAAACTTGGACATAAGAGCGAAACATCCTATTGGATTCTAAAGTCTGTAGGTAAAACTGAAGACGGAAGTCTTCAATATAAGGGAACATGGGGTAGAAAAGACAAGCCGACAAGCCTTAAGATTAAAATCAAGGATAATTAATTGAGAGTAAATATGAAAGAGATGTGTTATAAATTCTTCGGTTGGCTGATATTATTGGTGATTATGCTTATGTCGGAGAGCTGTTCTGGATGTAGTCATCGCAATAGACATGCGCGGGAAAGACATAGGGACCGTATTGAACGCAGAGATTCAAGAAATGAAAGACGCGACCGAAATAATTCAAGAGAATCCAGATCTCAAAGAGGTGGAAACTCCAAAAAATATTCAGAAGAGCAAATTGCGTCAATCGCTGAAGGGGAAGACTACGATGCAATGCTCGACTGCGAATTTGCAAAGCTTAATGAGGCAAAAAATCTTAAAAAAGAATATTTCCAAGGAAATATGCCTGACAAAGAGGCGGAAAACAGGATGAAAGAAATAGAAGAAAAATATGCTCCTGTGGTCAAAGCACTTGAAAAGGCTGATAATGAAGGGTTATTGACATATAATCAACATAAGCGTCAGATGAAACTGTTGGGTGATTACATAAAAGAAGCTAATTCAATATTCAATCGTCTCGGAGTTGACATAGAATCAGCACTTGATCTGTAATGGCCTAAACCCAACATCAAACCATAGACAATGAGAATCACATTATATTGTAAATCTATAAAATAACCTAAATAAACAACTATGACAAAATTTGATGAAGAAGTTAAAACGGCTCTGATTGATTTGAGCCTCTGGAATGAAGATATCCAGGAAAATGACGAAATATGGCCCTTTTGGATAGGCGATAGGGATTACTGCTATGTGAGAAAGGACAATGGTAAAGAAATTGACTCTTTCTGCCTATTGAGCTATACTATTCCATTTCCTGACGATGCAATCCCTTCAATCTATTTTGCCGCTGCAGATGTGAATAATCATCATACCGTAGCTCGTATTTGCCTTCATTCTCATCTCTTTGAGGGAAATGGGAAAATGGATGGAAATCTTGTTGGTTTGCAATTTGATGTTCCCAAACAGCTGATCTCTAATTTCAAAGAAGTGATTCAGATTGGTATTAAGCAGCTCGATGCACTTTATGAGGAATGGGACGCGGTTTTAGCTGATCTCTTCGGCTGAACAAATTCGGAAATCCCAAACTCACATATTTGGCGCTGCAAGGTCTTTGTAAATCCAGATCTTGCAGCGTAACCAGTAAAAAGTAAGTTCTGGGCTTACCAGTTATTCATTCAGTCCCTTATATTACATCCCCTCAGAAACATCAATACCAATTCCACAGCGAATCTAATTGATGATTGAATTCAGGTTATGGACAATGTGGACACCCATATTTTTGCAAAAAATCAAAATAATCCCTACTTTTGTAAAGCAAAACCCTAAGTTAATCTAAAGTCAAATTTATCTATGCGTATTAAATATCGTATCTTATACTTGATATTTTGTGCGTTGGCATACATCAACATGATGTATGCTGACACACAGACTTATATTGAAGTTGAGATAATAGATGATTCCCTTGATGCCCACATTAGATCTGCTATCGAGACAAATGCTTCGAAGTTCTTGACAGAAGTCTCTGATGCCAACCTAAAAGAGAGGAACTTAGATTGGAATGGAATGGATATTCTTGAAAATCAAAGTTTCATCAACAAACTTTGGAAGATAATGCATTTTCGCCCGGAAGACCAGTATATAGGTGCCAATATTTACAAAACTGAAACCGGATACACTCTGCCCAATATACATATGCAGTTGTTGCCGACTGCACCCGATGCTAAACCATATTACCAAGAAGCATCTATAAGCTTTGATCATTCTGGTAGAATAATTTCGGTAGATTTCATGACTGATCAAGATCAACGCGAGTATGATAAGTCACCTGAAAAACAATATTTGAATGCAGAAGCATTTTCTTTGAAGAAATTGAATCCATCCCACCGTAGACTCTTAGCATCAAGTCTTGATTTGATTAATTCTGAC
>CAZCZX010000166.1:0-6679 GCA_964503095.1 uncultured Sangeribacter sp.
ATAATGCATAATTCATAATGCATAATTCATATTTATACCTGAATTGATGCATGTATTTTTTTGATTGAAAAATGGATATTAATAATATTCAAGGCATGATTGTTTCGATTCGGAAGGAATTTTATGCCTTTCGGAATGGCATGATAGCCGATACGCTAAGGAAAGGAGGACTGGAGCAGAAGTATATCTTCGGGCTCCAGCTTCCGCAATTAAAGGATATTGCATTGAGGTATGCGCCTGAGGATAAAGAGGAAGCCTCTGAGTTGGCTCGGGCATTATGGAGCGACAAGGAGTGTCGTGAGGCGCGCCTTCTTGCATGCCATATCATGCCTCCGGATCTGACCACAAAAGAAGAGGCTTTGCAATGGGCCGGAGATTCATTGTCGCGTGAGGAATCTGATATCCTTGCCTTCCGGCTTCTGCGCCATCTCTCTTTCGCAGAAGAAATTGCCAAGGAGTTAGAGGCATCAGACAAACCAATTGACCATTATACAGCAACCGCAATAAAACGATTTTTATAACCAATTCACCGCCTACATCATGAGACTCAACCTGAAATCATCAATAATTACTGCCTTCTGCGCAATGACATCACTCTGCATGGCGCACACTGCCATTGCATCAGACAATAATCCTGCATCTGCCGACAAAATCAGCGGAAAGTTTGAAGCTGGAAATGGGACGTTTCTTCTTAATGGGGAGCCATTCGTAGTGAAGGCTGCCGAACTTCACTATCCGCGCATCCCTCGCCCATATTGGGACCAGCGAATCAAACTCTGCAAGGCTTTGGGGATGAACACCATCTGCCTCTACACTTTCTGGAATGCTCACGAGCCGAAAGAGGGGGAGTTTGACTTCACCGGACAAAACGACCTTCGAGAGTTTATCAAACTTTGCCAGGAGAATGATATGAAGGTAATCCTCCGTCCCGGTCCATATGTTTGTGCTGAATGGGAAATGGGAGGGCTTCCATGGTGGCTTCTTAAGAAAAAGGATATCAAGTTGAGGGAAAATGACCCATACTTCCTTGAGCGAGTAGACAAATTTCAGAAGGCGGTAGCCGACCAGGTGGGGGATCTCACCATCTCAGACGGAGGTCCGATAATCATGGTTCAGGTAGAGAATGAATATGGGTCTTATGGCACTGACAAACCTTATGTGGCGAATATCCGCGACATGCTCCGCAAGAATTTCGGAGATGACGTGACTCTCTTCCAGTGTGACTGGTCGTCAAATTTCACTAATAACGGTCTTGATGACTTGATTTGGACCATGAACTTTGGCACCGGTGCCAATATCGACAAGCAGTTTGAGAAACTGAAAAAACTACGTCCGCAAAGCCCATTGATGTGCTCTGAGTTTTGGAGCGGATGGTTTGACAAATGGGGTGCGAATCATGAGACTCGCCCATCGGAGGCAATGATAGCAGGCATTGACGAAATGCTATCCAAGGGGATTTCTTTCAGCCTTTATATGACGCATGGAGGCACCAACTGGGGGCACTGGGCCGGTGCCAATTCCCCGGGATTTCATCCTGATGTGACATCTTACGACTATGATGCCCCAATCAGCGAGAGCGGCCAGATTACGCCTAAATATATGGATCTACGCAAGACCCTTGCCAAATATTATGAAGGGAAAGAGTTGCCGAAAATTCCTGCTACTGTTAAGCCTATTGAGATCAAGGAATTTCAATTTGAGAGTGTGGCTCCCCTCTTCGCTAATCTGCCAGAGCCAAAGAGGAGCCACGATATCAAGACGATGGAGGAATTCGACCAAGGATTTGGAAGCATTCTCTATCGCACTTCGCTCCCGGAACTAAAGGGTGGTGGACTTCTCACTATCAATGAACCGCACGACTATGTGCAGGTGTTTGTAGATGATAAGTATATCGGGACTATCGACCGCCGTTTGGGAGAAAAGACGTTGCTCCTCCCCTCTTGCGAGAAAGGGGCGAAACTTGATATACTTGTTGAGGCCATGGGTCGCATTAATTTTGGACGTGCCATTAAGGATTTTAAAGGGATAACTGACAATGTGACTGTGACGGAAGACCGCAATGGATATACATTTACTTGCGACCTGAAGAATTGGGAAGTATTCAATCTTGAAGATACACCTGAGTTCTATGATTCAATGGAGTTCCTTCCTATAGGAGCGTTTACTCCGGATGCGGATGGACGGCTTCCGAGGGGTGTATATCGAGGGTCGTTTAATGTGGCAAAGCCTTCTGACACTTTCCTCAATTTTGAGAGTTGGGGAAAGGGACTTGTCTATGTCAATGGTCATCCGCTTGGACGCATTTGGGAGATAGGGCCACAACAGACTCTGTATATGCCCGGATGTTGGCTTAATAAAGGGGAAAATGAGATTATGGTGTTTGATATTATCGGGCCAAAAGATGCGACATCTGAGGGTCTTAAGGAGCCTTTGATTGATAATCTGAATGTCAAGAAACCGACTACACATCGGAAAAAAGGAGAGAGTCTGGATCTTAGTGGGGAGAAGCCTGTGTTGACGGGGACTTTTGCGCCAGGAAATGGATGGCAGGAGTTTAGGTTTGATGCTCCGGTAGAGGGACGTTGGCTGTGCTTGGAGGGATTGAATTCCATTGATGGGAAGGATATGGCTTCTATAGCGGAGTTTTATGTGCTTGATGGGGATGGAAACAGATTGTCTCGTGAGCCATGGACTGTGTATTATGCCGATAGTGAGGACACTAAGAAGGGTAATCATGCGGCCGACAAGGTGTTTGACCTTCAGGAGTCCACGTATTGGAGCACTAAAGGGGGAGATCCATTCCCGCATTATATTGTGATTGACCTTGGCAGCAAGAAGAAAGTTTCCGGCATACAGTATCTCCCACGGATGGAGAGCGACGTTCCAGGTGCTATCAGCGATTTCAGGGTGTATGTCAGCCCCTCTGCCTTTCGGAAGTAAGTGTACTATGGTGGGAGGACGGATGACTTTTCTATCTTTTTAGTAGGGGATTAGGGAGAAGCGGTTGCCGGGGTGGCGCTGGAGGATGCCGTCGAATTCCATTTCGCCGAGGGAGGCCATCAGGTCGTGGATGGGGATGCCGGTGCGCTCTCTTAGGGCATCTACCGGCATTGGTTCTTGACTGAAGCGCAATGCGTCATAGATGAGTTTGTCATTTCCTTCCAATTCCGGGAAGAGGTCTCTTTGCTTTGGAGCTGCCGCAGTTATCGCCTTGGGTTTCCAGCCTAACATTGACATGATCTCTACTGCTGAGCCCGCCATCATCGCCTTCTGGCTTCGGATAAGCCTATTGCATCCGGCACTCATCTCATCTCCTATACGCCCGGGCAAAGCAAACAGTTCCCTGCCATAAGAGGATGCGACAGCAGCCGTAGACATCGCCCCACCCTTTTCTGCAGACTCAGCAACAAGAACCGCATCGGTCATGGTAGCGACTATACGGTTTCGCTCAAGAAATCGACTTCTATATGGAGTCACTCCGGAAGGATATTCAGAAAGTATTGCTCCACCGGCAGCAATGATACGGCGAGCAAGATCCCTATTTACTGCAGGATAGATCGTATTGAGTCCATGAGCCACGACTGCCACCGTAGGGAGTCCGGCTTTCAAGGCAGCCTCATGTGCGGCAGAGTCAATTCCAAGGGCCAAACCACTTACTATGACAAGATCAGGGAAATATGGTGCCAAATCCTCTACAAGCTTTGCAACATATCGCATTCCATAAGCAGTGGCATGGCGAGTACCGACGATACTCATCATCGACTCTGCATCAAGATCAGCCTCACCAAGCCTAAAAAGAGTCACCGGAGCCTTGTCATTGTCTGCCAATCTTGAAGGATAGTCTTCGTCTGTGAGTGAAAAGGATTTTATGCCATGCCGCTCCATGAACTCAGACTCTTTTTTTGCCTTGAATATAGCCTCATCGCGCACCATCTTGTCGAGGAAAGGAGCAAACTTTACATTTAGGCGTGCTGCGAGCTCTTGTTGAGAGGCAGAAAAGAACTCTTCAACAGTCACACCCGCCTCATCCATATGACGGACTAAAGAAGCATCCACGCCCGGCACAAACGAGAGAGCGACACCAAGGAGCCTATGAGAATCCATAGTCAAAGTTAGTTTATATACTTGGCAAAAATCTTGGCAAGTTCATCGCCACGGGAAAGTTTTCCATTTTTCAATACGACGACATTCACCAAGCCTTGGCATACGAGTTCGCCGCCGGGGCGCATGATATCCTGATGGAATATGAAGCGCGGTCCCTTACGTTCAAGTCTCAGACATGAAAGGAAAGTCTCATTTCCTCTCAAAGATGAGATATATTCTATCTCAACCTTTCTGACCACAGCATCGATACCCTGATTGTGCATTTCGACAAACGAGAGACCGGCATCGCTGCAGAATTTATGACGTGTATGCTCCATATAATGAAGATAGTTGGCATTGTTCACTATCTGCTCGCAATCGAGTTCATAGTCGCGCACCTCCATCTCCATGATGAAGCAATATTTCCTATTTGTATTTTTTAATATTCTCATTTCAAATACTCATTTCTTGGTACATAAAGGATGCTTAACGGGGAATCCTTATAGAAAAGCACCTCATACTCACTTGTAGTCTTTTGTTTGACGATATTAGAATCAAACAAAGTAAATCTTCCACATTCAATCCAAGTCTTATCCTCCTCAACTTGCTCATCAGGATTTACAGGACGGTAAATCCTGACCAGATATCCTTTATTGTGTCTTTCAACGGTGTGATCCAAAAGATTAGCGACCATTTCAGTTGCAAACATATAGTTTACAAAGATGAAAAAAGCCATTGATGGCACCACCGACAAGCAAATAATCAGGCCTAAAATCAGGCATCTGACATCGGCAAAGCAGCCGTAAACAGTCACGGCTAATCCAATAAGCAAAGCAAGCCAAAGCATCCATCCGGTAGAAGGATTGGAAAGCAGCGTTTTAAAAATAGTGTTTCTGCTTACCGCAAAAAGTTTAGAAGTTTCCATGATAAAGCCACCGGGAAAACTATTCTTTTAATCTTAAATCCCGGAATTTTTGATAAATTATTAGGTTTTGTTTCGGTATAGTCTGTAGATATCCGGTTCCTTCCGGATTTCGAAGTCTTGAAAGCTTGATATATTTGTCGCCATTCCCATAATGCTTGGGAAACACCTCGTCGCGACGTTTTTTTGATGTGTCTGAAGCCTTTGAATGCCCGTTTGGTTGCGTACCCCGAAGGTCGGGATGTATACCTTCCGGACCCTCAGTGACCGGATAAATATCAGCACATGGAGGATACCCGAGTCCGGTCCACATCACATAATCTTTAGCCGGATGCTTAGGCATTCCCTCTTCAGATGGCTCACACCCTTCTATCACGATGGTAGCGCATGATTTAAAGCGTGGGATAAAGTCTTGGTCGATTATCCATCCTTCTTCAAGGCCATCTGCCATATCTTTGCCCATCATACTATGGTAGAATGTCCTTGAAAGTGTCTCAGTAAGCATTTCCGGAGCAATTTCTTTCTTCTCAGCAGCGGGGCGCAGCAGATGCAGTGCATTTTCTTCCCTGACAAATCCGAAGCCCTCATTCGGACGACCGCAATGGCTATAGTTGGTGCGCACAAGCATATGCTCGGGAGAATCTTCGAGATTTATCCTTATATAAGAATGATTGTTGGTCTCGAAATATGCACCGGCTCCTGTGGCATCAATTACACCGAAATTGGCTTCCACACCCATAGGGCGAGGAAGAGTGTCAAGTAGGCGTGCAAAGTCATCTACTGTGACGCAAGTGCGCAAAGCCTTAGTCATCAGGAATCCCTCCTTGTCCATATCCTTTTCCGGCACTTTGTCGTCCTTGAGATTATATGAAGCAGTATTCATGATGGCAAATCCCTCGCTGTTGAATCCTGTCCAGCATTCTTTAAGCTGACGGTCGGAGGCGTTAAAAAGACCGGTATAGCCATATCCTTCGGGCCCGGGAGCCACATATTCTACTTTGTTATCTATATTTGAGGTGTCACGATGCTTCCAGAGCATAGGGCGTCCGTAAGGACTAAGTTCAGCCCCTATAATAGCACTTGTGCAAGCCAAAGCAGAAGTGAAAAATCCGGATACGAAACAAATTAATGTAACAAGTTGTTTTTTCATTGTTGCGAAGTTAATAAAAAATCTTCTTAGCACCAAATAAATAACTTAAAAATTGAAAGATATGGAAATTTTGCCAAAAGACCCAGCAATGCTGATGAGCTTCATCAATATGAAGCTGCGTGATGAATATCGCACTCTTGAAGATTTTTGCATCGCATATGGTCTGGATGAGACGAAATTGAAGTCTGAGATGGAGGCATCCGGGTTTGATTGGATGCCGGGGATACGCCAATTTCGTTAATTATGTTAAAAAGCAACATTAAAGCCAACCTTATTGCATATAAAAGTGTTTGACTAATACAAAAAGCAATATGGCGATGCATTCCGGTTTCGTGAGAAAGTGAGAATGCGGTTTTAAGTTTAGTTAGATATAGTTTATAGTGGAATCGTGAGGGAGAGTCGCTGTGTTAGCGGCTCTCCTTTTTTAATTGAGAATTGAGAATTTTGAATTGCTTTTAATATGAAAAAGGGATTCCTTCATTTTATTAGAAGGAATCCTATAATTATCATTAGGATGGATACTA
>CAZCZX010000167.1:0-6645 GCA_964503095.1 uncultured Sangeribacter sp.
AATTCTTCCAAATCTGACTTTGCTCAAAGACTCCTAACCATATTACATTGGCTTAATTTTGGTCTAAACGTATTACGACAAAATCAATTGTTTGCCCAATAGTGACAAACAGGGCAAACGCCCATAGATAAAAAGACCACTGTTTATTTTTTGATATCCAATTCTCCGATTGAGCGAAGATAGTCAATGTAGTTGATTTTGAATTGTGTTCGGGCTTCGATGATATTGGAATAAGAAGAATGCCATTGTGATTGTGCTTCAAGCAGATCGGTGAGTGTAACCATCCCTATCTCATATTGTTCTTTCATGATTCTAAGATTTTCCTCTGCCTCGTGCATCGCGACTTCTGCATATTTCACCAAGTCATACCCCGTTATTACATTGCTATAGTTCTGGTTGACTTCCAGTTCTATAAGCCTCTTGTTTCTATCCAAAGAAAGATGTGCATTCTCAACCTCAATCTTGGCTCGACGCACTTTCTTTATTCCCTCACCCCAATGGAATAGAGGGATCTGGACTGAAAGAACTCCCATAAAACCGTTGGACTTAGTATTGGAAGTAAACGGGACATA
Source organism: uncultured Sangeribacter sp. (assembly GCA_964503095.1). GTDB lineage: Bacteria > Bacteroidota > Bacteroidia > Bacteroidales > Muribaculaceae > Lepagella. The sequence goes on from CAZCZX010000167.1 coordinate 573, forward strand.
GTTTCCTGCCTCATCCTGAGTCCAACCTTTAGTCTTTATGTTGCCATAGGCATTCCAACCGAGTTGAACGCCTACAGTAGGAAGAAAATCAGCCCTTGCCATTGAGACTTCCTGCTTCTTTATATCAATATTTTTCTTCAAAAGCATAATTTCAGGACGATTGGATATATCCATTCCTTCGGATGGAAGATCATACGCAAGACTAATTTCCTCAATAGGCACAATGGATACTGTATCCGCAACACCAATGACCCTGCAAAGAGCCATTCTGCACAAATCAGCACCGGCTTTTGCCTGATTAAGCCGATATACTATCTCGCTGCGTCGGGTCTCGACTCTGAGTAATGTCTGGCGCGAAGACATACCTGTTTTTACCGCAAATTCTGTCGTTTCATATATGGAATCCATCATTGCCTGATAGGATTCCATCATATCTACCTTCGATAATACAGCCACATAAGTCCAATACGACTTCTCTGCATCAGCAAGCACATCCATTCTGGCTGCTCTCAACTGCTCCTTTGAAATTTCTTCACCAATTGAAGCCAGCTTATTAGCAGTTGTTATCTTCCCTCCGGCATAAATTGGCTGGGTAAGACTGATACCCGCCATATATGTGCCTCGAAGCTGCAATGTCATCATATCCATCATCTCTGAATCAGGAGCGTAATACAACACATTGCCACTTCCTGATATTTTCGGAAGATAAGCGGTTCGAGCCACGGCATGGTCAAGATTAGCACCACACACATTATTTTCTGCAATCCTAATATTTTCATCGGTCTGCAATGCCATTTCACGGCACTCCTTCAGAGTCAGATCCAGAGCGTAAGCCTGCAGAATGCTAGCTATTATAGTAATTGTTAAAATTATACTTCTCATTTCTGTTTTACTTTAAAGAAAACTGAATACAAAGTGGGCAAAAGTAGCAAGGTTGCTAAAGTGCCAAGCAAAAGGCCTCCAATGATTGTCACCGCGAGAGAACCATACATAGGATCGGGAATAAGGGGTATCATACCTGCAATAGTAGTGAATGAAGCAAGAATGACAGGCATTACGCGAGATACTGTAGCCCTTATTATAGCCGGATAAAGTTCTAACCTTTCCTCAGAAGTCAATCGCGTTATCTCATCTACAAGAACTATGGCATTCTTTATAGTCATCCCCATTAACCCCATCAAGCCCAGGATGGCAAGGAATGTAAAGGGCGTATTGGTGATCAAGAGAGCTGGGACAATTCCACAAAGCACAAATGGGAAACAGAGCAGTATCACAGCAAGCTTTCTCCAGTCATTAAATAGCAGCAATAAGACAATCACCACAATGGCAAGCATTATTGGAAGGTATGACATAATAATTCCTACAGCTTCTTCCGAAACTTCGCCCTCTCCGACAAAACGCATTGAGTATCCATCAGGTAAAGGAATTGCTTTTATCGCTGGCGTTATATCCTCAAGTATTTTTGCCGGAGTGGCATCGGGATTAGCAAAATCAGGGTCGCATTCTGCCTCAATTACTCTACGCCCATTGAGCCTATGGATTATCCCTTCGCTCCATGTTGAGTGAATCGAATCCACTACGGCCGAGAGCAATGTCGTATTAAACATTTTATCAGAAATCTCATCAGTTGTCACAGATCCATTCATTACCCCTTTCATATCATCCTCCGATACAGACATATTAAGTGTGGTCCATACCGGCAAAGAAGCGAGATCAGTAATTTTACTACCATCATCATTTCTGATAAGCATATTTATTGGCACCACCTTGTCCCTATCGTATACAATTCCTATAGTATAGCCATCAGTGGCAGCGAGCATAGCATTGCCGACATCGCTTCTATTGACACCTGCAGCAGTAGCAGCATATGGGGAATAAGCAAGGCTAACTGAGCGTTGCTTGCCAAGCCAATTGTTTTGTACTGAAAGGGGATCTACATAACTGCATTGACGCATTATGGCTTCAGCCTTAGCACTAAGCGCACGAAGTGTGTCAGCATTCGGACCAGAAAACTCCACTTCCACCGTATGCGTAGTGGAAACCGACAGATTGTAACGGCGAGCCCTTATATATGCATCTGGTGAGATTGCTCTGATTTTTGAGATCATTTCCTCTGAGAGGCGTCTGACGGTCTTAAAATCTTTACAATCAATGATAAACTCTGCGTATTCCTCGCCTCCTGATGGGATTGGCCTGACGAGGCAATATCTTCCCGGTGCACCGCCCATGCTTATTGCTACAGATTCGACATCTTTGTCTGCTTTTATAGAATCAGACAATAAAAACATCCGTTCTCTGATTTGGTCAGGATTGCTTTCTATCGGGAAGGTGCATTCTATGACAAACTGATCATAGTCAAAATCGGGGAAAAAGATATTTCTCAAATAACTCATTGACCAGACTGAGACTCCTAAAATTGCAACTGCTGTAGCGACTGATATCCATTTGTGCTTGATTAATATTACTACTATTTTTTGTATCAGTATCTGTATGGGATTAAGTTTTAATTCTTTAGTTTCTTCAGCGGCAGTATTGACAGGACTGAGCCATGCATCAGAGCAGACCGGAACCTGAATCATTGCCAGAATCCAACTGGCAAGGAGACTGACACATATCACGAGGAAAAGATCGCCCGCAAATTCTCCCACAGTTCCTGTAGTCAGATAGATAGGAAGGAATGTTGCGGCTGCGATAATGGTTGCTCCCAAAAGAGGGAATGCGGTCTTTTTAACAGTGTTGTAGAGATAGACTTCCCGCCGCAAACCACGTTTACGGTCGTTGATGATTCCATCCATAATGACCACGGCATTATCTACGAGCATTCCCATTGCCACAATAAATGCGCCCAATGAGATGCGTTGCAATGTTGTGCCGATTGCGGAAAGTATGGGAAAAGAAAGAGCCACTGTAAGTATAAGCCCAAAACCTATTATTAGACCTGCCTTCCATCCCATAGCCAACAGAATCACAATAAACACGATAGCAATTGACTCCAAAAGATTTATCATGAAAGAGGATATGGCTGTATCAACGCGTTCTGGCTGGAAAAATATCTTTTTTACAGATAATCCTGCAGGGAGTGACGAAATCTCATTGTTTACAATCTTATCAACCTCAGCACCCACAGTAGGAACGACTGCGTCTTTCTCAAGCGCAACAAGAATCGTGACAGAGTTTTCCTTTTCCACATAAAAGTCTCCTGAGCGTGGAGATGACTCATGGCGAGAGACTATAGCAATATCTCCAATTCTGACTTTATTTCCGTCTGGCATTGTCACGAGCAAGTCGGATATCTCTTTCTCCGACATTGTTCCCTCCTCAACATTTACTGTAATTCTATCAATGCCATTGTCTATTTTGCCGGCATTAATGACTTTTGTAGATGATTGGAGTGTCTGAGCCACCAACATAGGCAATAATCCATTTCTTTGGATCATAGCAGGCGTGAAGACAATATCCAGCACCTCTCTTTGCACCCCTCCTATAGATACCCGTTTCACTCCCTTTATGCCCATTATTTCCCTACGCATCCTTTTCGCATAGTTCTCTATCTCAGTGGTTTCATACCCGTCTCCACTAATAGCATAAAAGATGCCATATACATCCATCATATCGTCAATCACAATCGGCGACATACATCCCTGTGGCAATGAAGATTCGGCATCAAGCACTTTTCTGCGTACTTGATCGAAATACTGTTCTATCTCTGCATTAGGCACTTCATACTGAAATTCCACGCCAATAAGAGCCTGACCACTACGGATGTCGCTTTTTATTTTCCTGACATCTGGCAGAGTCCGGAGTCTGTCTTCAAGTGGACTTACTACGTCTCTTTCTATTATCTGAGAATCAGCACCAGGATAGAGAATCAATACTGAAGCCTGCTTGACGGTGACTGCCGGATCCTCGAGTTTTGGCATTCGCAGGAAATATAATACTCCAGCGAGCAATATTATAGCCATCGTCGACCAGAAAAGAGTACGACGATTCATAAAAAATTCTGCAATCCGCTTCATAAGGCAATATGCTTTATTTCATCGTCGTTACCAAGTATCTTTACTTTCTGATTGTCTGTCAAATGATGCACTCCTACAGAAACTATCTCAGTATCGTCTGCCAGACCATCGACCAAAGAATACTTTCCCTCTGGAATTCCAATGATCTTAACCTCTTGAGCGCTCAAAGTGGAGTCCGCTGGATTTATCTTCCAAACATACGACTTGCCATTTCGCTCAAATAGAGCACGCGAAGGAATATTTTTAAAGTTATTATCCATATCCGAATCATAGAAGATCTCTACGCTCATACTCATACCGGGAAGAATAGTGCGCTGAGAATCAGATATTCCTAATCGCAGTTTGAAAAGAGAATTGTTGTCGCCATCTGGAATGAATCCAATGATATTAAGCGGAATTTCCTTGTCTCCTGTTGCAGGAGTCTTACCCACACATCTTATTATTTTGTCTCTGTTAGAATAAACAGTAGCTGGGAGCGCTACATTAGCCTCCACACTTGAATTGTCGACAATTTTATACACAGGAGTTCCAGCCCCTACCATCTCACCAGATTCCATAAATTTTTCAACTACATAGCCTGATATGGGAGATACAAGTTGTGTGTAGGAAAGATTATTTTTAGCTAAATTCATTTGAATTTTCAATTGCTCGATTCCTGCCACTGCTTTTTCATAGTCATTCTCAGAAATATTATGATGGCGATACATTTCCTCTATACGCTTCATCTCAGAAATCAACTGATTATACTGAGTTTCGATCTGCTTTACAGATAGCACATAGTCTGTTTCATCAAGATAGCCTATCACTTGACCTTTTTTTACATAGTTGCCTTCGTTGGCAGTGAGACGTTTGATCTGTCCCCCTGTCTTAAAACCTACGCTTACGCTTTTCCCTTCTTCAACTGTGGAAGAATGAATAGTGGAAACCGGAGTGCCGTTTGCTTTCGGGATATAAGAAAATACACTCGGGCGAGGGTCAGTTTGTGAATCTTGACTTCGGCCACATCCCCATAGACTAAAGATAGATAATGCAATGATAAGTATTAATTTTACTCTAAACATAATTAGATTACAAAAATTAAACGAAATATTAAATAATGAAACTCGTAAAAAATTTGTGCAAAATTACTCTTTTAGTGTTAGTCCACACTTATCCATTTTCTTTATTATATGTTCTAAATTCATCATTATTTCCTGTTTTGTGAAAAAATGTCTATATTTGCAGTCCTATTTGTAACTCTGCATTCGTCAGCAAAAGTTGAAAGTTGAGAATTTATTAATATATTGCCCTTAATTTGAGTCTGCAAAAATAAAAATATCTATGGCTAATACGAAAGATGAACTATATACGGTGGTCAACTCTTCTTTGTTAAAGAAATTAGGCGACAATGCATCTAACATGTCGGAATTACTATTGTTTGACAATATCGATGGGTACAGTGAGGGTGCAGATGCAGAGTTTTTCTTTTCTAAAAAACTGATTAAACTTGGGGCGGATATGATATTGATATGCTTGACTGGCGGACTTAAGTATATCTCGGACTGCAGCCAGGCTATCAATTTAAATCCTGGAGAATTTGCTTTTCATAAGACAGGTGAAATTATTGATTTTATTGAGGCAGATATGGAGAGTAAAGTAATATTGATTTCACTCCCACATGATATTGGAATAATCCAACACCTTAAAGATAAGATTGTCAGCAACTATTCAGCCGTAATATCGCCTACTTCAGAAATATTTGATGAACTCTGCTCAGTATATCGTATGATGAAGAGAAAGGTAGACGATGAGAATTTCAGCATGAAAGAAGAGATCGTTTATTCTTATCTGATATCAATGCTATTGTTGCTTTATGATGCCATGATGAAAATAGAATGTAATCGGCCATCTGGAAAAATTATTGCAGCTAATCGCCAGATGGAACTTTATAATAAGTTTGTCTCGTCAGTTAAGACTAATTATATGAATCATCGGGAAGTGTCATTCTATGCTTCAGATATCTGTATTTCCCCTGGGCATTTGGCTCGAATCGTTAAGAATATCAGTGGAAAGACTGT
>CAZCZX010000168.1:0-6596 GCA_964503095.1 uncultured Sangeribacter sp.
TGTCAGTATTTGTCAGACAAATGTCAGACAATTTTTAGGGCCTGATTGCGGAATTTTTACTTGCTTTGCAGAAAAATTCACATCAGCATGAAAAAGATACTTTTCACTCTTGCATTACTATTGCCGATATTGGCACACGCCCAACAGGAAGTCAAGACAGATTCTTTGTCCGCCACTCTTGAGGAAGTGCAGGTTACAGCGGACGCGCAGATTGAAACCGCAAAGAAAGTCATACTCCGTCCGACCATCCTGGAGAAGAAGCACAGTACCAACGGCTACTCGCTGTTGGAGAATATGAATTTGCCTGATTTCAATGTCAATGCTTCGGCAAAGACAATTTCAACAATAGCTGGTCGGGAAGTAAAATTACTTATAAATGGAGTAGAAGTTGATCCCGATGAACTTGCAACTCTCGCTGCCTACGATATTGTACAGATTGACTACCAACGCAATCCCGGTGGTCGCTATGTAGGGAGCGGTGCGGTAATGAATTTCATAACCAAGCAATATGATTATGGAGGGAATGTCTATCTTTCCGCCGATGAGGGATTGGCAAGGCAATACGGCAATTATATCGGCATGGTGAATTACAAACATAACGCCGTGACTCTGACGCTTACCGCTAACGGTCAATGGGATCACAACTCGACCCTCAACTATGCGGACAATACGGTAATGCTCAATGATGGCACTTTATTTCAGAATATCAATCCGTTATCCGCCAACACCCATACAAACTCTCAATATTTCAAATTCAAATTCACCCACGCTGCCGGCAATCATACCCTTGATTTGGCGGCATTGTTCAAGAGGAATGCCATTCCTACCAATCTATTTAGGGAAGACATGATCTATTCCGGCATCCGCAACTTTGCCTCACAAGTGACAAGGTGCAGCCATGAGAGAGGTATTATGCCCGTAATTGGAGTTAGATACAACCTATTTCTGCCCGGTGGGCATACACTTATGATGTCGGGTGAGGTAAGCCATGGACATACAAATTACCAAAGTATCCGAAGTGAATCGGGCTTTGATGATTTGATAAATAACACGGTGGAAAACAACCTGAAAGCCGGTGGAAATGTGACATACTTCAAATCGCTGCCTCACAACTTGAGTCTCGGAGTTTCAGTTGACGAGTTCTACAACTACTTCCACGATGTCTATTCGGGCAACTTCGATAGTAAACAGACTCTCACCAACAACCATGCTATGATAATGTTTCATGCAGACCAAAGTTTACCCATAGGTATCTCTTATTATGCATCATTCGGACTTACCGATCTTTATTCAACCATTGGGGAGCATCACGACAATCAATTTGCACCGATGGCTTTCTACGGCGTGACATATGCAATAAATCAGAAACATACACTTTCGGTTACGGGCAATTATGCGCATAGCATATATAATCCGTCGTTTAAGAACGATGCCGTGATTCAGACTTCTTTCTTTGAGGCAACGATGGGAAACCCTGAGTTGGAACAGTTGAATGGCTTTCAGAACTTTGTCAGCTATAATGGTCGTATAGGGCATTTCGGTTTGTCATTCACATACGATTTTTTGAAATACTTCGACAATACTTCCAACCGATACTTCGCCGAAGACAACGTAATGTATCATCAGCTTATAAATGACGGCAACTTCTCCTATAATAAATTGGTATTTGGCTTGTCGGCCAATCTACTTGACAATAAGCTCCGCCTGAAAGGAAACGCCACGTTCAGCATGAACCGTTTCGACTCGAAATATCGTCCTGAAAAGAGCAATGACTGGCGAGCTGATTTCAGTGCAACTTATATGTTCGGGGAATGGGAGGTAAAGGGTGTGTATGCACTGCCATATAACGTTCTTGACATAGAGGGCACAAAAATTCACAATCCGGCTCAATATGGTCTCTTCTTGAATTGGCAACATGGCAACTGGGCTGCGGAGTGTTGTGTCGAAAACTTCCTTGACCGTCGCTTGGCAACACGTACCAATGCTAACTTCGGGGTCTATCATTCAGTATCGGAATCACTGAGCAACTTAAGAGGTCGAAATATCAGTGTTTCCGTCACCTATACACTGCCATACGGTAAAAAAACGGATAGAGATCGCATAGAAACCGAGTCGAAAGTCAACTCAGCAATCCTGCGCCCATTCTAATAATTTTTCGATAGTCGCTCAACACAGCAATGTGCACAATCATACCATGTCGTATGGAACTTTTATAAGGATATGTATAAAAAATGTGAGTTAATACAACATTTATCTGTGGCAAATCGTTGATTTATCAGAATAATTTTGTAACTTTGCCACAAATATACATTCTATGGATAAAATAATTGCAAGAAACTTAAAAAAACTTAGAGAGATATCTCGATATACCCAAGAGGAAGTGGCTAATGCCCTTGGCATCACTCGGTCTGCTTATAGCAATTATGAGGCAGGAGAAAGAGAGATACCGTACGACATAATTGAAAAGGCAAGTGATTTTTTCGGATGTGAAATGATATTACTCTTTGAAGAAAGTGACAATATTGATGCACAGATATTAGCTTCCGCATTCCGCATTGATGGCCTTGCTCCCGAAGATGCAGAAGAGATCATGCGATTTAAGGATATCGTAAAGTCATATCTTAAAATGGAGGCAATCGAAGCATTATGAAAGCGACATTGTTGAATTATATTGAGAGTCAAGTATCCCGTTTCCGTCAGTTTGCTGGATTGAGTGATACGGAGGCAGTAAACCTGAAAAGTCTTCTGTTGAAATTAAATGTATTGACCCTCTATCGACCATTGTCAGAATCTTTCTCCGGCATGAGTCTGAAAGGAAATGGAAAACGATTCATGCTTATTAACTCACGTCAGGCCATATGCAGACAGAATTTTACCATAGCGCATGAATTATATCATTTGTTTATAGATACTAATCCAATGCCTCATAAGTGTCAGGAGAATGGAAAGAAAAATGAATCTGAACAAAGTGCGGATGCTTTTGCTCTTATTTTCCTCATGCCATCGGCTGGAGTTATGCAAATGATTCGAGAAGATGAACTCAAAGGAGGACACTTATCTCTTGCCACTGTTTTGAAACTTGGACAATACTTTGGAGTTTCCAATACAGCTGTGGTAAATAGGCTTTCAGACTTGAATCTTCTTTCACGCCAAGAGCGAGAAAAGTTTGCGTCTATTCCTGTTAAACGAACTGTTCGTGAATATGGTTATGACACGACTTTGTATGATTCTGGAAATGATGGACTCGTGATAGGGGATTTTGGAGAAAAAGCTCGTAAACTATTTGAAGCTGAAAAAATCTCAGAGGGACATTACCTTGAACTTCTGCATAAAATTGGAATAGATGGCAACGAAGACTAAAATAGTGTTGGATGCCGATGTCATCATCCACTTTATCAAAGGAGGGATATTCTCACTTCTGATAGATATATTCCCAGAATATGAATATCTCATTTTGGATATAGTGTATAAAGAGGTGACTGTCAACCAAAGTGCAAAAATCCAGATTGACAATACTCTTCAATTTTTTAGCCATCGTATATCTCCAGTTAAGTTTGATCCTACGGGAGAATCAAGACTTGAATATGCCAAACTTATCACGACTCTTGGACGTGGTGAGAGTGCCTGCATGGTATTCTGCCGTGATAATCGGGATGTGCTTGGGAGTAGTAATTTGAGGGATATAAAAGAATATTGTGAGAAGAACCTTATTACTTATCTCACAACGATTGATTTCCTGTATTACGCTTATATCCGAAAGAAACTTACATTAGAAGGCTGTAGCAAATTCATCAAAGAGGTGAATGAAAAAGGTAGTAGACTTCCGCTGGTGGATATATCTGCCTACATACCATCTTGTCAAATATAACACTTATTCAGGGCCTCCAATTGGACATGCATAGTAAGACTACGCTTTTCTATATATTATCTCCTGCATTAGCAGGAACAGTATCTAACAATGAACGATAACTTTAATACATATATCGACCATATTGACCTCAATGCCTGGCGAGAGATTTGCGTCAGCAGGGGCACTCTTCGGCACTTTGCCAAGGGGGAGGAATTTGTCTCCATAGGAAAAGTTGGACGCTACATCGGATATATCAGTTCAGGCACTCTTAAATATGTGGCAATTTCATCTGATGGCACAGAGCATGTGATGGGATTGGTGTTTGGAGAGGGTTTAGTCGCAGACTGGCCGTTCTGCTTGTATGGTAAAGAAGCAAAACTCGCAATTGTGGCTGTGGCAGATTGTGATATTTATTGCATACCAGTCAAAGCGGTAAAGAAACTGATGGATTCAGACCTTCATTTCAGGGATATTGTGATGCATTCCACAGAAGAAGTTTACACTACTGTATATGACCGATATGTTGACTTGTATGTCAAGACACCGCAGCAACGCTACGATGAACTTGTCAATAGGCATCCAGACCTTTTAGACCTCTTTTCTCTCAAAGACATTGCCTCATTCCTCAATATCACGCCTACGCATCTGAGCCGATTGCGAAAAAATGACGGCAAACAGTGTTAAAATTATCGACACTCAACATTTGTTGAGAATCAAATGGAAAAAAATCAGCAATTTTGCACATATTTTTTTCATTATATTCATGCAGTTTTTTTATTAAAACAGTCTCTATAGAATATGAATCAAAATTTCAGAATCATGAATAAACTAATCATTCTTGTTTTCTTTGCAATGACACTTATGGCTGTGTCGTGTTCTGACGAAGTTAATCCTGCTCAAACGTACAAGGGATTTTTTGTTGAATCTGAAGGGGGACTAATATCAGATTTCTTTCAGGAACCAGATACCTTGATATTAGTCTTAAATGCCTCTAATGTACCTTGCGAATACGCAGAGACTATAGAAGAAGTGCCCTGTGGTGATTCTCCAACATACCTCCGAAATACCTATATACTCACAATTTCTGATAATAGTGCGGTGCTAACTATCGGTACTGGAGCGCAAAAGTTTGGCTATTATGCAGACAAAACAGTCCGTTCCTGGAATTATTATCCTGGAGAATACATCCTCAATAAAACAGGTTATGAAGAATATCATAGATTATTGGAAGTTTATAAAGCCATTGTTATGAAAGACAATATAAACTTTACAACGAAAATAGCATTTGTGCGTAAGGTCGGAGACAAAGATGAAATCGCTTTTGTAAAATATGGTCCTTTCACATATACTGAATATGGTCCAAAGCGGAGTCAGGAGATTGAAATTCCAGCTTCAATAAAAGAATATCATTTGAGTGTATCAAAGGAAGATGAATATAATTTGAAACTCACAGGAGAGGAGATTGAATATAAGTTCCATATTCAAGAGAGGTGTTTGATACAAACCAAACCTTCTTATAAAAATATAGGTCAACTATCTCCGACAAATTAGCAATAGTTTTCATGATTGCTCATTCATTCTGATAAAAAAATATCTTTGGCTAATATGAAAAAAAAGTTCATTTGTTTTTTATTCCTAATATTCGCAATCTTGACATCTTGTGATAAAGACAAGACGCCTGAATTGATATTTACGGAAGTCTCTAATACAGAGCCGGAGCATATCCAGTTCTTCTTTTCCTCACCCGATCCGGCATGCGTACCGCGCCAAGCTATTATTTATGCTGACCAATTCGGTGGTCAACTTACGATAAAAAGCACCAATGCTCCAAAGTTTTATTTGGGAAGCATGTCTGACCCTGATAATTATTTCTTCACAGATCCGGTAGAAGGCATCGAAAGAGACCCCAATTATTATTATTCCGAACAAGGTCACTGGTCGGCAACACTCGTCGACAATTCTACTTTGGTTATTAATATTGACCCCATTGACGCCGACGATATGGCCATAAACGGAGTTTGGTACTATCTTCCTGTGTGTGCTACAGTCGGAGGCAAAGTAGTGAATACAAGGGTAGAGATTTGCCGCACATATGACTATAGTTATGACGATAAGCCGAACGTGCCAGACAAAGAGATTAATACAGAAGAAGATATCGAATACTACGAACTTTGTCCGATAGACAAGTATTCCATAGCAACCACATACACAATTGGCGAGGACAACAGAATCTTCTATCGCGATGCTCAAACCATTGGAATGTCTTACGACGCATGTCGAATTTGGCTCGAGGTCACAATGGATAAGGCCGACCCCAATTTCAATCTTTTCAACAGTACCTCTTATATGGCAATATATTCCTACGTTATATCACCGTTGACCGATGAGATTCGTTTAGTAAGTAATGAGTCTCACGGCCCAATGTTCTATGAAGTGATTCCAGAAAAGGAATTTGACTACATTTGCAATGAAATGCCTGCCGGGAAGGAACTCCAATACTCTCTAATACTCGCAAATATTAAGAAAAAGGCTCTTCAAAAACTGAATTTCACAGTCAAGAAATAATCATCTTAATTTGACATATATAGAGTTCGTCTCAAATTTATGAGACGGACTCTATAATGGTGATATTAGTCTTATCGAGAACGATTTGATAGATGTCGTTAGAAGAAGCGTTTGTCTTTTAATAGCTCGGTAAAGGAGGCTGAGACGGAGGTATTGACTGATTCCGGATAGCGGATATCTG
>CAZCZX010000169.1:0-6565 GCA_964503095.1 uncultured Sangeribacter sp.
TCTTCCGACATAGAAATCGCAGCTTCCGAAGGTAGACAATATAGCTATCTTCTTCGTTGCTTCACGGCGGATTCTCTATATGCCGCCTATCGCGACAATGGCAATTGGAGCAAGGTGTCGGATAGGTTGATGGACTCTATCGTGTCGCCAGAGCCTGCAAGAAGAATACTGGGTGCGATGCCAGGTCTTGACGATCATAAACTCAAGAAACTTACTCTTGAGATGTACGACGTTCTTCAATCACTCACAGCCTTCGGAATGCCTGCTCCTACAGATGAATTTATGTCAGAATCAGATTATCATGCTTGCTGGGAAGTGGACAACCTCGAGCATTATCTCCGCAATACCGACACTCCTCTTTCTTCCTTAGCCGGAAAAGCCAGTTCTCCACTGCTTGCTCGCATCATCGCCGATGCCGACGCCTCCCTTAATACGAGGCTCATAGATCAGACAATGAAACAGGCAGATATGAAGATGTCAGAGTCTCCACAAAGATATGATGCCAACTTCTACTTCGGACATGCCGAGACCCTGATGCCCCTCCTGTCTCTAATGCGAATAGAAGGCTGCTATGACGACTCAAGCGATTTCGCTACATTATCCAGCCGTTGGAAAGATTATGAAATAGTGCCACTTGGAGCCAATCTTGACCTGATCTTCCTTGCCGATCCTCGACAAAATATCTACGTTGCAGTTCGCCACAACGGCCGCTTCATATCCCCAATGCCAGGCTTCACAATAGCCCCTTGGCCAACCTACAAATCCTACCTCACCGACCTTATGTATTAAGAGCCCATCTAAATCACTTTGAGACAGGCTCCAACAATATGTAAAAGGCTTTAAATTCTATGTTAAGGATTCAGAATCTCGCCTGGGGTAAGGATTTCAAGTGCCCGTGTGCCGCGTTTGGTGCCTGTCAGATAGGCTATGCGGTCGTCAAGTCCGATATGGTCTTCCTCCACTATCTGCTTCACAGCCTCCACTGAATGTTGCGGATCCTTTTCATCAGGCTGGGGAAAATAGTATGCCGATACTCCAAAACTCAGTGCAAGCCAATGGTATACTTCCTTATTATGGCAGATGGCAAATGTGGGATTGTTGCCTCTGAATGATGCGATAAACCGAGCAGCCACACCTCCGAATGCATCTGTGAATATGGCCTTTGTGCCTACACGGGTCTCTGAAAGTACAGCCTGGCGTGACAAGAATGATGTGATATCATCGTCGGTCAGTGGTGGAATATCCATCTTTTGTCGGAGGGCTGCCTCTACCTCTACAGCCACTTTAGTCATAGTGGTGACAGCCTCTACAGGATACTTTCCATAGGCAGTTTCCCCTGATAGCATAATGGCATCGGCTCTCTGATAGATGGCATTCGCCACATCCGAAATCTCGGCCCTCGTGGGGCGTGGATGCTCTATCATCGTATGAAGCATCTGTGTTGCCACAATCACCGGCTTATGACCTTTGATACACTTCTGGATCATCATTGACTGGATGCCTGGAATCTTCTCTGCCGGAACCTCTATGCCAAGGTCACCGCGCGCCACCATGATACCGTAGCAAGCCTCAAGAATTTCATCAAAGTTGTCTATGCCCTCTTGATTCTCAATCTTAGATATGATCTTGATAGGGGAGTGGCGTGCATCGAGAATCGACTGCACTTCCTTCACATCGGCTGCTGAGCGCACAAATGAATGGGCAATGAAGTCCACTCCCAAATCCACAGCATAACCTATGTTTCGTTTGTCCCTTTCTGTCACTGCCGGAAGGTCGATGTTGACCCCAGGCAGATTGACGCTCTTTCGCGAACCTAACGATCCATCATTGTCAGCTGTAGCATGGATTTCCTTCCCTTCAATCGATATGATAGTGAATTCCAGCTCCCCATCATCTATCAGCACGCGGTCGCCCGGCCTCACAGCGTTGGCAATATCAGAATAGTTGAGATTGATTATTTTAGAAGAAGTCTGTCCTTCGGGATTCCCTATAAATATCACATTGTCGCCGGCATGAAATTCAACCGGATCTCCGGTCTCTGTGACTGTCGTGCGGATTTCCGGACCTTTTGTGTCCATCATTATGGCAAGCTTAGGATCAGCCGCGCGTACATTGTCCACTATCTTCTTAAATCCTTCCCATTCAAGATGAGCGGAATTCATTCGCACTACATTGACTCCGGCTTCCGCCAACTGCTTTATAAATTCCACATCGCATCGCTTATCCGACACTGTGGCTACTATTTTAGTGAATTTGTGCATTTTGTCAAAATTTTAAATGTGTTGTAATCACCAGCCTTGCGAATCTATTCTGAGGCAGTCGTATCCGTAGGGGTCTCTCCATTCTTCTTGAAACTGCGCGTCACATAGTCGGTCAGATATACAGTGAAGAGCGGAAATATGATCATGCCGCTGATGGGGAGAATCACAGCCACAATCTTCCCGGCTACAGTCACCGGAGAGATGGAGCATCCTACAGTGGATAGATTCATCATTGTCCACCAAAGGGCTGTCCAATACGAATTCACATCCGGATTCACCCCTGCCTCACGCTGATAGAAAATCAGCGAGCAGAAATAGGCAATAAAGAGCATTATTGTGATATATGATGCAAACAGGCTTGACACAGCATTAGAGGAAACGTAGCCCACCACTATAGCCAATGCCAATGCTCCTCGAGCCAATGGAATGAATCGTGCAAAATAGAGCATGTCGGGGCTTAGGGTGATATTCAAGTAGTTGACAATATTCAATACCGGAATAGAGAGCAGCAGGAAAAGGCAACGGCGCTTGAAATAAGACCATTTTTTATCAGCATAATATAGACCGAGAAAGAAATCGAGTATAAACACCATGCACACCCAATATTGGAATGTCATGTAAGCATGATTTGAGAGGAAATCTATTCGCTTGAATGTGTCATATGAAATCCAGGATATAAGTGCAGCAGAAAGGAGCAAAACCACTATATTCATGATTGTCATGATATAGCGTTCCGATTTTGACTCCGGCTTTATAGCAGGTGTCGTTGGGTTTGTGGTAGTGTTTGTGGTAGCCATAGTTATTAGTTTTAAGATTTAATCGTGGATTGTTGATCGTCTTTTTTAGGTTTTGCGAAATAGGTGATAAGGGCGCCGGCCACCATCACAGCGATGGATACGATCATCACTGTAGTTGGGCCTCCGCTTTTAAGAAGCACCGGAATTATAAAAGCTCCGGCCACTGCTCCTGCTTTTCCTATTCCGGCAGCGATGCCCGTTCCCGTTCCTCTGTTCTCAATGGCATATACTTGGCTTGGAAGTATAAATGTGATGAGGTGAGGACCAGCGTTGAGGAAAAGCTCAAAGATTACAAAACCTGCAATTGCCACCCATGATGGCCAGTGGCAGAGATAGGCTGCCAAGAGGAGTCCCAGTCCGATTGCACTGCCCCAGAATCCTACTATTTGCATCTTCACATGATTCTCTTTCTTCAGGAGCCACAGACCTACTCCGAAGCCTACCATCATCACGAGTGTGAGCACGAATGTCAGGCCCACAGAGTGAGTGATATGCTCTATTTCTGGAGCGGAGGCAGGGATGCTGCTTATCTTAAAGCTAATGATAAGCACCGGAAGGAAGATACCGATGCCGTATACCCCGAGTCCCTCGCATGCCCAAGGCACTCCGGTAAGGATTATCTTGCGCAAATGCCCCTTGATAAAACTTCCCATGCTCTCAGGTTTAGCCTTTGGTTTGGAGGCAGTGGCGGCTGCCACGTCGGAGATCATCCTGACATTGGGACCAAGGAATTTCTCTACCGCCTTTTGTGCCTCTGCTTCCTTGCCGCGACTCATCAGCCACTGCGGACTCTGAGCAAAACCTATTCGGGTGATAAACATAATAGCGGCAATTCCTGCTGTGATATAGAAAAGGTCGGGCCAGATGGCTGCGTTTTCAGTCTTGGTTATAGCCAAATAGCAGATGATCGCCACCACAGCGCTTCCGGCTGATGCAAGAGCCTTGGCAAGTCCAACCATGAAGGTTCGCCACTTTGCCGGCATCAACTCAGATATATAGTCGGGATCAAGACTATATTCCCCGCCGATTGCAAAGCCCATAAAGAATAGGCATACAAGTAGCACTGGCACCGCATGGATAAAGACGCAAATTAGCGATGTGGCAAGGATGATGAGCGGGCAGAGACGGAAGAAAAAGAGATAACCATAGCGGTCGCTCAGCCTGCCGAACACCACTGTGCCCACCATAATGCCTATAAGTGAGATACAACCCATAAGTCCCTGAATGCCTGAGCTTAACTCTGGATGGGCTACGAGTTGCATAAGTGGAATCACAATGCCCACAAGTGTGGCGAGTCCCTGACCTATGAATTGCCCGAGCGAGGCTGCGATCATTATAAAAATCTGACGTCCGCCTAATGGCATTGTAGCCAGATCTACTATTTTAGAATTGTTGGAATCAGTAGTCATTATCTATCGTATTTTTCATTGTTTTTTGATATAGTTTATACAATATTAACACTGCGACAGCCTAACGGTTCAATCAATCGGCGTCTTCGCGCAGCAATGAGCAAACAGAAAATAAAATAGGGGAGGAGATCGGTATCTCCGATTCCTCTCCTATGGTAGTGTTTCCTATACTTGTGTTTATTTGGTAAAATCCAATTTGCCGCTTACAATATCTTCTGTCATTCCTTCATACGGGGCTTGGGAGATGACTTTCTCATTATTGATGCCTTCGTTTTTTGAGAAGAAAATATCGCCGAATTCAGGCACTACATATTTTGGATAGGTCTCATATTTCTCACGGCTCTCTTCCATCAAAGGAATATGTTCGTTCTGATAGCAGACTGTGATTTCAGGATGTTCCTGAACCCATTTCGGGAAGAAGATCACACCATGCAGTTTGTTTTGCTCCGGCATGAAGTTAAGGCTTACGTCCGTACCGGTAGGTTCGGTCCATGAAATTTTATAGACACCGTCGGCGAGTTTAACGATATCCGCTTTCTGGTCGCGCACCCATCTGCCGCCTACCATGCCGCTGTGGATTCTGTAGTCGACAGTATTCTCGTTCTTTACATAGAGTTCGTAAACCCAGCCATTAGCATAGGTATAAATGAAATGTGATCCAATAAACTTTTCCATAGTATTTGATTTTTATTATGTTTTTTTTCGTTTTTCTATAAATAAAACGTCTTAATTCCATAATAAGATTGTTCTCTATGGTCCAATCAGTTGTTCCCTATGGTCCAATTTGGAAAAACTCGCATACTCTATGCTTCATGTCTGGTTTCAGTTGGTGTCTCGCCGAAAAATTCGTGGTAACGTTTTGAAAAATGTGAGAAGTTTTTGAAGCCCACACTTTCCATGATCTTATAGACCGGCCAATCTGTGGACGTGAGAAGATGATGGGCTTCCCGAAGTCTCCTTTGTATTATCCAATTGCGTGGCGAGAGATTACTGATTTTTTTGAAATCCCTTTTGAAAGTTGATACGCTTCGCCCTGTGTAGTTGGCAAGTTCTTCTACGGAGAGATCATACTTATAATTCTTCTCCATAAAGTCAAGGATATCGAGTCTCCATTGGCTTGTGAAGTCGAAAAGTGAGGCATACACCGATTTGTCGAGAAGAAGTAGGAGTCGGATGGCTTCAAGCACCTTTATTCTGAGCCAATGCTTTTCCGGAGTTTCCCCATTTTTCCAATATGGCCTGAACGATTCGAAAAGACTCGTCAAAAGTGAAGAGCGAGGTATACGAAGATAACTTTTCTTGCTTCTCTCTACGTCTTTAGGCAGATCCAATCTATGGAGTGTCTTATAATAGTCGAAAAGATATTGTCTTGGAAAGAAAAGAAACACTGTCAGATGATGGTCGATATCCTCAGCTGGTTGGTTTACGAGCGTCATGCGATGATCTTTCCTGACAAACACGCATTCGCCTTGATTAAAACTTGCTACGGCTTCTCCATCTATCATAACCTCAAGCCTCCCGGATCCAACATATACCAAGGCATTCTCTTCTATATAATATGAGCTTTTCCCCTCTGCTTTGTGATAGCAGGTGGCAAAGACATCGTTGGTTTCAGGTCGGATCAGCGTAGACATTACTTATTTTCAAGTTTGAATACTATGCGTTGCACTCCGTCTTGATAGCGGCTGCTTGAGATGCGGAATGTTCCGATTTCTGCCGTATGGCCCACGTGTGTTCCGGCACAAAGGCACTCATCGTAGTTGCCCACGCGCACCACTCTTACCGTATCGGATGCCCCTTCAGGAAGTCGGCTCATGTCGAATCGGTCCATCGCCTCTTTCTGGGTGATAAATTCCTCCGTCACCTCCACATCCTCAGCCACTATTGCGTTGATGTAGTCTTCGAGAGATTTAAGTTCTTCAGGAGTTAAAGGCTTATCCATATGATAATCCAGTTTCGACTTCTTTCGCTCAATATGAGCGCTGAAAGCCCGTCCGCAACCATATCGCCGTGCTATCTCCCCATTCAGCAGATGCTCCGCCGTATGCATCGGAGGATGCTCCTGCTTATTATGCTCATTTAAAATATTCTCTTCCAT
>CAZCZX010000170.1:0-6526 GCA_964503095.1 uncultured Sangeribacter sp.
CATGTTTTCACGAGATTTTCTTCCATTGTAATCGTTATATTAGTTAGATTTATGTTAAATTTCAATCTTTAATAGCAAATTGCTTTGAACGACAATCCCAGCAACTCACATTAATCTCCAAAATTAACAAATCCTCCGAAATCCCACAAATTTTTTCTAATATTTTTCATTCAGTCAATAAGAATTTTTTGACAAAAAAAGCAATGCGACCTTTATGGGCCGCATTGCATCATGTTTGAGTTGATTCAATCATTAATCAACTCTTAATCGTTGTTTTCAGGTTGCTCTTGCTCATTATTTTCGGATTGCTCACCTTCATTGTTTTCTGTTTGTTCGTCTTCGGGAGATTTGTTAAAGTTAATAACTTCTTCGCCAGCATTGACAAAGTCGTCGGCAGTGACTTCGAGAGAAACCGCGTCAAGTTGCTTTTCCGCATCCCAGTCTTTAGCAAACACAAACTTGTAAGTGTATCGATTGCCTTGCTCCCATGCTATCTTGGTAGAGAGTGTCACAGAAACTTCATTTACTGAGGTGATATTAGTATCTGATTCAGTCAGATTGCCTTCTTCATCAGCCTCAAACTCCTTGGATATATTCTCAATGTATAGGTTTAGTTTGAATTTTTGAGTTGCTTTTGCCTGCGGAAGAAGGTTAAGAGCGTTCTTGAAAGCATCTGCATCGCCGTGAGTTCCAGTTGCAAGATTGCTTGTCAGGACTCCATTACCATCGAATGTCAAAGTATAGGTCTCTTCTCCGGAGATATTTTTCCATGTCCCTCTTGTACCTTCATGATCAAAAGTATTGGTATCTTGTGAGTGATCCTCGAATTGATCCATTGTCAACACACGAGGGAACTCATAGTCGCCAGCGTTGTTAAGTCCATCCAACTCGATGCTCTTAATATAAATATTGACATGCTGGTTTTGATTCTCAGCCTTGAAACAGATTTGGCTCAAGGCGTGGCGGAAATTCAGTGTAACCTTTCCGTCAGCCTCTTTTGCTCCGGGAGCAACTGCATACATGAAATCGAGCTGATCAGCAACTTCTTTTTCAATTGTATATCCTTTGTAACTGTATGTTTTGGCTGTATTGATGTTGTCAGCTGCATCACCTTCTGCTGCATCAGTCCAAGTGAAGCCTACACCATTGCCTTCAGTGCCCATCGGGTCAACATAAGCGATGAAGTCAAGTGCCACTTCTGTGCCTTCATTATCAGATGCTGGCCAAAAACGAGTACCAGTAGCGTCGGAGTAGTTGTTGCCGTCATATGCGAGCACGTCCCCGTCAATATAGGTCTTGCCCACGAGTGACTCCGGACCTGCAGCCACATGGCTCCACAAAGTGAGTTGCTGAGGCATAGCATAAGAACAATAGCTGTTGAGTGCGCGTGTGACATTTGAAGTGGCCACTGAATATTCAATGGGACGTGCACCTTCAGAGGGTACACCATTGATGATCTCATCGGAAGAGCAGGAAGCCAGTGTCAGTGCCATGAAGCCTCCGAACATCAAAAATTTGCTTTGTTTCATAATTTATTGATATTAGATTGATTTGTTATTATGTTTCTTATTAAGAAGTTCTGATTATTTATTTAACTCAAACTTAACTAAATTGCCATTCTTATCAAATACAGAATAGCCATTTGGAGCACCACCCGGATTCTTGTTGGTGACAGGACGGATCGGCATTCCAGCTACTACTGACATTGGAGTATTCGTCTGTATGAAATGGCCTACTCTTAGATATTTTCCTTCTCCATAACAATACCTAAAAGCACAGAATTCTTGTTTTCTATTTAAAAGTGTCCCTGAATATATTATTCCTGCATTGATACAATCAGTTTTTGTTGTCAATTTTGAATTTGTTTCTTCTTTATCTTCTTGGTTTATTTCTAATCCTAAATATTTTTCATCTACATAAGTGATGTCTGCTTTTTTACAAGTTGAAGTTCTATAACCATAAGTACAGTCAGCTTGATCAAGACTGACTATCTCAATTTTATCTTTGGTTTTTGACTTTATTCCTAATTTAAGGGCTTCTGAAATTGTTAAATTACCAGGAAACGCACGTAACTTTTCTTTTTCTCCATCTGCTACGCTTGGGTTAGTGCCATTATAAATAAACCCACAAGCTAATTGTCCACTCATTAGCGGTATATAAAATTTACCACCAGTTGTTTTACTTTCGAATTCATAACCAAGAATTACTCCGTCATTATCTTTAATCTGTTTAATATTAACATTTTGAGTATTAGTTAACCATTCCCAATCTTCTTTAGTAGGCATTCTATACATCCCTCCTGTTGCTTGATAAGCTGCATCATACGCTTCAGTCAACTGATAGACATCTATTTTATCCCCTGTGTTTGCTTTTCCTCCCATGAATGTAAATAGTATTTCATCTTCAGTGCCCATTGATTTGATAATACCCTTTTCAACCAATTCGTCGGCTGTCTTTAGGTTGGTGATGATATCAGGATTTAAGACAGAGAAGTCGAAGTCGATGTTTCCGTCGGCGTCGCTGTAGTAGCCGTGAGTGTCACCATAGTAATACAATTTTCCTACTTCGTCATTTGAGGTTGCTCCGAGGTTGAAGGGTGCTACCCAAAGTGCTTCAATACCTTGTGCCTCGTCTGCAAAACGCATCGGAACAGGCATATATACATATTCATCAGCATTGACAAAGTCGTCAGCAGTGACTTCGAGAGATACTGCATCAAGTTGCTTTTCAGCATCCCAGTCCTTAGCAAACACAAACTTGTAGGTGTAGCGATTGCCTTGTTCCCATGCTATCTTAGTAGAGAGTGTCACAGACACTTCCTTTACTGAAGTGACATTTCCAGTCTCTAATGCTGTCCAATTACCCTCCTCATCAGTACCAAATTCTTTAGATATATTCTCAACATAGAGGTTGAGTTTGAAGTTTTGGTTGTCTTTTGACTGAGGAAGAAGGTTGAGGGCATTGAGGTAAGCACCATCTTCACCATGAACGCCGGTCATGAGATTGCTGGTAAGAATACCCTTCTCTTCATTCTCATTAAAGTTCAGAGTATAGGTTTCATTACCATCAACTTCTTTCCATGTGCCTCTTGTGCCATTATCATCCAAAGAATTGGCATCTTGTGAGTGATCCTCAAACTGATTCATTGTCAACACTCTCGGGAACTCGTAGTCACCAGTGTTGTTAAGGTCGTCCAACTCGATGCTCTTTACATAAATGTTGACATGCTGGTTCAGATTCTCAGCCTTGAAGCAGATCTGACTCAAAGCGTGACGGAAATTCAGAGTAACTTTTCCGTCAACCTCTTTTGCTCCCGGAGCAACTGCATACATGAAGTCGAGTTGATTGGCTGCTTCCTTTTCTATAGTGTAGCCTTTGTAAGTGTATGTTTTGGCAGTCTTGGTGATGTCTGAAGCCTCACCTTCTGCTGATTCAGTCCAAGTTAAGCCTACACCATTGCCTTCAGTGCCCATCGGGTCAACGTATGCGATGAAGTCAAGTGCCACTTCTTCTCCTTCTGCTGAAGTCGGCCAGAAACGAGTACCAGTCGCGTCGGAATAATTGTTTCCGTCATAGGAAAGTAAGTCGCCGTCAATGTAGGTCTTGCCTAAGAGAGTCTCGGGACCTGCAGCAACATGGCTCCACAAAGTAAGTTGCTCAGGCATAGCATATGAGCAATAGCTGTTGAGTGCTCTGGTGACATTTGATGTCGCCACCGAATACTCAATTGGTCGCGCCCCCTCTGAAGGGAGGTTGTTGATGATCTCGTCGTTGGAGCAGGATGCGAGTGTCAGTGCCATCAAGCCCCCGATCATCAAAATCTTGTCTTGTTTCATAAATTGTTAATATTAGATTATTTAATGTATATGTTATTTGTTTACATCACCAATTCTTCCTCATTATCGATCCAGTCTTCAAAATCCGTGTCCCAATTGCTTTCTCCGCCATGATAATTACTTATGTCCAGACCATCAATGATGAAATGCACATTCCTTGGATCCTCAGCCTCATGAATCTGGTCGCTGACATCAAAGTGTTCCAAGTTACCGACAAATATGCTCTGTCCATCATGAAGCCATAGATAAAGTGAAAAGAAATGAGGATAGTCATTAGCTGTGTGATGACCGAAACAAAGGAATTCTCCGGTAATTGTAGTGGCATCCGAAATATTGGCTTCCACTGGATAAGTCACTGACTGAGCATCAGGCTCCTCGCTACTCATATCAAGAGTCGCAGACATCCCCGATATAGCACCGCATAGACTTGCCACATTCTCAAGCCCCTTAACATTTCTCACTTCATAGCTGTAATGACACATCAGATCATGAGGATAGACTGTAATGGTGTTCTCTGTTACTTCTATGTCATTATCCGGTTCATAATCAGGATCGAAAGGATTGCATTCATAGAATACACCTTGCTTCGTCACCTCAATATCGACTACATTGAATCCCCACATCTGATCTGGCGTCATTATCACATCCTCGTCCTCTGCTCCTTCCGAGCGGGGAATGCCATCGTTGCGGTGACTACGGGTTCCCATTGCCGGCTCAAACAGCCATGCAAGTCGGGTATAAAGTAGATGAGTGAAATAATCATCTGTCTGCATCGCTTTAACAAGTTCTGAGTCGGCATTATAAGTAAGTAAATGATACTTCCCCTCTGCCACCTCAATCTCTCCTCCCTCTGAGTTGGGAAAGATGAAGCGATACATGTTTCCAGATTCGGGGTCAACCGGATATAAGAAGGCTACCATCGCAGCTACTTCTGCATCAGGAGCGTCACACCAATCATAGCGAAGCTCAAGTGTTATCAGATGGTCATGATGAAAACATAGTTCCTTATGGTTGCAGGAAGCCAATGCAAGAGTAATGAAGAGGATAAGCAGGACAACTGCCTTATCAATTGAAAAGCGTTTAAGACGGAATCTTATCATTCCCCACCTCCTTTCTTCTTTTTCAGTTCGTTATAATTTCCTCGACCTACGAGCCAAGCGAGAGAAATCTCCGCTTTCGTTGGTCCAAACCAATGACGGATGCCTGAATGTTGCCATACGTAATGGTCATCTATCGGCTTATATACGTAATAATAGCCGGTAGTGTAGCCTACTCCTAATGAGAAATCAATGTTGATGCGTTTCCCAACTGGCAATGAATATCCATATTCGACTCCGGCACCCCAATGATGCCTGTCCCA
This sequence comes from uncultured Sangeribacter sp., assembly GCA_964503095.1. Classification (GTDB taxonomy): domain Bacteria; phylum Bacteroidota; class Bacteroidia; order Bacteroidales; family Muribaculaceae; genus Lepagella. Next base: position 5,197 of record CAZCZX010000170.1, read on the forward strand.
AAGGTTACCTCCAGGTTTGCCTCCAAGCTCTCCGTCTTTCCCTAAATCAAAATCATATGTGTATATTTGTCCGTAGGCTCCAATATGATGTCCCGTCAAAGGTTTTCCATGTGCTTTTCCCCCGAACCATTTTCTTACGGCTACATCACCTCCATAAAACCTCCAGTAAAAATTCTTAGAATCACTCTTCCACCATGCATATTGCCAGTCTCCTACTATCGACCAGTTCTTGCCGAGATAAAACTCGACACCTAAGTTGGGTATGGCAATAGCATCAAAAATAAGGTTTGTCCGGATATCCATATAGAATGGAGGTTTGTTCGGAATTATAAATGCTCTGGATGCCAGGAACTGAGGAATCAAAATGTCTGGAAATATGGGTGGTAAATAAGGAGAAATGTCAATGTCTGGCAGTTTGATATATGATTCATTTGTGTTTTGTATGGGTTCAGGGAATAATGAATTATTTGACAGGGAGACAAATAAGGTTGCCTTTCTGAGTTCCGGGAAATGTTTTGCATACATATATCTATATGGTATACCACTTCTCAATCTTTTTATTCGGTTGAGATTATCTTGTTTTTCGGTCTCTCCCTCTGCTACTGCTTCTTTAATATCATTAAGCAAGCCGATCACCTCTTCTCTTCGTGGAGTCAAACTGTCTTGATCCACCATTTCAAGCAGTCCGCCCCAGTCCCTGCCGAGGAACTGGAAGTTGAATTCGACTTCCATATCAGGGAAAAGATCTTTTACATAGCGATAGATATGGTTGGCTCGACGATGAGACAAACCCTCATTCAGTTTCACGGAACCTTCCGGAGAAGCTCCGCCGACTATCTGAACATTAATGGTCTGTCTGACCAATGAATCGGAACTGAGTCCGCGCAAGAGTTGATCCAAGCAATCTTCAAGTCTTTTACCGTTGTCTCTAAATTTTGGATCAAATGCTGATATGCCCTGTCTAAAATATATAGCAAGATTATAGTCCGATTTTTCTTGAGCATAAACTGAAGCATACAAAAGAATTGTAAGGATCACCAACATAAGCAATCCCTTTAGTTCTTCAGCAATGTGATATCGGTTTGTCATCGGTTTATATTGAGTAAACAGTGGCTTAGATTTATCATCTCCTTTATAGAGATTTGGATAAAAATATCAAATTGGGAATCAATAGAATAAGTGCCTATAATTTTGAATTATTAAAACATATCCAGCTATCGGAAATATTTTTAACATTTTTTTAATAAATAAAATGTGTTAAAACTTGCTAATTTATTGAAAGTTGCGTATCTTTGCAAAAAATTTAACACATCTCTATAAAGGAGATATG
>CAZCZX010000171.1:0-6500 GCA_964503095.1 uncultured Sangeribacter sp.
AGGCAAGGCACTTCTTCTTGTGCTTTTGCTGTGCATACACAAGATAATAATACCGCTGAAAGGCCTATTGTGATTTTCCTTTTCATCTTTAAAATCGTATATATTATTTTACTCTGCTTTCATATGCTTTGCAAATGAAATTACAAATTTAAATATTTTATCCGACATTTGCAATCCAATGCTCAAAAAAAGATTCTTATATGCAAATTTACATGCACATAAAGCCCAATTAATAAATTTTAACACATAAGAATCTCCAAGACTATTGCCAAAACTGTATATTTTTAGTAATTTTGCTCGTAGATATACAAAATCGAAAATAATTTGAATCTAAATAACAATGAAAAAATTTATTACTCTTTCGATAGCTGCGGCTATTTGTGCTTCCCTTTCTGCGGAATCAGTTAAAATCTTGACGGTCGAAGAGGGTGGCATCCCGGGGCAGACCGAACCGGAACTCATCGCCATAGGGCTTTCTCCTAATGGAAATTACGTGTGCGGTACTCTCACTGAAGGAGTAGGTATATTCATAGCCGATACTCAAACTGGCGATGTCAAATATAAAGTTTTCGAAAATGAAGGGGGTGGCGAATTGCGCAATGTCGACAATAATGGCTTGGGTATTGGCTTCGAAGATTTCGGTATCGTCTATTCTTTTGAATCAGGCGTGGCTACTGAGCTCGTAGGCCCGGAAGATGTGAAATACATTTTAGGTGAAGCCTTGACCAATAACGGAGATATTCTTTTTGGGTCTTTCTCTACTGCCGGTTTTGCAACTACAGGTGCTTATTCAAAAGATGGTGGTGAATGGATCGCTCTCCCTATGCCTACAGAGGAGCAGTTGGGCAATTATGTGGGTAAGGTCAGAATGGAGACTGCTGTCAAGAAAGTTAGCGGTGATGGCAAAGTGGTATTAGGAAATGTCGGTGGTTTTGGAGCCCCGATTCTTTGGATTCAAAATGAGAACGGTGAATACGAGGTGGATTTCTTCCCTGCTCGTCTCGTGAAACTCACCGATGCCGACCGCACTGATGATACAAAACCATTTTATTCAATTTCCGGAATGTATGGTGCTTCCGTCAGCAACAACGGTAGATATGTAACTATGCTTGCTCTTATCAATGAGCCGGGTGCAGAAGGAAGTGTAGGAGTTCCTGCTGTGTATGATACTAAGACCAAACAAGTTAAAATCTACGATGAACTTCAAGAGATAGATAGTTATGGCTTAGGCCTTTATCCTATCGCTATTGCAGATAACGGCACTTTCGTTGGCACAGTAGGGCAGCCCTTCTATGGATCATCCGGAACTTTTATCATGATGCCTGGGCAAACTCAGGCACAAGGTCTCGGCGAAGTTTTCCCGGAGTATTATGATTTGCTTGGAGAGACTGATATGTATGGCTTCAGTGTGCCTGTTGGTATTTCAGCCGATGGCTCCACTATTGCAGGATATGCTTTTTATTCCGATGATTTTAACGACGTTTCAACTCCTGCATATTATACCACTTATTTGATTTCTGGCATTGAATATGCTGCAGTTGATGCGCTTCCGGCTTCGGATACAAACAATCAATACATCTATTCTATCGACGGTCGCCGTCTGAATTCATTGACAAAAGGTATTAATATCGTTCGCAATCCGGACGGAACTACTACTAAAATACTGAAATAATTCAGTATTGGCTTACGTCGTAATTTGAATGTTACTTTAAAATACTAATAACTCAACCTTCCACATGAAAGACTTAAAAATGTATATCGACGGTAAGTTCGTCGATAGCAAATCCGGTAAATGGATTGATGTTCTCAATCCATCCACCGAAGAAGTGATCGCTCGCCAGCCAGAGGGCACTAAAGAAGATGTAGAGGCTGCTCTTGATGCAGCACGCAAGGCACAGAAAGCATGGGAAAAAACTCCTGCTATCGAGCGCGCACAGTATCTTCTCAAAATGGCTCAGGGCATTCGCGACCGTCGCAATGAGTTTATCGAAATCATCATGCGCGAGCAGGGTAAAACCCGCAATTGGGCCACCATCGAGGTGGATGCCACTATCGGCTATTTCGACTACATGGCTTCTTTCGCACGCCATATAGAAGGAGAAATCATCCCGAGCGACAACCCGGGTGAGACTATTTTCCTCTCTAAGAAACCTATCGGCGTAGTTGCCGGCATTCTCCCTTGGAATTTCCCCTTCTTCCTGATTGCACGCAAGGCTGGGGCTGCCCTCATCGCAGGATGCTCTATAGTGCTCAAACCCTCTCAGCTCACTCCGATCAATTGCTGTGTGTTTGCAGAAGTTGTCAATGAGTCAGGTCTTCCTGCCGGTCTCTTCAATGTGGTGACTGGTAAAGGCAGCGTAGTGGGTCATGATCTCGCAGCAAGCCCGAAAATCGATATCGTCAGCGTTACCGGATCTGTAGGTGCGGGCGAAAGCATTATGAAGGATGCTGCCACTAATATCACTAAGGTATCACTCGAACTCGGCGGTAAGGCTCCTGTCATTGTTTTCCCGGATGCCGACCTCGATATCGCTGCACAGGCTATTCTTGACAGCCGCATAGGCAATAATGGCCAGATTTGCAATAATGCAGAGCGCCTATATATACATAAGGATGTGGTAGAACCTCTCACTAAGAAACTTATCGAAAAGTTTGAGGCTGTAAAGGTGGGCGATCCTTTCTCTGCAGATGATATTGATATGGGTCCTCTCGTTGAAAAGCGTGCGCTTGAAAGCGTTGAGGCAAAAGTGGAGAAGGCCATCGCCCAGGGTGCTAAGGTGCTTGTTGGTGGTCATCGCGTAGGCGACAAGGGCTATTTCTATGCAGCCACCCTTCTCGGCGATTGCCGTCAGGATATGGATATCATTCACGAGGAGACATTCGGTCCGGTGCTTCCTATAGTGGTGTGGGATAATCTCGACCAAGTGATTGAGTGGGCAAATGACTGTGAATATGGTCTTGCTTCTTCTATCTTTACAAACGACATCAACAGTGCGGCTCGCTGCATTCGTGAACTTGAATTCGGAGAGACCTACGTCAACCGATTCCACTTCGAGGCCATACAAGGTTTCCATGCCGGAGTGAAGAAGAGCGGTATCGGTGGCGCTGATGGAAAGCACGGTGTAGAAGAATATCTACGCACTCACGTCACTTATCTCCAGACACGATAATAATGAAAATAGGACTTTTTATTCCATGTTATGTAGATGCCCTGTACCCTGAGGTCGGGGTATCTACTTATAAATTGCTACGCAGTTTAGGACTCGACGTATATTATCCGGAAAAGCAGACCTGCTGCGGCCAGCCTATGGGTAATGCCGGGTTTCAGGATAAGGCTGAAAAACTCGTGGCAAGTTTCGATGTGCTCTTTAAAGATTTCGACTATGTGGTGGCTCCTTCGGCAAGTTGCACCGCATATGTAAGATTGTTTCATCCTAAGATTGCCGGTCATGAATGCGAGGCGGCTGGCAAGACTGTAGATCTTGTAGAGTTTCTTCATGATATAATTAAGGTGAAATCCCTGCCAGCTAAATTCCCGCACAAGGTGAGTCTTCACAATAGTTGCCATGGCGTTCGCGAATTGGGTCTATCTTCTCCCACCGAGAGAAATATTCCACATTTCAACAAGATTAAGGATCTTCTGGAGATGGTGGAGGGTATCACTGTTTTCGAGCCGGAGCGGCCTGATGAATGCTGCGGATTTGGAGGCATGTTCTCCATTGAAGAGCCTGGAGTCTCCACAAAGATGGGCATCGACAAACTCCACCGGCATATTGGTACAGGAGCGGAGTTCATTACGGGTCCTGATTCCTCTTGCCTGATGCACATGCAAGGGATTGCTGCCAAGCAAAAGATGCCCATCAAATTTATCCATGTTGCACAAATTTTATCTGCAGGCCTATGAGTACATTACATGCAAAAAGAGCCAACGAATTCGTGAAAGATACTGAGAAGGTGGATCGTCATGACCTGACTTTCTGGTCGGTTCGCGTGAAAAGAGACGCTATGGCCCATCAACTTCCGGAATGGGAGAATCTCCGTGAGGCTGCGAGTCAGATCAAAAAGCATACAGTGACCCATCTTGCCGATTATCTGGAGAAGTTTGCTGAAAATGCTGAGCGTAATGGAGTGCATGTGCATTGGGCTAAAGACGCAGCTGAATACAATGACATTGTACTCCAGATTCTGAATAAGCATGATGTGAAGAAAGTGGTAAAAAGCAAGTCTATGCTCACTGAGGAATGCGGCCTTAATGAAAGCCTTATTCATCGTGGCATAGATGTTGTGGAGACCGACCTTGGAGAGCGTATCCTGCAACTAATGGGTCTTCCCCCAAGTCATATTGTGATGCCTGCCATTCATATCACTCGCCAGCAGGTGCTGGAATGTTTTGTAGAAAAGGGCATTGTGGAGAAGGAAGGGCAGAAGGCGGCAGACAGTATGCATGCCGACCGCCGTGTGCTTGAGGCAGAGGCTGATCCTACCTATCTTACTCGCTGCGCAAGATTCCATCTCAGAGAAAACTTCATGACGGCTGATTGCGGCATGACCGGTGCTAATTTCGGTATCGCTGAGACTGGCGAGGTAGTAGTTTGCACCAATGAGGGAAATGCTGATATGTCCACCTCCATACCTCCACTCCACATTGTCTCCATGGGCATTGAGAAGTTGATACCTGATTATAAGTCGATGGCTGTTTTCCAGCGTCTGCTTGCCCGAAATGGTACAGGACAACCCACTACAGTCTATACGTCTCATTTCCGTAAGCCACATCCGGGCCAGGAAATGCACATTATTCTTGTCGATAATGGGAGAAGCGAAATCCTTGGCAATGAAGATCACTGGCAGACTCTGAAATGTATGCGTTGTGGTGCTTGCATGAACACTTGCCCTGTATATCGTCGTTCCGGTGGGTATTCTTACACTTATTTCATTCCGGGTCCGATAGGCATTAATCTCGGAATGCTGAAGAATAGTGATGTCAACTACAATAATTGCTCTGCATGCTCATTGTGTTGCTCATGCGACAATGTCTGTCCGGTAAAAGTTGACCTTTCTACTCAAATTTATAAGTGGCGTCAGCAACTCGACAGTATGCACCATGCCGACCCAATGAAGAAGGCTATGTCTGAAGGAATGAAAGTGATGTTTGATCATCCGGGTCTTTACACTTCGGCTTTGCATATGGCTCCGGTGGCCAACGTAATGCCCTCGTTCCTTACCAATCTTGTAATGGGACCTTGGACCTATGGACATACAATGCCCGTTTTCGCCAAGAAGTCTTTCCACCAGTTATGGAAATCCGGACTTGAAGATTCTAAACTAAAGTAACTTAGAGCCCGTCTCATAAACAAACTATTATGCCATCTAAAGACCAAATACTCTCAAATCTTCGCAAGAATGTCCGCGAGACCTATGACAAGCCGGATCTTTCTTTTGAAAAACTGACTTATCCTGACCCTGTGGCTGCCTTTATCAACACGGCAACGACTGCTGCCGGTGCCAATGTGATAGAGATGCAAGAGGGTGATGATATTAATGAATTGATTCATAAAGCGTATCCGGAAGCAAAAGTCATTGCCAGCAATCTGCCTGATATTAAGGCGGAAAAGAATCCGGACGAAGTGTCCAAGCCACAAGACTTAGACGGCACCGATGTCAGTGTAGTGAAAGGCACAGTGGGATGTGCGGAAAATGCCTGCATTTGGATTCCGCAGACCATGAAGCAGCGTTCGGAGATATTCATTTGCCAATATCTTGTCATAATTCTCGACAAGAAAAATATTGTCAGCAATATGCATGAGGCTTATTCCAAGATTGAGATGCCTGAGTTAGGTTTCGGAGCCTTCATATCTGGGCCATCCAAGACTGCTGATATTGAGCAAGCCCTCGTCTATGGAGCCCAGTCATTTTGCGGAGTGACCATCATCCTGCGCTGAGAATACTATCTCAGAAACGTGTTTTTATATCAGGAGTTAATATTCTAAATCCGGCTCTGCTGCAAAATTGAAATCATCTGGATAATCGTCATATTGGCGACTCTTCTTATTGCGAATCTTCTTTGGTTTCCGGCCATCGCGGCCGGAAACTATTTTTTCATATATTTCGTTTAAAGTCGCCTCTCGCTTGGCTTTAGTCTTGATTTCGCATTCCCATATACGGATCACTCTCCATCCTGCCAATTCCAGATCTACATTATTCACATAATCGCGAGCTGTATTCCTTGCTATCTTACTCTTCCAAAATTCAACATTAGATGAAGGCAACCTATAATACTTGCAATCCTTGTGTCCATGCCAAAAACATCCATCAATAAAGATGACAGCACCATACTTTCGAAGCACGATATCCGGCGAACCGGGCAACTTCTTATCATTGACCCGATAGCGCAGCCCACGAGAAAAAAGATACTTCCGCACAATTATCTCCGGCAAAGTATCCCTCCCCTTAATAGCAGCCATACACCGCCGCCGCTCCTCCTTCGTCATCCGATCCGTCAT
>CAZCZX010000172.1:0-6485 GCA_964503095.1 uncultured Sangeribacter sp.
AAGCATCTGGTAGGCCGTTGGGTCAACCCCACTTTCAAGCACCTCATCATCTGCTTGATACTCATGCAAGAGTTTCAATTCATCGCGCATCAACCAGGATGCGGGATTATACCAAAGCACTATGCAGACGATTTGCGCCAAAATAAGGTCCAGATAATGTCGGCATTTGATGTGAGCTGCTTCATGAGCGATGACTGCATCATTTATCGACTTATAGTCTGATGCGCTCATGACTATGTATCTTCCAATGCTGAAAGGAGCCGTCTCATTATCGGGCATTACTATAAGAGTGTACCCTTTGCGCCGATGCAATGTTCCTTTTCTGAGATACAAGATGATTTTAGCCACAGAAAACAAACTGGTCAAGAGAACTGCAGAAGCGCCAATAATATAAACCCAAATCAAAATCATCGGTATATTCGATTGAGTTCCCTCTCCAAAACCTTCATCTTGTATTATTGGCATCTCTATTCCAACAAGCGTGGGAGTTGCCATTCCGCCGCTTCCTCTCTCAATCTGGCTCAACGGCCAAGCAGCAAATGCCAATACATAGCATGAGAGAAGTAATATGCGGTTGAGTAATATCTGTTTTTCATTAGAGATAAGTACTTTATAAAACAGAAATAAAAACAGAAGGAATACCCCCGAATAAATCGTATAAGCAAAGAAAATACCCATTGCGGTCACTTATTATTACGTTTCTCCACCATGTCAATTATCTCACGCAATTCATCTACAGAGATCTTCTCTTGATCCACAAGAGCCGACACCACCGACCGATAACTATTGTTGAAATAATTCTTGACAAGGCGAGCCAAACTGCTTCCACTCAATTCGCTGCTCTCCACAAGAGCTCCGTAGGTGAAAGCTCCATTCTTCTCCCCGACATGAGCCACAAAACCCTTGTCGATCAATACGCGCACAATTGTAGAGATTGTATTGAAATGAGGTTTAGGATCTGGATAAGCGGCAAGCAATTCCCTGATGGTCTGCGGTCCTTCATTCCAGAGACGCTCCATTATCTCGGCTTCCTTCTCTGTAAGTTTATTCGGCTTTCTTTTCATAATTAAAACTTAAATTTTAGTTTAACGATGCAAAGTTAATAACTATTCTTTTAGTTTCCAAATTTTCTCAACTAAAATTTAAGTTTTAATTCAACTTTTATAAAAAAAACAAAATTATCCACAAGAACTAATATTTTACGCCAGTTATGTGATCGATATTCCATACACTTCCACCTCCAGTGTGAAGCATCAAACCGAGTTAAGTAATATTTAAATTTTATCAAGATAAAAAATCTGGAAAATGTTTGTTTTTTATTACATAAATAGGTAATTTTGCAAAATACATTACATAATCTAATTTAATAGTAAAGACATTCACAAATAAAGTGTTCTAAGTAAAAACTCAATAAAATATGGTTAATAAGAAAATATCAGACATCATCCCAGTCATCAAGAATTATTTTCAAGATAAGCCTGTATTGAGAGCTTGGCTGTTCGGATCATATTCTCGCGGCGAGGAGACCCCCTCAAGCGATATCGACATTTTAGTGGATTATGATGAATCTCAGGGTGTAGTATCTCTTCTAAAAATTGGAGGAATGCTTATGGAACTTTCACATTTATTGGGGCGCCAAGTTGACCTCGTCGAATCTGAAGGGCTAAAAGAATTTGCACGTGCTTCTGTAGATAGAGATAAAATTCTAATATATGAGAGAAAAAGTTAAAGACCCAGGAAGAATTCGCCATATGCTTGATGCAGCACAAATCCTAAAGGAAGAATCTCCGAAACATTCTTTAGAGTCCATTCAAAAAGATAGAATCCTATTTTTCGGACTTGCAAAACTGGTAGAAATCATTGGGGAAGCAGCCTACAAATTAACAAAAGAATTCAAAAACTCCCATCCGGAGTTACCTTGGGATGCAATAATTGGTATGAGGCACATAATGGTACATGATTATTATACTATGAGTCCTCAGAAAATATGGGCAACAATTACCTTGGATATCCCTGAGATGATACCAATTCTTGAAAAATATCTTAAAGAATTTGAAGAAGAGTAAGATAAAGAGGGCGAATCATAATATAAGTTATGATTCGTCCTCTTGATTATGGGGTATTAGTCGGTAGTGTCGAAGGAGTAGTATTTGTATTTGTCGAGGTCTTCTTTCAGAACGATATCGAAAGCTGGTTGCGGCTTGTTTTTCCTTATTACATCCTTCATGATCTTTTGTATTTGATCACTGTCAAAGAAGGACATGCATGGCAAATATTCCCAATCTTTAGCTTCTGGAATACCCACTGATGCAATGGAACATCTTTTACTTACATCAAATGAAACCGCATCTTCTCCAACATCAACTGAAAGGCCTGACTCCCTTTCATTAGTATAGTTGGCTCGAGAAGTCATGAAGAAATTGATATATTGTTGGTCTGGATAATAGTAGCCCCAAGAGACTGTGCCTTGATAACTGTCAAGTTTACAACATATCCCATTATCAAATACAAATATCAATGTCATAGAGGGTTCCCAGCATCCGAGTTCGTCATCAGCCGGCTCGTCATTATCAGCTAACACATATATCTCTTTAGGCTGCTTGTGCTTAAGCCCCTCAGACAATATTGGTTTGCAATATCTTTTGGATACCCATGCATAATTATAGGTTCCTTCTGAAATATTAGGCACAGCTATACGATACCAGTCAAGGTTGTCGAATTCAGGGAGGATAATAACACGCTCCGAATTATATCCTGTCAATGAGTAACACCCATGAGGATATTTTTTTCCATCTTGGGAATAATGAAAATATGGGGTCTGCGCCACTGGATAATTAGTGCCTGGACCGCTCCGGAAATTTACATTGTTTCCAGTGATTTCGGCAAGGATTCCATCGGGATATTCTTCAAGACCTACTGACCAGAAAGGGTCGCTCTGGTTCAATCTAACAGTATTTGTAATTGGGTCAAAAGTCAGGGTGTGCGTTTCTTCGCCAATCTCATCCCTGTTACTCATAGTTTTTATTTTGTATTTATTATTCCCTAAAGATTCAACATCTGTAATAACATATTGATATACCCTATGAGCAGAGAAGTCCATTTCGCCATACGACTTGTCGCAATCAATATCATAAGGATTAGACGTAGTCGGTTTGTCGAGATGAAGATTGATCGTATTTGTAAGATTGACAAGTTCGCCGTAGATTTCTTGAGGACCACAGTCATATACCCATAGACCATTTGGGGATAACTTAAGAGTCTTTTGATTTCCATTAATATGGACCTGTTTTGCTTCTGCAGATAAGAACTGTGGGGCAATAAGGGTGATGAAAGCAAAGGCCATCATCATTAAGATTCGGTTCTGTTTCATTATTAATCAAATAAATATAATTATTCTTAGGAATTACTTCACCATATTATAAATTTATCTCGCGCCAATCGGCTTTGTCGCTGGAGGCATTGACTGTTGGGGTCTGGATTTTGCCTTCTACTACTGATGTGCGCTTTACATTGTCGATCACATATTCTGTCAACTCTCCGAGATTGACTTGTCCTTTTGTTTCTTTGAGTTTCTTAAGAAGATAGTAGGTGAAGAGGCCATGTCCTTTTTCCTTGTATGGTTGGGCAGATTCCACACCTTGGGATGCAGAGAACAACACAAGGTTACCTTTGGGCATTACACTCTTTGGCTTCATGGCCACACCTCTTGAGGCATATAGTGTCTTTCCTTCGCGTCCTGTTCCGCTGAAGCAGGCATCCAGAAGCAATGTAACATTAGAGGCAGGCAAACCTCCAAGCGCATCCACCATTTCCTTCAGAGAAAGACCCGTCTTAACACTCTCAGCATAACCGTCTACAGGCAAGAGATAAGCATCAGAAGACCCCTCTTCCGGAACTCCATGACCGGCATAATATACGAGCACCGAAGCCTCATTGCCAAACGCGGAACAGATGTCTGATATTCGCTTCAACTGATAGCGCATGTCGTTGAGCGACGCATCAGCGACATATGTTATATTAGAAGTCGGTATGCCAAGGGTCTTCTCACAATATTTCTTCATCGACTCACCATCATTGAGTGCGAAAGTGACAGGATCTGTCCTTGTATAGTTCTCGTTGGCAATTATAAAGGCAAAGGTCTTGTCTCTTTTTATAGTTCCGTTTGGAATATCCTGATCTATGTCAGATAGGATGGTCTTCCCTTTCTTTGTATCATTCTGTTTCTGCTGAGTCAGAAGTTTTCCTTGAGACTCTGGAGCAGGAATGTCAGCAACTGCCAAATCATCGATTTTCAATCCCGTCACTTCAAGCGGAGTGAATGCATAGTTTGGATCCTCGACTTTATAAGCCGTCTGAGTCTTACCATCATAAGAATATTCCTTACCATTGTAAGGGAAGATAATCCGAGAAAGTCCGACAGAAGATTCTGAATCTGGAAGGAAAGCGAAATCCATTTTGCTTACAATACTGCTCCAATTTTGTTTGAACCCTTGAGCTTCTGAACGGGGAACACTCAACAATATATCTCCATGATATTTGGTGTTGATCAGAAATGTTTGGTTATCTGCATCGTAAGGAGAATCAAGTCTATATGAATCACTCTTATATTCTTTTATAGCGGCTTTTGCAAGATTAATGTAGAATTCCTTTTTATGAGCCTCTCTTTGTTGCTCATATTCCTTTTTATATTGCGCCATTAACCTATTGTAGGTTTCTGCTGTTTCTTGGGATTTTTTATTCCATTCCGCTGTTAACTTTGCAAGCATTTCAGCTCTCGTCTTTTCATTCACCCTATTCTTCCATTCTTCGGTTGATTCGAATTCACCTTTCTTTTGCCACTTTTCTATTCTGAAATTTATGTCAGCCTTAGCATTGTATTCAGTTACCTGTTTTGGCAAAGTAGAGGCCCTGACTGAAAGATATTCCTCCCATGTTGGCATTTTTTGAGAAAGGTATTCGTCAATTGAAATAGAAATCTTACTGTCATTCTCGGCCCGGTATTCAAGTTCACCAACAGCAACTTCAATTTCATTATTCACTTCAATTTTGTAACTTTTTTCTATTACGAGGCTTTCAAATTCTTTAGGTACTGAGGTTGACTCTGGAACAATCAGAGTAATATTACTGACTTTCGCAGTATGCGTTGTCCAATTTCTTGGATCTTTAATGAGGGAGATCAATTCAATGGCGGGATCCCTAAATGTCACAGAAATATTACTTAAAGGAAGGAAGGCAGAATGTCCAAGTTTTGGAGTTCCTTCGATAATAATCTCTTTAAGATTTGACAATCCGAGACTTAAGTTTTCAATTCTTTTGACAGAGGGCGGAATAATAAGAATTCCGTCAGGAACTAACGCTCCTCCAAGACTGCCTTCAGATAACACAAGTATCTTATCAGGCAATCGAGAGGATTCCAATTTGACACCATCAAGTGCATTGCTTCCAAGACTTGTTAATGTTGAAGGGAGCGAAATGACTACATCCTTTAATTTATCACTGGAAAATATAGACTGAGAGTGGAATGCGTATTTTCCAATTTTTATAATTCCTTCACCTATCTCAATTCGTTTAATTTTGTTTGGAAAATATTTCTTGTCAAGCCAAAAATTATGTTCTCCATACTCAAAATCCGGCATCTCGCCAGTACCGTATATGCGCAGCACTCCATCATCAGTTATCTCCCAGGTAATGGTAGGCGTCAATTTGGATGGCTTTGCAATATAAGCAAACGCATCCGTTGCCATCGTCAAAAGCAACGATACGATCAAAATAATTCGATAGCGCATAAAGTTTTATTTTTTTGATGGGATTCTAAAATTGACAGGAAGAGTGAAATATGACCTTACAGGAACTCCTTTGTTAGTTCCAGGATTCCATTTCGGCATCATATTGACTACTCGAAGAGCCTCTCTGTCAAGATCGCGATCAACACTTCTGATAACATCCACATTTGAAATGCTACCATCTTTCTCCACAATGAATTTGACTACGACCTTGCCTTGGATATTGTTTTGTTGAGCGGCTTCGGGATAACGGACATTTGAAGAAAGCCATGTCATTAAAGAAGATATTCCACCCGGGTAAGACGCACAGACCTCAACTTCATTATGAATACTATTGTCTTCGGATATCTGACTTGCTCTTATTTCATCTTTATCAGAAATGCGAATTTCATCCCTTACTTCATTATCTCTCTGAATCGAAGTAACTTGTTCCCTATTCTTGACTTCTTCCGTTACTGCATTTGATGCGGGAAACATATCATCCTTAATCATGAATCCAAGGAACGATTTAGGAGCATAGCCAGTAAAGGCTGATACGATATCAAAGTTGAAAGCATCCCCTTTCTTGACATCCGGGAAAAAGTAGGCTCCGGCAGATTGCAATTTGTCATCATGACGGATATAGAACATCTCGACATTCGCAGCTCTATGGTCAGCATTAGCAGAACCAAACACCCTGAACTTATGCCCTCCATTACCAGG
>CAZCZX010000173.1:0-6482 GCA_964503095.1 uncultured Sangeribacter sp.
GCCTCTCTCCTATTTCCGAATTTCTCAGCACCGCTTTGTCCAAACGTCTCGGAACAGGGCAATGGAGCGATGTCTCGTTCTGCTCACTTTGAGCAGAATAAAGGAACCCTACTGTACTTCAGGTTACGCAGCGAGAGCGTAATTGTTATTTTCGCCAATTATAGTTCGATACGTCGGTATTAAAGAGCTTACGCATCAAGGCTCTGCATGCTTGCTTACCGCTTCTACACGCTGTCAAAGCCAGTCACCCCCTTATAGTGGGTTGCAATTGCGGTTGCAAAGTATCAAACGCTTAAAGAATAGATTTTGTTTTAGAAAAATCGGAGGATTTTGACAAAACCCTCCGATTTAACTTATTTTAACCTTTCTTTTGTTCCTTTGCCCAAGTGTCTCGAAGACCGATGGTCTTGTTGAATACCAAATGGCCATCTTTGCTGTCAGGGTCTACAGTGTAGTAGCCGAGGCGCTGGAACTGGAAGTTGTCGCCTACCTTGGCATTCTCTGCAAGCCACGGCTCTACCATGACATTTTCTCTAATCTTCAAAGAATCCGGATTCAGGAGTTCGCGGAAGTCTCCCTCTTCGGCCGATGGATTCTCTACGGAGAAGAGGCGGTCGTAGTCGCGCACTTCCACTTTCACTGCTGTCGGTACATTTACCCAATGAAGAGTTCCTTTGACTTTTCTTTCTGCACCCGGCAATCCATTGCGGGTGTCAAAGTCAACATCTGCATGAATGGCTGTGATGTTGCCATCCTCGTCTTTGTCTACACCTGTACACTTCACAATGTAAGCACCTTTGAGACGCACTTCATTTCCTGGACTCATGCGGAAGAATTTTTTAGGCGGATTTTCCATGAAGTCTTCACGCTCTATCCAAAGTTCCCTGCTGAATGGCATTTCGTGTTTTCCAGCAGTAGGATCCTCAGGATTTGAGTCAAGATACATTATCTCAGTTTTGTCTTCGGGATAATTGTCAAGAATAAGTTTGACAGGATTCTGGACAGCACAAACACGAGTTGCAGTGGCATTGAGGTCTTCACGCACGGAGTGTTCGAGAAGTTCGATATGATTCAGTGCTTCATATTTCGTATATCCGATTCTGTTGACGAAGTTTTTGATTGATGAAGGAGTGTAGCCGCGACGGCGGAGTCCACAAAGAGTCGGCATACGGGGGTCGTCCCAACCGCGCACGAGACCTTCCTTCACAAGCTGAAGAAGCTTGCGCTTGCTCATCACTGTGTATGTAAGGTTGAGTCGGTTGAACTCAATCTGTCGCGGACAATAAGATTCATCAGCGAGTTCTTTTACAAAATATTCATAAAGGGGGCGGTGAGGGACGAATTCAAGGGTGCAGATAGAGTGAGTCACGCCTTCGAAATAGTCGCTCTGTCCGTGTGCGAAGTCATACATTGGATATACTTTCCATGTGTCGCCCGTACGCCAATGAGGAGTCTTGATGATTCTGTACATGATAGGATCGCGGAAGTGCATGTTGTCGCTTGCCATATCGATTTTTGCACGGAGCACCATAGATCCTTCCTCAAACTCACCTCTGTTCATTGCTTCAAACAGACGGAGATTTTCTTCTATTGGACGGTCACGATAAGGAGAGTTTTGTCCGGGTTGAGTCGGTGTGCCTTTTTGCTTTGCAATTTCTTCGCTTGACTGCTCATCGACATATGCTTTACCTTCCTTAATCATTCTCACGGCGAGATCCCAGAGCTGAGGGAAATAGTCAGAGGCATAGTAAAGACGGTCGCCCCAGTCGAAGCCGAGCCAATGGATGTCGCGTTTAATTGCTTCTACATACTCTGTGTCTTCCTTCTGAGGGTTAGTATCGTCGAAACGTAGGTTGCAGGTGCCACCAAACTTTTCAGCGGCGCCGAAATCCATAATTATAGCCTTAGCGTGTCCGATGTGGAGATAGCCATTGGGTTCGGGTGGAAAACGGGTGTTTAGTCTTCCTCCATTCTTTCCGGCTTCAAGGTCTTCCTTAATGTATTGCTCCACAAAGTTAAGGCCAGATTCATTTTCTTTGATTTCTTCTGTAATTTCTGCCATAATTGGATTAATTTATCAGTTCGGTTAAGCACCCTTCAAGGGGATGCGTTGCCGATGCCTGCGTTAATATTGTGCAAAATTAATAAAATAAGGTGGATTAACGAAAAAAAAATGCGACAAAAGCCGCATTTTTCATATTTGTTTTTATAATTATTCTTAAGAAAGGGCTGCGCGTAGGCGCTTGCGAGCAAAGAAGATGCGGCTTTTTACAGTGCCTACAGGAAGATTTAGTTCCTCAGCGATTTCACTGTATTTGTAGCCAGCCACGTGCATATTGAATGGAATGCGGAACTCATCATCGAATGTAGCAAGGATTTCGTTGATTTCCTTTACTGTCATGCTTCCATCAGGAGTCTCGAGAGCAGATTCCTGAGATGTGTTTATGTGATAGAGGTCGTCAGTTGTGTCAACGATAGTGGCTTGGCGAACAGTCTTGCGATAGTTGTTGATGAAAATGTTGCGCATGATTGTCATGACCCAGCCTTTGAAATTGGCATCCGAAGTGAACTTTTCTTCGTTGTCGAGTGCCTTGAGAGTAGTGTCTTGCAGAAGATCAGCTGCGGCTTCGCGATCAGCAGTCAGTTGAATCGCAAAGTTCATGAGGTTCGACTGAAGATTGATGAGGTTTTTACGGAATGAATTGTTAGTTGCCATTTTCGTTGTCTTGTTTTTGATCTGCTTTCACAAATCGGGTTTAAGAATAGATTTTGTTCACTGTTCACCTGTATAACGTGAGTGTTGTTTGAATTGTTTCAAGTTTTTTTTCACAAAAGTCCAATTTGAGTGAACAATTTTGTAAGTTATTGAATATAAGCATAATATAAAGCATTAAATTAATATATCATTTGTGAAACAGCGTGAAATAATGCTGAAACAAATATGCAACAAAAAAGTTCATTTATATTGGCTACATAGATTTTTTTTGTTAATTTTGCACTCTAAAACTTTGAAGATGAAATTTGACCAACTTCTTGAGAACGACGACTTACTTGACGCGCTGTGGGACATGCATTTTGATGAATGCACTCCTATTCAGGAGCAGGCGATTCCGGCTGTTCTTGATGGGCGCGACCTCCTTGCATGTGCTCAGACCGGCACTGGAAAGACAGCGGCGTATCTTCTTCCAGTCATAGATATCCTTTCCACCTATAAATATCCACAGGATGCCGTGAACTGCGTCATAATGGCTCCTACGCGCGAGCTTGCCCAGCAAATCGATCAGCAGATGCAGGGGTTTTCATACTTCTTGCCGGTAAGCAGTATGCCGGTATATGGTGGCACTGATGGCTACACCTATGATCAACAGAGAAAAAGCCTTAAGGCAGGTGCTGATGTTGTCATTGCTACTCCCGGGCGACTATTGGCACATCTATCGATGGGATATGTTGACCTCTCAAAAGTGTCTTTTTTCATACTTGATGAGGCTGATAGAATGCTCGACATGGGTTTCTACGACGACATCATGCAGATAGTAGCGCGGCTTCCGAAAGAAAGGCAGACCCTTCTTTTCAGTGCTACCATGCCACCAAAAATTCAGCAACTCGCCAAAAGCATACTGAACAATCCTCATGAGATAAAACTCGCAGTGTCGCGACCGGCTGATAAGATAAATCAGCAGGCATACGTATGCTACGAGATCCAAAAACTTCCTATTCTTCTTTCCATTTTTAAGAAGAGAGCTCCGGAGAAGGTCATAGTCTTCTCTTCATCAAAACTTAAAGTGAAGGAGCTTGCCAAGGCATTGAAGAAGGAAAACTATAAGATTGGAGAGATGCATTCCGATCTTGAGCAGGACAGACGCGAGGATGTGATTCTCGATTTTAAGAGCGGAAAGATCAATGTGCTTGTAGCCACTGATATAATGGCACGTGGTATAGATATAGATGACATAGAACTTGTGGTAAACTACGATG
Source organism: uncultured Sangeribacter sp. (assembly GCA_964503095.1). GTDB lineage: Bacteria > Bacteroidota > Bacteroidia > Bacteroidales > Muribaculaceae > Lepagella. Next base: position 3,976 of record CAZCZX010000173.1, read on the forward strand.
TCCCTCGTGAAGCGGAAGACTATGTGCATCGCATTGGCAGAACTGCGCGTGCTGACAAGGATGGAAGCGCTGTCACTTTCATATCTGAAAAAGAGATTGGAAAGTTTAAGAAAATTGAGAGATTTCTTGGTAAGACATTGACGAAGTCTGATATCCCTACAGAGATAGGAGAAGGACCTTCTTACGCAGCGCCTAAAAAGTCGAATAATATAAGGGGAAGGCAAAAAACAAACAGTCCTCGCTTAAAAGCAAAATCTTCAAAGATAGAAAAGAATACGGCTTCTGACGCTCCAATAGCAGAGAATAAGGCCAATTCAAATGAAAAAAAGGTGAATGCAAATAGGAGAAGGAATGGCCGAAAGTATTCAAATAGACCAAAAAATCAAAAGACATCAGAGAAAGCAACTATATCTGGAACCCAAAACAACACTACTGAAGGATAATGAAGCATATAGACAATACAGATTACCAAACATATGAATCTATGAACACCGCAAGCCCGGTGAATGGCATAATGTCGGAAGTTGCACCTGACTTTGATTTCAGCAATGTCAGGATAAATGAAAAGAGTATGCCGGTGGTTCCAGTACGCAATATGGTGCTTTTCCCATTCATCACGGTTCCTTTGGCAGTGCATGATGCTGATACTCTTGATGTGCTTAGTCTTGCTCAAAAGAATAATGAAGCTGTAGTCACGTTAACTGTCAAGGAACACACCGAGAAAATCACTCGAAAAGATCTTTACCGTGTAGGGGTGGTCTGTGTCGTAGCTCGAATTATGGAGATGCCGGATGGCAGCTATACTGCATTTATGGTAGCCGCGAACAGAGTCAAGGCAACACGCATCACTACAAAGGAAAATGGCTTTTTTGCAAGTGTTGAATATATTCCGGAAGTGATGCCTGTCAAAGAGGATATGGAGCTTGCGGCAATCTTTTCTTCAATCAGTGAGTCATTTTCTGAAATCCTAAGTCTATTTAATGAAGAAGAGACAAAAGAATTGAAATATGCATTAGCCCAATTCAATAGTCCATTCAAGTTGATGAATTTCATCATCTGCAACTCCCCCATCAGCCTTGATCAAAAGCAACAACTTCTTGAAGAGTCAGATATCAAGAAAAGAGGGCAGGAACTTCTTCATATGCTCGACACAGCCCAGCAGATGCTTCAACTGAAATTTGACATCCAGGAGCGAACCCGAGAGGACCTAACCAGACAACAGCGCGACCAATTTCTTCAGCAGCAACTAAAAGCAATAAAGGAAGAACTTGGCGATATCCCTGAAGAGAGCGACGAGTCGGAACTCATGGCGAGGGCAGAGAAGAAAGAGTGGAGCAAAGAAATCGAGCAGCATTTTTCAAAAGAACTGAAGAAATTGGGGCGATTTATGGCATCTACTCCGGAATATGGCATCCAATACACGTATCTCAATACTTTATTGTCTTTGCCTTGGAATAAAAAAACAGAGTCTCCTATTGATCTTGACCATGTGGAAGAGATATTGAACAGAGATCATTATGGACTAAATAAAATTAAGGATAGAATATTGGAGCAGGTGGCTGTAATGAAACTTCGTGGCGACATGAAAGCCCCGATATTGTGCCTTTATGGACCTCCGGGCGTAGGAAAAACATCATTGGGTAAGTCAGTGGCAGAGGCATTAGGGCGGGAATATGCCCGAATCTCTCTTGGTGGTCTGCATGATGAAGCAGAGATTAGAGGCCATAGGCGTACCTACATTGGCGCTATGCCGGGACGAATAATTGCGGCTCTTGAAAAGACAGAAAGCAACAATCCGGTTATAGTCCTTGATGAGATAGACAAAATCAGTAGGGATATAAAAGGAGATCCGGCTGCAGCTCTCCTTGAAGTGCTTGATCCCGAGCAAAATTCTCACTTCCACGATAATTATATAGATGTGGACTACAATCTCTCTGATATTCTCTTCATTGCAACAGCCAACACTCTCGATTCAATTTCCGCTCCATTGCTCGATCGCATGGAGATTATAGAAGTGTCGGGATATATAATCGAAGAGAAGATAGAGATAGCCAAAAGGCATCTTTTGCCCAAAGCACTTGAAGATCTTGGCTTTGATGCTGATGATGTCAAAATTTCTGATGATGGAATCAGGTTTATGGTGGAACACTATACGCGTGAATCAGGAGTAAGGCAACTCGACAAGACAATTAAGAAACTTCTTCGCAGGCTTGCAAGGCTGAAAGCTTCCAATAAACCCCTTCCATCGATGATAGATGCAACTGAGGCAAGAAATATACTCGGAAAAGAAGAGCATGTAGGAGAAGTGTATGAAGGGAATGACTATGTAGGCGTCGTCACCGGACTTGCATGGACTGCAGCCGGCGGAGAAATTCTCTTTATCGAGACGTCTCTATCAAAAGGGAAGGGAGAAAAACTTACTCTTACCGGCAACTTAGGAGATGTGATGAAAGAGTCTGCAACTTTGGCATTGCAATATGTAAGAGCACATGCTGAAGAACTTGGTA
>CAZCZX010000174.1:0-6426 GCA_964503095.1 uncultured Sangeribacter sp.
ATTGAAATAACGTGCCTGAAAAGATAAAACAGACAATTGAGTCGGGGAAGGCCATTCTCGGAATTGAGTTTGGCTCTACCCGAATCAAGGCTGTTCTCATAGATGAGAACAACAATCCGATAGCACAGGGAAGCCATGAGTGGGAAAACCAGCTTGTCAATAATCTTTGGACTTATAGTCTGGAGGCAATATGGTTTGGCATTCAGGACTGCTACCGCGATCTCCGCGAGGATGTGAAGAATAAATATGGAGTTGAGATAAAGAAACTTGCCTCTGTCGGTATCAGCGCGATGATGCATGGCTACATGCCATTTGACAAGGATGGCAATATGCTTGCACCATTCCGCACATGGCGCAACACCAACACCGGAGAGGCAGCTGCAATTCTTTCTAAGGAATTTGACTACAACATTCCGTTGCGCTGGAGCATCTCGCACCTCTATCAAGCGATCCTTAACGGCGAGGAGCATGTGAAAGACCTTGCATTCCTGACTACACTTGCCGGATATATCCACTGGCAGTTGACCGGAGAGAAGGTGATTGGCATCGGAGATGGCAGCGGAATGCTTCCAGTGGATCCGGAAACCAAGAACTATAGCCAGAAGATGGTGGAGAAATTCGACAGCATGATTGCCGACAAGCATTTCGACTGGAAACTTGAGGATGTGCTTCCGAAGATATTGGTGGCAGGAGAGAATGCCGGGACTCTTACAGAAGAGGGAGCGAAGCGACTTGATATCTCAGGAAACCTTGAGGCAGGAGCACCGCTGTGTCCGCCGGAGGGAGATGCCGGTACAGGTATGGTAGCCACTAATGCAGTAAAACAGCGTACCGGCAATGTGTCGGCAGGAACTTCTTCATTCTCGATGATAGTGCTTGAGAAAGAACTCAGCCGCCCTTATGAGATGATAGACATGGTGACTACTCCTGACGGAAGTCTGGTGGCAATGGTGCATTGCAACAACTGCACATCCGACCTTAATGCATGGGTAGGGATATTCCGTGAATATACTGAGTTGATGGGTATTCCTGTAGATATGAACGAAATATTCGGCAAACTCTACAACAATGCTCTTAATGGCGATCCTGATTGTGGAGGTCTTGTTTCGTATAACTACTTCTCGGGAGAGCCTATCACAGGCTTGAATGAGGGACGCCCATTGTTCGTGCGTTCAGTGGCAAATCGATTCAATCTTGCCAACTTCATGAGGGCTAACCTGAATGCAGCAGTGGCTTGCTTGAAGATAGGCAATGACATTCTTTTCGATGAAGAGAAGATCAAAGTAGACCGTATAACCGGTCACGGAGGTCTGTTCAAGACACCCGGCGTAGGTCAACGTATACTTGCAGCTGCCTTGAACTCCCCTATCTCAGTTATGGAGACAGCCGGAGAAGGTGGAGCTTGGGGTATGGCTTTGCTTGCCGGCTACCTTGTGAACAATGTCAACGACCGCAACCTCGCCGACTATCTTGAGATGGAGGTGTTTGAAGGGAATACCGGAACAAGCATCACTCCAACTGAAGAAGAGGTAGAGGGCTTCAACAAGTATATCAAGAATTATCTTGCAGCAATCCCTGTGGAGAAGGCGGCAGTGGAATACGTAAAGTAATTCATAATTCATAATGCATAATGCATAATTAAGGACGCACGACGTGCGTCCTTTTTTTATCGCATATTATACAAGTTTATACTAGCAGTACTAGCAAGGCGAGCAGGGCTACGGCATAAAGGGGATATAAAAACGCTGTGGCCGGGATTTTCGCAAACTCCGGCCACAGTGTGATTTTTTAGATATTGCAACTACTTTCACAAGCAAAAACAACACTTACTCAACCACTAACTTACAAATTATATCACTATTACTTAAAAAGCTTTTAGACTTGCTTGCCAAGAGATTTAAAATGCTATGCCAATTATTTCAAACCAAACTCTTTCTCTCTTGGCAATGCAAAATTAATACTAATTTTAAATATTTGCAAATGTTTTTCGCAGAAATTTACCCCCCCCCTCCCAATTTTACCAATTTTGGTACAATTTGACCAAAAAGAGCGATGCTTCTTTTGGGGCGCAGGCAAGAATGCCTGCTTTCCATGGCGCGATGCATTGTAAAAAAATGGGAGAGAATTAGGATAGATGATGAATTTTCATTATTTTTGCAAGAGAAATAAACGACCATGGAAAAGATAGAAAAGAAAAGGCTCGAAGAGTTGCGCAAGGCAATGGCAGAGCAAGACATAGACTGCTGCATTATCAACAGCACAGATCCCCATCAAAGTGAGATTCCGCCTGCCCATTGGCGCGGACGGGAATGGTTGACTGGTTTTAAGTCGGAAAATGGCACCAACGGAATAGCAGTAGCGACCAAAGACAAGGCGTATGTATGGACCGACAATCGCTTCTTCATCCAGGCGCGTCAGCAACTTAATGGGACTGGCTTTGAAATGATGCCTCTTGATGGGCCAGAAGCCGTAGACCTGGTGGAATATGTAGCCGGAATGATGCCGAAAGACTCCGTTATAGCCGTAGATGGAATGACTTTCAGCAGCAAAGACGCTGAGAAGATGAGGGAAGCTTTTGAGGAGGCAGGGCTGCACTTCGCCACTGATTTCCCTATGTTTGATTTCATATGGACTGATCGCCCAAGCCAGCCTCTCAACCCTCTTTTTATCCATGATGAGGAAATAGTAGGAGAGACTGTAGAGTCTAAGATCGGAAGAATCATGGAAGAAGTGGAAAAGGAGGGAGCAGATGCAATCTTGCTGTCTGCCCTCGATGATATAGCCTGGGCCACCAACCTTAGAGCAGCAGGCGACGTGGCATATAGTCCAGTCTTTCCCGCCTACCTGTATCTTGACAGAGAAGGCAACCGCATAATCTTCATTAAGGAAGAAAAACTTTCACCAGAAGTAAGAGAGTTTCTAAAGAAATACAACATTGAGACACGCGGATACGACGAGGCACCGGAATTTGCCGGATTGATCCCATCTGAAACCTGCGTGCTGATCGACCCTGAACTAACAGCTGTCACAATCGCTGAGGCAATCCCTACCGCCTTAGAAGGAGGGAAAGGAGTGGCAAAGCTGAAAAGCATCAAGAATGAGACCATGCTTTCTCATTGGAGAACAGCAATGGAGAAGGATGGGGTAGCCCTTGTGAAATTTTTCAAGTGGATAGATGAGGAATTTCCTAAAGGAGGGTTGACAGAGATGAGCATAGCGAGAAAACTTCGCGAACTGCGTCTTGCTGACCCGGATTGTGTCGATGAAAGTTTTGCTGCCATTGTAGGATGGAACGGGCACGGAGCTATAGTGCATTATGAGCCAACAGACGAGACCGACATTCCAGTAACGGGGCAAGGGCTGTTGCTTATCGACAGTGGCGGTCAGTATAAACAGGGAACGACAGACATCACGCGAACCATAGTGTTGGGAGGAGAAGCCACGCCGGAGCAGAAGCATGACTTCACCATCGTATTGAAGGGACACATTGCGCTTTCAAAGGCTATATTCCCCAAAGGGACACGTGGCGCACAACTTGATATTCTTGCTCGACAATATCTCTGGAACGAGGGGAAAGCATATTATCACGGCACCGGGCATGGCGTAGGATTCTTCATCAATTGCCATGAGGGCCCGGTGCAGATACGCATGAACGACATCCCGGTGCCATTGGAGCCGGGAATGGTGATGAGCAATGAGCCCGGGCTATATATAGAAGACAAATATGGAATCCGCAGCGAGAACATGCTTGCAGTAGAGCTTTGGAAGAGCAATGAGTTTGGCGACTTCTATCGCTTCCGCAATCTGACGCTCTTCCCCTTCGATCAAAACCTTATAGAATGGGACATCATCACTCCTGATGAAAAGGAATGGCTTGAGAAGTATCATAAGGAAGTATATGAGCGGCTGGCTCCGCTGCTGAATGATGAGGAAGCCACCTGGCTCTCAGATAAATGCATAATGCAGAATTTATTTATAATGCATAATTCATAATGCTTAATGCATAATCATGATGAATCCTGTTTCAACATGATTAAACATGATTAATCGAGAAAATTATAAACTCTAAATTCTAAATTCAAGAAAATGGCTATAATACAAGAAGTAAGGGGATTTACCCCAGTGATAGGCAAGGATTGTTTTCTTGCAGCTAATGCAGTGGTAGTAGGTGATGTTGTAATCGGCGACGGTTGCAGTGTATGGTTTGGCGCAGTGCTCCGAGGAGATGTGAATTCTATTCGCGTCGGCAACGGTGTGAATATCCAAGACGGAAGCGTGCTGCATACACTTTATGAGAAATCAATAATCGAGATTGGCGACCATGTTTCGGTGGGCCATAATGTTGTGCTTCACGGCTGCAAGATTGAAGACTACGCTTTGATTGGAATGGGAGCCGTTGTGATGGACAATGCCGTAGTCGGGGAAGGTGCTATTGTGGCAGCCGGCTCGGTGGTGCTGAGCAACACCAAGATTGGCAAGCATGAGCTATGGGCAGGATGTCCGGCTAAGTTCGTCAAGATGGTAGAGCCGGAGAAGGCAAAGGAGATGAACATTAAGATTGCAAACAACTATCATATGTATTCTACGTGGTATGGACCACAAGACTGATCTGCCGGTGGCAGTAGACATAAAGGAAGCAAGAGATAAGGAAACAGACTTGAGGATATTGAGCCTGCTTTCCCAGTCGTTTCCAAATGTGCAAGCGGCGAGCACCGAAATAATAAATCTTGAGGCAATACTCAACTTGCCGAAAGGTACGGAGCATTTTGTGGCTGACTTGCACGGGGAGAACGAGGCTTTCTCTCATATTCTCCGTAACGCTTCGGGCAATATCCGACGCAAAGTGAGGGAAATATTCGGGACATCTCTCCGCGAGCAGGACATCCGCAACCTTTGCACTTTGATATATTATCCGGAAAGCAAACTGGAGTATACGAAGGCAGAAGAGAACAATATGGATGATTTCTACAGTGTCACTCTCCATCAACTGATACTGGTGCTTCAGTCTGTATCTTCCAAATATACACGCTCTCGAGTGAGGAAGGCACTTCCCAAAGAGTATGCCTACATCATTGAGGAATTGCTGCATGAATCTCCTACGGATTATGACAAGGATGCATATTTCCGCCGAATAATTGAAACTATAATCTCAACGGGACAGGCAGACAATTTTATAATAGCCCTATGCAATGTGATTCAACGCTTGAGCATAGACCAACTGCATATTTTAGGCGACATCTTTGACAGAGGACCGGGTGCGCATCTCATCATGGACACGCTTTGCGAGTATGAGCGCTTTGATATCCAATGGGGCAACCATGACGCGCTGTGGATGGGAGCTGCCGCGGGGAATGACTGTTGCATAGCCAATGTGCTTCGTCTATCGCTGCGATATGGCAATATGGCCACTCTTGAGGATGGCTATGGCATCAATCTTGTACCACTCGCCACATTTGCTCTTGAGACATATGGAGATGATCCATGTGCGGGATTTGGACCGCATATCATGGATAAGGAGCATGCGCCCGACGAGAAATCACTTCAACTTTGGGCCAAGATGCATAAGGCAATCAGCATCATTCAGTTTAAGATTGAAGGGCAGATGATTGCCAACCGTCCGGAATGGAAGATGGAAGACAGGAGACTTCTGCATCTTTTGAAACCTGATAAGGGAGTAATAGAATTGAATGGGAAAGAGTATGAACTTAAAGACAGCAATTTCCCAACTATCTCGCCCGATGATCCTTATGCCCTCAGTGAAGAGGAGGCATCTTTGGTGGAGAAACTTCACCATTCGTTTATGGTAAGCGATAAGTTGAACCGCCATATTCAGTGTCTACTGTCGCATGGCTGCATGTATGCCATCTATAATTCAAATTTGCTCTTCCATGCGTCGATGCCTCTAAATGAGGATGGAAGTCTGAAAGAAATTGATCTTCACGGAGAAAAATACAAGGGTCGCGAGCTTATGCACCGTATCGGGATGATGATGCGCGCGGCATTTAACGATGATACCGACCCTGAATTGAAGAAATTCGCAGTAGACTATTATTGGTATCTATGGTGTGGCAAGGACTCCCCTCTCTTCGACAAATCGAAGATGGCTACATTCGAACGCTATTTCATAAAGGATGAGTCGACGCATTCGGAGGAGAAGGGAAATTACTTCAAACTTCGAAATGATGAGAAGGTGATAGATGGAATCTTGGATGCCTTTGGCGTGGAAGGAGAGCATCGCCATGTCATCAACGGGCATGTGCCGGTGAGGGCAGCCAAGGGTGAGAGTCCTATGCGTGCCAATGGTAAATTGCTGGTGATTGACGGAGGATTTGCGAAGGCTTACCATGCCACTACTGGCATTGCCGGATATACTCTTGTATATCATAGTCGCGGCTTAGAACTTGTGCAGCATGAGCCGTTTGAGTC
>CAZCZX010000175.1:0-6424 GCA_964503095.1 uncultured Sangeribacter sp.
ACTTTTCTTTCCACATCTGAAGTCAAAGTAGGCAATTCTATATCAAATGTAATGTCAGGGTTTGTCATAGGCCCCTTCACTATCAGCAATGCGTCTACGGGGACGTTTGTGCGGTTTAATTCCTTATCATTTGCAAAACTTTTATCAAGGTCGGTCAAATTGGTGTTAACCCTATAAGTAGCCGCAATGTCAAGGTTTGCATTCATTGGATCACCATCAAACTTTATTAGACTTCCTTTCTTTATATTAAAATTTTTAATGATGATGTCTTGAAGTGTGAAGTTATAGTTGCCTTCATCAAGAACGTAGGTGCCAATCATCCTTAGATCATTATTAGCCATATTATAATCCATTTGTAAGGCACCCTCACCTCTTGCAGTGATATTATCTCCTGCCTTCGGGTCCATCACCAACGTCACGAGTGCATCGTTATTGACAGTACCTTTCAATGAAAGGATTACGTTGGTAGCCCCCTCTTCCAATTCTTGACTTTCTTTCTGAAATTTTTTCAGATAGTCAGGGATAGTGTCAGTCTGCTCCGCTTCTAATTTTTCTTTTCTCTTATCTGTGAATGAAAGGAATGAGTATTGTGCTACGTCTTCCGCATCGCTTATCACATAGTAAAATTTAGAGTTTTCCTCTGTTTCCATATTAATGTCAATCTCCACTACGCCCGGGACTCCATTAATTTGACCATGACCGGTCCCATAGATTGTACCATACCATAGAGGATTCATCGACTCATTAGTGTTGTAACATAGAATAGATTTGGCATCACGCAATTTGAAGTTGAACACCGGATTATGGAAATATGTATGGCGAAGCCATCCGCCAAATTCAGCAGAGTGTCCTTCATCATCATATAGTGTCAATGGAGGAATGTCTATCAATCCCTTTGATAGAAATACGGAGTCATTGCCGGCATGATACCAAGTATTAGTAAAGTCGATTTTCATAGAAATAGTATCGGCCAAGAGAGCACCGGTGAGATCAATGTCGGAGAATGAGCCATATAATTTACATTTTCCAGATGCTCTTCCATCTAAATCAGAGCAGAAAGCAGACACGAATGGCTTCATTATTCCGACATTTACCTTATCTGCATCAAAATCAAAGCTGAGGGAGTCTCGTGTCACCCATATTCCTCCATTTACACTCACCTTTCGCTGGCGTGTCAATGGGTCACGAACTACTGCATAGATTCCAACTTTTTGGGCTGATGCGTCATACTCAGAAGCAAGGTCTCCATCACCAAGTTCAGCACCATTATAGCTTAGACCTTTGACATGAAGAAATTCAGTCTCTGCTTTTGGTGACTTTGTGAGCAATTGGCTTCCTACGACTTCTCCAGTTGCCATTCCTCCAAAGGAGACATAATTGATATTGAGTATATTGAAGATATATTCAAGGTCTATGTCGTTCAACTTAATTTTCAATTGCTCTGCAGGACTTTGTGATGCCACACCATCAATTTTAACATATTGATTGTCATGACTTATCAAAAAATTACTTACTGATACTCTTTTAGCTGAATAATCTACGAAGCCATTAGCTATTGTCCAAGGAGTTCCGCTTACAGTAATAGTAGAAGGAAGGATATTGAGATCTATAGCAAGATCTCCATTCTGGTTAAATGGATTAGGAATCCTCGAGAACGAAGTCTCAAAGGCCATACTACCCTTTATAGAACTATCCAAAGTGGGATTCAATCCGATATTAATATTCACTTTATCATGAACAGCAGATAGATCAGTTGCAATTTCGACATCACCTTTCTTAGCAGGGAAAATCAATCCACCGGTCATTTTTGCCATTCCCAGGAAAGAATCAATAGAGACATTGAGGTCTGCATTTCGTATAAGTTTATTTTTCCCCTGCTGAAGATGAGGAGTAGAAAAACTTAAATTAGCCTTACCTTTTTTTGTATTGACCGCACCATAGATAGGAATGTCAAGCAATGGCCTTACCGGAAGGTTGAAAAATGCGTATGGCGCTGCAAGACTCTTGACATTGACGTTAAACGTAAAATCATTATTAGATTCTTCCTCTTCTTTAAGCCCTACTGAGGGAGAAAACAGCGTTGGGACTACAGATGCGAGCATATCTTTCAACTCCCGAGTCAAATGAGTAGGATTAATATCACCATAAATTCTTGCATCTACCCAATCACTTGCTATGATGACATGTCTGCCAAATTCATAATTATTAGAAGGTGAATTCACTATGGAGTCAATGCTGACGGAGAGTTCCTTGAGAATAAGTGACTGTCCATCTTTTCTGGCAATATTAAGATCAGAGATTATCAACTCTCCTGTGATATTGTCCGGACTATTGCCTTTGGTGTCGGCATGAATTCTTGAGGATATAACGCAGTCTGCTATTTTCCCATTCAGTCCGAATTGTGAGGGATTGAAATTTGAAAGATCTATGTAGGCTTGCATCAATGAAGACTTTCCATCCAATACTGCCCCACATTCCATATTTAGCTCCATTTCTCCGGAGGAAGCATCAAGTATTACCGCAAGGTCGGACTTTGATTTTCTTAATTCAAATTCTACGTCTTGAAAATTATTTCCTACCAATACGAATTCATCTGACGAGATAGACACTATTCCATCAGCATTCTTGTCTAATCCGGAAAGTTCAGCATCTACAACAAATGACACAGTCCCCACTTTATCAGTTTTAAGCAGAGTTCCGAAATCTACATCTTCCGCATTTGCTGCAATTTTTAAAAATGGTTTTTTCGATCTAAGATACTTACCTTCTGCTTCAAAATCAATCTTACCATGGCCTGTAGTGAGAATTCCTTGACCTTTAGCCTTTTCGCCATCTACCAAAGACCCGTCGAAATCAAGAAGAATTCTTCCGGCTGAGATAATTATTTCCTTTACGTTATCCGAAATCTTAGGAATTACATTACAAACCTCCTTACTCAAATTTTCTGAAATATCTGCCTTCAACCCATCAATAATGAGATTAAGGCTATCAGATTTGTTTAAGTTGCCAACATTACCACTAAAATTAAGATAAGAATGAGTATTTTCATTGCTTATAGCAAATTCGGCTACTTCTATTTCTTTCTTTAAATAATGAGCTTCTACATTAATATCCCATGGAGAATCAAAAGTTCCTAACATAGGAACCAACCCGGCAAAATCAGCAGGAGTTATCGATCCTGTCAACTTACCATTTATATCCGACAAATCTGCAAGGTTAAGGTCTATGTCGCCCAATTTTATTGATGAGTTAGGAAGAGATATATTTAAATCTTTCACTGATAATCGGTCGGCTCCTGACTCATCTTTGACATATTCCACGTCAGCCGCAATACTTCTGACAGCGACATCTGGCGTGACTTCAAACTGCATATTGCGGATAAGAAACTTATATTTATCATTCTTCAAGACCGGTATGCTCAAATCCATTCGTAGACGCTCCATTTTCAAATCAGCTAATGGAAGTGGCGAGCCTTTGTCGTCTTTCATCCAGAGGCGATGATAAGATGCTTTTGAATCCCGAATCACTACATTCCTGATTTTCAAATCAAATAATGTAGGAGGTTTTGTCTTATCCTTTGGCGAAAGAGCATCTATTAAAAATTGAATATTGGTAGGCGATCCCACAGAATCTTGCACAACATTTACATCTAATCCTATGATTTCAGCATAATTCAACACTATCTTTCTATCCGAGACTAATCTCCATATGTCGATTCCTGCTGCAACCTTTTTTATACTTGCACATCGTTCACCTTCAGGAGAGTCAAGGCTAACTTCTGAAAGAATCACCTCACTAAATGGAAGAACCGTCAAAGATTTTATCCCTATTTTTCCCCCGAGAAGTTCTGATGTCTCTTCGCATACAATGGTCTTAATTTTATTTTGAACTGAAGGGACCGACAAGAAAACGTAAATGCCAACATACACAACTACAAGAAGAGCAATCAAAATCATGATTATGCTCCTTGCTACTCTATATATTGGTCGAAATATTCTCATTTACACACGGATAGTCTTAAAACACATGCATTGCCAACGCATTACAAGAATTGCTATTGCCTCAACAAACTACAAAATTAATAAAAAAACATGATTTAACACCTATTAAATAAAAAAAATCAACTTTCATATGCTCAATCAAGGAGGTAGATTTGCATCTTTCAAAAAATATTGTTAACTTTGCAATAAACTCGTAAAATCGAGAGTTTAGAAGAATTAATACATATTCAATGAGCACGACCATACTTGGAATCGAGTCAAGTTGCGATGACACTTCCGCAGCGGTGATCACTGACGGAATCCTTCGCAGCAACGTAATAGCAAGCCAGAAAGTCCACGAGCAATTTGGCGGAGTGGTGCCGGAGCTCGCGAGCAGAGCCCATCAGCAAAACATCTTGCCGGTGGTGAGCGAAGCTTTGCGACAAGCGGGTGTTACCGCTTCAGATCTCAATGCAATAGCTTTCACACGTGGTCCGGGGCTTCTTGGGTCGTTGCTCGTAGGCACATCTTTTGCAAAGGGAATGGCCATAGGTCTCGACATCCCAACAATTGATGTAAACCATCTTCATGGTCATGTGCTTAGCCATTTCATACGCGAAACGGAGGATCAGGAAGTGCCTGAGTTTCCTTTCATATGTCTTCTTATTTCAGGAGGAAACTCCCAAATAATAATGGTGAAATCTGCGTTTGAGATGGAAATCCTTGGATCAACCATCGATGATGCCGCCGGGGAAGCATTCGACAAATGCGCAAAGGTGATGGGACTCCCCTATCCCGGAGGTCCGCACATCGATCGCCTGGCAGCTGAAGGGAATCCCGACGCCTTCAAGTTTGCAAAGCCACATATCCCCGGCTTTGATTACTCCTTTAGCGGATTAAAGACATCTTTTCTTTATACAATCCGCGACAATCTAAAGATTGATCCAAATTTCATCGAGAATAGAAAGGCAGACTTAGCAGCATCTCTACAAAAGACAATCATTGAAATTCTTCTTGACAAATTGGCGAAGGCTGTCAAGGAGCATAAAGTAAATGCCATTGCGATTGGCGGAGGAGTGTCTGCGAATTCAGGTGTAAGGGCTGCTGTGGAGGATTTCTGCCGACGCCGAAGACTGAAGGCATGGATTCCAAAACGAGCCTTCACCACCGACAATGCAGCCATGGTGGCTATTGCCGGCTATTTCAAATATCTCAAAGGGGATTTCTGCCCTCTTGATTTGCCACCGTATTCAAAAGTTGAAGTATAACTCGGACATTACGAAGATTATGAACGAAGTCCCTAACATAGAAAAAAGATACGTCATTGTGTATGGCTACACAAAAGACGAACTCGCGAGCATCCTGAAGCATTTCGAGATGCATCTCCCAGAATATATTAAAATAGCCATAGATGCAAACCTTCTGCTGTCGAAAATCACATTGACTGGTGAGCATACGGGGGTTGCTATTCTGCGCTTTCAGATCAACAGGCTTCATCAAAATCTTCGCGACATCTTCACTAAAGATGTTATAGCTGACGAAGATAAGTCGCTGGCTGAAGTGCTTGGGTCGCTTTTAAAGGAAAGAGATCTGACAGTGGCATGTGCGGAAAGCTGCACCGGTGGCAATATAGCCCATCGCATCACCCAGCAACCGGGCAGCAGCACTTATTTCCTCGGAAGCATTGTCAGCTATGCCAATGATGTAAAGACCAACGTGCTCGGAGTGCCTCAAAAATATATCGACCAACAAGGAGCTGTGAGCAGAGAAGTGGTAGAGGCAATGGCTGAAGGAGTGGCACGCTTGATGAGAAGTGACTGCTCCATATCAACTTCAGGCATCGCCGGACCTGATGGAGGCACTAAGTATAAGCCGGTGGGCACAGTTTGGATCGGGGCAAAATATGGCAGAAAACTCGTAAGCGAATGCCGTCATTTCAAAGGTGACCGCAACGATGTCATAGAGCAGGCCACAGCCCATGGAATGGTGATGCTCATCAATCTTCTTCGCGACACATATGAGGAAGAAGATGACCTTGGAGATGAATAATTGAGTCGTAAGTCTTCTTCATTTAGTCTAAAAAGCCCTAAAAAAACTGCATTATAGAAAAAAAAGTCATAAATCTTTTGCACATATGCAAAAAATTTTGTAATTTTGCATCCGATTTGTGGCACATCCTTAAAAGTCATGCCAAATGATGCACTGGCAAGACGATATGAGACTGTGATGGCCGCCTCAATCCCGAAAGTTAAATTTTTATAGAAGTAAAAAACAAACCTCAGTCATGTCAAAGACTTGTCAGATTACAGGCAAAAAAGCGTCGGTCGGCAACAACGTTTCTCACTCGAAGCGCCGCACCAAACGCAGATTCAATGTGAACCTGCACACCAAGAAGTTCTATTGGGTAGAACAGGACATGTGGATTGAGCTCCGCGTCAGCGCTC
>CAZCZX010000176.1:0-6416 GCA_964503095.1 uncultured Sangeribacter sp.
TTACCGGAAACGACAACTGACAAGAAAGTCGCTTTTGAAAGTTCTGACCCATCGGTGGCATCCGTTAATTCTGATGGAAAAATTACCGCACTGGCTATTGGAAAGACTACTATAACAGTGACAGCAAAATCCGGAGTTTCTACTTCCATAAATGTCACTGTCGTTTCAACTCAGGCTGAATCCGTAACATTGGATAGAAAAAAGATATCGCTACAAGTATCTGGAACTGTTCTTCTTGTTGCAACTGTTATGCCGGAAAACGCATCAGATAAATCCGTCACATGGGAATCATCTGATACTTCTATAGCAACTGTAGATGAGACTGGATTAGTCACTGCGGTCGGTATCGGCAATGCAATAATAACAGCATACACTAAAAACGGGCTATCAGACGAATGTGAGGTAACTGTCATAGAGACGCCTTCTGAATCGGTAACATTAAACAGAAAAGATGTGACCCTCCAAATAAGCGAGAAGGTTCAACTGGAAGCCACTGTTATGCCGGAGAATACTACTGACAAGAGTGTATCCTGGGAATCATCAGATACTTCTGTGGCAGCAGTAGACGAGACGGGATTGGTCACGGCTGTTGGCATCGGCAATGCAATAATCACAGCATCCACTACAAACGGACACTCTGACGAGTGCATGATTACAGTGGTTGGTATTCCTGTTACTGAAATCATAATAGATAAGGAATCATTGGGAATTGTAGGTGATGATCTGGAAATGAATGTTGGAGAAACCCGAACTATAAATGTTACAGTGGTGCCTGACAATGCTACTGATAAGGGTATATATTTCAAAAGTTCTGATAAATCGATTGCATCCGTTAACAGCTATGGCAAATTGACAGCATTGTCTCCAGGAAAATCAGTCATAACTGTCATTGCATACTCAGGAGTGTCCACTTCTTTCAATGTGATTGTGAAGATGCAGCCAGTTTCTTCAGTCAGTACAAAGGTATCTCCATTAAAGATTCGAGAAGGAGGAGTGATAAGTGTTTCAGCAGAGCAACCAACCGGAGGTTATGAGTCAGGCTGGAAGTGGTATTGGAGTTTAAATGGTGCTGATAAGTCCAGTGATTTGGAATTTGATTATATACCAACAATGCCTTGGGGAATTGAACGTAGTACAGAATCAATACAATTTGTGTTTCGCGCACATAATTATACACTAAATGGTTACTTATACACTTATCTTAGTGAGACAACGGAAACTGTCACTGTATATCGCCCTCCATTAATGCCCAAACAACTGCTGAAGAAAGGAGACGGCACGAGCCATACTCTGATAGCAATGGCGGAAATTGATAATGAGCGTCTTACTGAACTTGGATACACATTCGTGTATGGCTATACCGACGTTGCCGGGCAGGACCACATTGTTGCATCAACTCCTTTGCGCTATTGCAGAGCAGAAGAAAGCGTATACGACAATCCTGAAAATAGTTTCTGGGTGTATTGTGCCTGGACGTATGATGATGGAAGCGTAGTGACAAGTGGCAAACGCTATATGAACGGACTTGCAGATGAAAATTTTGACGCATCATCGTTTGATAACAATGTAAAGATTGCAGTTAAGCGAAACAATCCCGAAGGATGGATCACACCCACTCCAGATGGGGTAAGCCTTAACATTGTCAGCGATGCAGACAGTGATATTATGATATATGATGTGATGGGACGCTTGGTAAAATCTTTGAAAGCAGAAGGAGGAACAGCGTTCTGCGATAAGATTGTCCTTGATGGCAATATCAGTAAAGTATACATCGTAAAGATTACGTCAGGAATGGAATCTATCGAAAGAAAAATCATTGTAAGATAAGCAACAGATTGAAATATGAAAGCATCAAAAATATTAGTAATATTCATTCTTATGGCATGTTCCGTCATTGGATCTAATGCGCAAAATCCAAATACAAAGCGCGTAGCCATAAAAGTAGGAGCCGATCTCGGACTTACCAAAGGGATGTCCACTTCTTCACTGTTGGATTTTTCAACAGACAAAACATCAACCAAGAGCTTTGGCCTTGATTTCGGTTACAAATTCTGGGCAAAGAAAAGCATGAGTTTTGACGTGAACATAGGAGTTGGCTACAAGATGATAGACAATAAATTAGGCATAGAAAATGTGGATTACAGTTATGAAGCTTCTCCAGATGCCGATGTAGACCACAATAGTTATGACCGATACAATGCAGTAGCTGAAATCAACCAGACCATAGATACAAGATCGCTGGCAGTGCCAATATATCTCAGCTACAATATAAGATGTGCCAAATGGTTGAGTTTTCACTTGGATGCCGGTGCTCAAATAAATTATATAATGTCGTCTACTATCACCAATTCCACTGCTGAGATAGACACATATGGTGTTTTTTCAGAGTACGATGACCTGATGATAGATGCCGATTGGCTGGATAATTTTGGACACCGCAGCGTGAATACTGTATCAAACTCTGAAGCTGCAGTAAACAATTTAAATTGTTCATTACTTTTAGGAGGCGGATTTGAGATACGACTTGCCAAACCTTTATGGCTTGATCTTGGAGTTAGATATAACGAAGGGTTCTCCAATCTTTTCCAAAATCAATATTCCAGAAATTCCATATACTCTTCTGAAAATGCCCCCATCACTTACACTGTAGAAGATGGAGAAGTCGTAAAGCCACTGACAAGATATTTAACCAAAAGTAAACTTTCGGGACTGAGCCTTAGAGCAGCTCTCGTTTTCAGATTTTGATGAAATTATATCAATAGGCTCGGAGTTTTGACACTCATAAACAATACGCAAAAAGCGATGGGAGATTAGTCTTCCATCGCTTTTTCCATGTATTCGTGCTTGAGTGCTAATTTTAATTACCTGATATTCTGCTTTTTGTGTACTCATTTACATTTTACGCAGTGAATTGCGTATTTTTACGCAGTGGATTGAGTATTTTAGTTCAGTAGTTCAGGCCGAACTGCCATAGAGGAATGATGTTGCCATGACCGAATTCTATGTCATCACGCACTACAATACCGTTAGGGTCTCCTTCAAGTTGTTTTTGCCCCTTTTTCGCTCCTCCTACTTCGAAAATATAATCGGAGATACGGAAATCGGTGTTCTTTGCCGACACAAGGTCATTATTGACTCGCATTTGATTGTAGAAGAATGTCTCGCGAACGCTTCCCTGATTGACATTACGTCCTTGAAGTGCATACATGAGATTAGGATTATCAACAAATATCTTCTCAACCTTTCCAAGACCTCTTAATCCGCCTGTCTCATCACGCAATAGCCCTATCATTCCTGCTTTTTCCAGATACACCAGATAATTTGGCAGGTCGTTCTTGCTGACACTCAACTCGACTGTCAGATTTCCAATATTGGGCTTATAAGGTGCGGATGCAGACAGAATTGCCAACAGACGTGCCAACTTTCGCGAAGTAGATACATTCATGCCTGCGTATTGAGGAATATCCACCTCAAGCGTCTGGGTCATCACTTGCTGCAGGCGAAGTCCATAACCAGGCTGACGATAGAAAGGGTAGTAGCCTTTTTCGAGATATTCTCTAAAGTAAGGGAGAGGATGAAAATCAAGTGGCACTTCAACCTTTTGCTTTATTATTTCCTCAAGTGAATAGACCGGGAATTCTATATCTTTATCCATTTTAAGATACTCCCGAAATGAGAGTCCCTGCATGGAGAACATCAACGCCCTACGGCTTAGATCTGCTACTCCTTGATGGATATCAAGAACGGAGCTCCCGGTAAAAATCACCTGAAGGTCGGGATGAGTATCGTAAATCTGCTTTAATTCGCTCGACCATCCCTTATATTTATGCACCTCATCAATAATGAGATGTTTGCCATTTTCTTTTACCCATTCATCAGCAAGCTGGATAAGCCTATGATTATAAAAGTATGAGTTATCAGCCGACACATAAAGCCATTGATCCTTGTCTGGCTGAAGAAGAATATGCTGCTTTACCATAGTTGACTTTCCGACACCGCGAGGTCCGACGATACCAATCATACGGTCGTCCCATAATATTCTGTCATACATATAGCGGCGGAAAGAAGTAGGAGTGCGTCGCAATTCTTCATTCATGTATGTGATAAGGTTAAAATCTGTCATGGCTCTGCTTTATTTTAATTCAGTATGCAAATATAATGATTTTTTCTTATCGGCACATAATTTTTAAGCAAAAATGTCACCCTTTAGGGGAAAGTTTTTGTAAATTCTTTCCCCTAAAGGGTGACATTTTAATGAGGAGGGCTAATCTGATGAAGACGGGGAAGGCTCTTAGAGGGCATTGAGGCGGCGGAGCCAGCCGGGGCGGAATTTGGTGTTGGTGGGGCGCGTCTGGCAGATTTGGTCGATGTAGGCTATTCGGGCTTGTTTAAGTTTTTGGAATAGGGTTTGGGGGTTGGATTGGTTGACTGCATTGAGGGTTTGGGGACCTGCTATTCCGTCGGATTTTACGCTGAGCAGGCGTTGGGGGATTGTGATGCCATATGTGCCACTGGTCCATACCCAGTCTACGAGTATTTCGGCTATTCGTTGGTCGGCAATCAGATCGGCTTGCCAGCGGTTCCAGAACATTGTCTTTAGTAGGTCGAGCCATTCCGGATAGGATAGTTTTGATAAGGAGGTTACGGTTGGTGTTTGCTTGCCTTTGCGTTTGCAATAGTCGCGGTAAGTGCCTATAGTGATGCCTACCATCGTCGCCCCTCCCCTATCGTCGGGGTCGTTGGCTATGCCTCGGGCTTTGGCTTTTGCAAACAACTGTTCGTTTGAGAGAGATGGATCTTTTGTGCTTGTTTCCCAGAAGATAAGGAAGGGAATGAATTTTTCTAATTGAGCCATGTTATATTTCTTGGGGATTAATATTCGCTTGGGGGTTGACGTTGGGAGCAGCCACGGATTATGCATTTGCGGGCTTCAGCTTCGGCGAGCCGGAGTTCGGCTTCGTGGCGTTGGTGGATTTCGTTGATGCGGAGAGTCTGTTCCTTGCGGAGTTCGGAGTAGATGGCATCTATTTTGGCGTCCCGTTCGGCAAGACGTTTTTCGAGCCAGTCTATTTGGGAACGGCGGTTTTCGTTTTCATGCTCTGTAATGTCGGCTTCATCTTTACGGCGGTCAATTTTTCTGGATTGCCACCATTTGCCTACTTCCATAAGACCCTGTATGCCTCCGACAGTTCCTACGAGAGTGATTATATCTGTAATATTCATAGTTGTTTTTTTTTCTGCAAAGATACTAAGCGCAGGAGCCGCTATCCCTTATCGCGCAAAAAAAATGGGGGCCTATGTGCAGCAAATCTTGGATATTAAGTAATTTACCACAACGCGGATCGCTCGCTTCGCTGCTTTTTTCGCCGATGGCGGCGGATGGGCGCGGATTTCTTTGTCTTTCATTGCTTTAGATGGCTCTTTTGAGCTTTTGTGCCTGCTTTTGCGCTTCGGGCTGCCGCTCGCGGATATGGGCTGAGCATCGCTTCGCTCGCCGTTGCGGAAGGCCCCTAACCCTCTAAAGGGGGAATATGATGCCAGATGCAAATGAACGTAAGGGAGCATGCTCCGCATGCGCCCTGCGCAGTCAAAAGGAAACTAAGACAGAAGCAAATAAAGTAGTAAGCATGCTCCGCATGCGTCCCGCCAGGTCAAAAGGAAATATTAAAGACTTATGGCAATAATATATTGGATATTAAAAGATAAAGGCCACAACGCGGATAGCTTAGGCTTCGCCTTGCTGGGGGCGCCGATGGCGGCGGATGGGGCGCGGATTTCTTTATTTTTCATCGCTTTAGATGGCTCTTTAGTGCTTTTGTTCATGCTCTTGTTCATGCTTTTGCGCTTCGGGCTGCCGCTCGCGGACATGGGCTGAGCATCGCTTCGCTCGCTGTTGCGGAAGACGACTCTATCATTACTTATTCTAATACTGCACACTTTCTAATAATGTATTTCTCAAAATACAAATCTACATTCAGAATAGTACCAACAAAAATCTTTTCTTTGAAGCCATTGTAGCAGCATTCTGAAAATGATTGACTGGCTTCCGCATTAGCGAGCGAAGCGATGCTCAGCTATCTTCCGCGAGCGGACGCCAGAGTCGAGTAGGTCCATACAGAAGCCAAGATTAAAAAATCCGCGCCCCATCCGCCGCCATCGGCGTCACCAGCAAGGCGAAGCCTCAGCTATCCGCGTTGTGGCCCCTATCCTTCCTATCCCCTAAAATACGGAACAATATGCCCCCATCCTTTCTATCTAAAATTGATAATGCTTTAGTGAGAGTTTCTTCGTAATTGATGCATGCTACTCTTTGATGTTAAGGAATTTACCACGACGCGGATCGCTCGCTTCGCTGCTTGTCTCGCCGATGGCGGCGGATGGGCGCGGATTTCTTTGTCTTTCATTGCTTTAGATGG
>CAZCZX010000177.1:0-6409 GCA_964503095.1 uncultured Sangeribacter sp.
TTGTAACTATCTTCATCGAGCCAGCGACTAATATAGCAAACTACGAAAAGATGAATATGTTGAATACAACAAAAACACTTCCTTCTATATGGGAACTCCTAAATGAGTTGGTGATGCAGTTTGCCCAATCCTTGCGCATTCCAGCATCAACGCCTCAAGTGGAATCTCTTTTTACTGAGGCAGTGCATACCTACGACTCAATGATCCGGCGTATTTGCCTTGGCTATGCCTCCAATCCGCAGGATTTGGAAGACCTTTATCAAGATGTCCTTGTCAATATATGGCGTGGATTATCCTCATTCCGGTCAGACTCATCAATGAAGACCTGGGTATATCGGATTTCTTTAAATACATGCGTCTCAACTCTTCGCACAAGAAGCAGGAAACCACAGCAGGCATCGCTTGAAGATGTAATTCTTGTGCCAGATGATTCTCAAGAAAAACGAGAGGCAGTCAAGGACCTATACGAATGCATTGCTACCCTTAACCCTCTCGACAAGGCAATCATGATGATGTGGCTCGATGAATATTCCTACGATGAGATTGCCGTGACTATGGGCTTGACGAGAAACAATATAGCCATACGACTCCATAGGGCAAAGGAAGTTTTAAAACAAAAATACCGTTTTAGCGAATAACGATAAACCTATTAAATCTTTAAACTATTATGGACCAACAATTAAGAAAAGACTGGCAAGAGGCCAGCGTCTCAATGCCCGACAGCAAAAATTCATATGATGAGATACTGCGAGGAAAAAGAAAGACTGCTTTGGATAACCTCGCCAAGCGCTATAGATGGTTTTCCAATATGGGCATCATATTCTTGCTCTTAGTACCGTTCAATCTTATGAATCTCCATATTTTCCCAGACTTGAAATTTAGGATGGTCATAGTGATCTGGTTCTGCTCTTTCTTTATGATATGCTCAGTAATGGACCGTTGGCTTTATAATGGCATCAAACAGATAGATGTGATCTCAATGTCAGTGTCTGAGGTCGTAGAAAAGGCCCTCTATTACCGTAAATGGCATATCCGCTTCATCTTCATTCTTCTTCCGATGGCCCTTGGGTGCTTGGGACTGTTGGCTTACGCTGTAGACGACCTCTATGTTCGGCTTGGAATGGTCACCGGTTTCATTGTAGGAGTAGCCCTGGGAGTTCGTCAACTACTTGACTTCCTCTCCGACTATAAATCAATAGTCTCCAACAAATGAAAGCGAATAATTTGGTAAATTCCTCTTCTTCAGATTATTTTAGAGCCATCTCATAATCAAACAATGGAATCAATTAAAATAGCACGCTATCAGTCTACTGCGGGAGAACTTATTCTCGGATCTTATGGAGAGAAACTATGTATGTGTGATTGGGCGTCAGGAAGGCAGCGTAATATTATTGACCGCAGAATTTGCCGACATTTGAATGCCGAATTTGAAGAGGGACATTCCGAGATAATATGCGAGACAATCAAGCAACTCGACGAGTATTTTGCATGCAACCGCAGGGATTTTTCTATTCCTTTACTTTTTACAGGATCTCCCTTTCAATGCACTGTATGGTCTGAACTGTTGAAAATCCCCTATGGCGACACAATCTCATATGCAGAGCTCGCACGAAGAATAGAGAATCCAAAAGCAGTAAGGGCGGTGGCATCGGCAAATGCCACCAACCCTATTTCTATTCTTGTGCCTTGTCACCGTGTTATTGGCAGCAACCATAAACTGACCGGTTACGGTGGAGGCCTCTATACAAAACAATTTCTGCTTGACCTTGAGGCTCAAAAGTCATTATTGATATGAGATTTCTGTTCCTCCTGCCGGCTCTACATCTTTGCTTTTATACGGAGATTTCTTCAGGACGATATATGCAGAAGAATTGGTGTTAAGACGGATCACCGAGTCCATCGAAACATCTACGACATTGACTTCTGGCAATATCTGTGTCAATAATACTTCCATCTTCATATCGTCGCAAGCCATTTCAGTTATAAAGATATTTGTAAAACTGATGGAATCTCCTTTTTGTAGATATTGTCCTCCGATAGTATTACAGTTTGTGTTGACTCCAAACGAACCATCTTCAGCAAGTGTAAAATAGAAATCTCTATCTGGTTGCATTTCAGAAGGACGCACGTAGACAGAGTCATTGAGCACAACATTCTCAATGATCCACATTCGATTCAAATCTTGGGTGGAGATGGAATCAGAAGCCGCTTCTTCCTCTGCATGCTTGTTTGAATCAGATGTCTTTCCATTACATGAAGCAAGCAACAAAGCGGCTCCAAAAATTAACAGTAACTTTTTCATAATGCTTGTATTATAAATTTACTTAACAATTATTTTTTTGACATTCCCATCAGATTCTCTTACAATGTTGACTCCTTTTAAAGGAGATGAAAGAGACTGGCCTGAAAGTGAATAGAAAACTGGATTCCCCTGCATTGTAGGCAGCAAACCAACAACATTTCCGGAGGGATCATAGGAGTGTATGGCTAAACTTGTGAATTTATCAGATGCATCATCTTTCACAATGGTGATTTTATATTCACCATATTTATCAACCGAGAATGGGATCTCGACCAGTTTCCCGACTTCTCCACTAACATTGAGCAATATGCTGTCTCCCTCCAAAGAAGTTATGCTAATCTGAATTTTATTTCCTTGAGTTCCTTCAGAATCAAACATAAGTTTATAGTTTCCAGCATTAAATTGGAGTGACGGATACACGTTATTGTCAGCATTGTTTGCCTTTTTGGGAATTCCGTATCTGAATGTTTTCCCGGCATTGGAAACTTCCCAATTATGAAGTTTGGGGTCGAAACCGTCTGTGTCAATGTTTAGTCTCCATTTCAGTGTCTTGTCGCATGGATCTTTCAGAGTATATTGGCTCATGAAGTTCCACATTGTCTGGGCTGAGTTGCCGTCTTCTGTCTTGTCGGTGAAATCACTATGCCACATTCCATCTATTTCATAATATACATAAGGAAAACCACCCTCTCCTGCTGGATATACGCTTTTGGTGTATTTACCAGGAATGTCAGTTTTCTCAGGAATTGGGTTGCAACCATTGCGAGCCACCATACCATCACGAATCACCGGCATACATGAATACTTCACAAAGTCATCGCTTTTGCCATGAATGTGAAGGAATGGCACCGGACGCTCACCGACAGTATGATGATGAAATTCGTTGAGTTGGAATCCGCTGATGGAGGCGAAGGCTGCAAATATGTCGGCGGCTGCACTTGTGTTGGCATATGTCATCATGCCCCCATTGGAAAAACCACAGCAATAAATTCGGTCAAGATCTATATCATAATCTTCATCCACCGCATTTATAATAGCCTTAAAGAACTCTGTGTCTTCGTTTTCTTCTCCCGTGGAATTCCAGCCGGGAATATAACCTCCAAACACCGGGAAGAATTGGTCGTTGCCCTGCGGATATACCACTATACACCCTTCCTTATCGGCTACCGAAGTGCGGAATGGGCTTCTATCCGTGTCATGTCCGGCAGCCCCATGTAAACTGAATACGAGTGGGGATTTTTCGCTTAAATTGTTTGGAACATATAAAATATATTTACGTTCCTTACCGTCTACCTTTATCGTTTTTTCGGCATTCACTTTTGCGGCCCATCCATGGCCCCCTACTAAAGCCAACACACAAAGGGCTGAGAACAATCTTTTTCTCATATCTGCAAGATTTATTGAAAATTCTTTTTGAAGTTGCTAACACTTCGCAAAGTTAATAAAAATCGCTAAATACCCAAAATAAATTTCTCGTTACGTTTTGACATCGAGTTAGGTTTTGTATTTGTATATGAGCCCGTCTCATAAACGTTAGCGTATAGATGGTTCATTTCCAGAGGCGTGGCAACGCATCTGCAAGATACTGGTTGGTGTTGACGTAGGAGTGGTCAGCATCTGGTAGGATAACAAAATGAAGATTGTCGGGAGAGTTAATGTCGTTGGAATATGAGAGATATTTAGAATTCCCGGCTATTGCCTTCACCAGGTTTAATTCCGGAACATATGCTATATCTTTATCACCGGTGTAAGCAAGGATATTCAAGTCTTTCCCTCTAAATGGAGTGGCTGCAAGTTGATCATCGAGCCATTTCGCTGATATTTCAGTCGGAAGTTTTTCACCTTCTTCATCATAAGTCCAGAGGTCGCCGCAGAGAGGAAGATAGTTGGAGAAGGCATAGGGATCGAATGCAAGTTGATACCATGTGGTGAGCGAGCCCATGGAGAATCCACCGAACGCCCGATGCTGACGAGTAGCAGTGATGGAATCGTCGTCTGTAGATTTAAGATAAGTATTGTATTTCTTTGCCACTGAAGGAATCAGATATTTACGCACTTCTTTATTGAAATCCTTACAATAAGCAATTGTATTCTCCATACCTTTGTCGGAATTGAATGATAAGGGGGGATAGTATGATGCACTGACGATGATGACGGGGTCCATCTTCTCTTCTTCCACAAGGCGGTCGGCTACTATGTTGAGAGGATAAGGTGTTCGGTCGGTTGAGAACCATGATCCGGGATTGTCTCCACCACCATGCGCGAGATATACGACATTGTAGTTCTTGCTTTGATCTGCAGCATCATATCCATAAGGGAGATAGACAAGCGCCTGCTTCTCGAATTGCTGGTCATTGATATTCACATAATAGCTAAGGGTGTCGATCGTGCCCTTATGTGTTGCCTCCTGAGTATAAATAGAAGTCAGAGGATCCATCAATCCTGTTTTGAAATTATCATCTGCTACGGCAGACGAAATAGCCATTGCAACTGCTATGGCAGTAATAAGTCTCTTCATGATATTTTATTGTTAATTCTTTATGAGATTGCTAACATTTCGCAAAATTAATAAAAATAGGAATAAATCAAATAATATACTGTTAAGAATTTTTCTCCTGGTATGTAATTGTTGTATTGGAGACTCTGAAACTTCAAAAAAAATTATTAATTTTGCAGAAAACATGAATATGAGTAATACTGATATTGAGAATTTCTTAACTGTCAAAGGAGTCAAACCTACAGCCAACAGGATCCTTGTCTTGAAGGAACTGTTGAGGTATTCACATCCCGTAAATTTAGCAGATTTGGAAATTGAATTAGATCCGATGGATAAAGGGAGTATCTTCCGAGTGCTTCAACTGTTTTCTGAAAAGGAAATCATTCATGTTATTGAAGATGGAAGCCGCTCATTTAAATATGAGGTATGTCATGCAGAGAAACATCATACGGCATCTGATCAGCATCCCCATTTTTATTGTGAGAAATGTGGCTCCTTATATTGCCTTGACAAAATACCCTTGTCGGAGGCCAAACTGCCTGATGGCTTCAAAGTGAAGTCAATCAATTTTATGTATAAAGGTATCTGTCCAAAATGTGAAATTTAGAAAAAAATATTAAACTTAATAATGAACTATATATTTGATTTTGACGGAACACTGATGGACACATCAGGCGTCATATTATCTACAATCAAAGCAACTATAAAGGAAATGCAGCTTCCTGATAAGACTGAGGAAGAATGCAGATCCATAATTGGTATCCGAACTGATGAAGCCGGCAGATACCTATACCCCGATCTTGACATTTCCAATGCCGAATTTGCTAAGGTATTCCGCGCCAACTACGACCGTCTGCAGAAAAATGCTAAAGAGAAACCATTCCCCGGAGTGATTGAAACCCTAAAAACTCTTAAAGATGATGGGCATCGGCTGGCTGTTGCATCCAGTCGCCGACTTGCATCCCTGACCGATTATCTTGACAGATTAGGCATTGAGGATTGGTTTGACTTGATAGTGGGGGCTGACAGCGTCACAAAAGGAAAGCCCGACCCTGAGCCAGTGCTGACAATTCTTAATGCCCTCAATTGGAATTCAGATGACACACTTGTGGTAGGAGATGCCGATGTAGATATTATGATGGGGAATGCTGCCGGTTGCAAGACTTGTGCAGTAACTTATGGCAATGGATCAATCGCCTCGCTAAAAGCGGCTAATCCTAATTATATGATCGATGATTTCAAAGAATTGCCTCTATGATAGTAAAAGATATTATTCTTGTATCCCTTCTTACCATCTCTCCCCTTTTTTGCTTTGCTGATAATAGTCCGAAGGAACAATCTTCTCAATACGAATTGCCTGACACTGCCGATCAGACTTTTTCTGAACTGGAGGAAGTAGTGGTCAAAGCATCGCAATCAGGAAGGATAAAACTTAAGACTGGTACAAACACAGAAATAATAACCTCTGCCGAACTAAAGAAAGCGGCATGCTGCAATCTCGGAGAGAGTTTCACTACAAACCCCTCGGTTGATGTGTCGTATACCGACGCTGCCACTGGTGCACGCCAAATCAAACTGCTTGGACTCGGAGGACAATATGTGCAGATGCT
>CAZCZX010000178.1:0-6373 GCA_964503095.1 uncultured Sangeribacter sp.
AAGTATTTTAATTGTATTTCCTACTCTTACAACATAAATATACCATCAATAGTTTAAAAACTCAAAAAAACTGAGAACTAAAACCTTTCTCACTCCGTCATCACTTTGTATTTGACCGACATTGTGTCAAGTTTATCGATGACGTTCTTGTTGAGGGGAATCTTTTTGCGACTATGGATCTTAATGCTTTGTTGCCGTTCGGCATCATATAGGTTGAGATACAGATCTCCCAACCTGCTCTCGGGTTCAGATTCGAGAGAACCGAGATAATCAAACAATTCCTTGTCGTTGACATTTCTGTCGATATATATCATTAGGGTGTTTGCCACGTTTCCTCTGATGCTGTCGAGAGATGAGACTTCAGAGATTTTCAATTCCATTTCTCCGGGATTGAACATTCTGCCTTGTACCTGACCTTTTATGTAGACAGGTTGCCCCACTTTAAAGCGTTGGAATATAGTATCATAATCTCTTCCGAAGAAAACGAATTCATGTTTTCCACTGAAATCTTCTATCGTGGCTCTGCCGTAGGGTTGACCTTTTTTTGTGGTCTTCGTGACAGCGTCTGTCACCATTCCTCCCATAGTCAATACGGCTCCCATCTCAAGTTTATCCTCAACGTTGTCGCAGTTGGCATTGCATCCATAAGTAAGTTCCATATAATACTCACTCAGAGGATGGTCGCTGAGATAGATGAGCACAAGTTTCTTTTCTTCTTCCAAAAGTCGTAGACGATTCCATGGCTCAAAATCCGGATATGGAGGACGATTTGTCTCAATGGTCTCAAAGTCACCGAACAAAGACATCTGGAGTGAGTTTTTATCATTTTGGAAATTCTGACCATATTTGACGAGCATGTCGGCATAAGTAGTGTCAAACATTGGATGAAGAAGCATTTCTCTTTTTATCCCAAAACTATCGAATGCGCCGGCAAGGGCAAGCGACTCTATAGCAGCGCGGTTGCAGCCTGATAGATTTACTCGCTCCACAAAGTCATATATGTCTTTGTATGGACCACCCTTCTCGCGCTCTGCAATAATCGTGTTGACGGCATTTTGCCCTACACCCTTAATTGCACCGAGACCAAAACGGATCACACCATCTTTTGAAACGCCGAATTTCTCAACCGATTCATTGACATCAGGACCCATTACTTTCAGCCCCATACGGATGCATTCGTCCATGATAACCTTTAGTTTATCTGCAGCCCCGAGGTTGCGGCTTAGCACGCCTGCCATGTACTCTGCAGGATAGTTGGCTTTAAGATATCCTGTCTGATATGCAACCCAACTATAGCAGGTGGCATGGCTCTTATTGAATGCGTATGATGCAAATTTTTCCCAGTCAGCCCAGATCTTCTCAAGCACTTCAGCCTTATGACCGTTTTTCTGACCCTCAGCCATAAACTTAACCTTCAGTTTCTGCATCTTGTCGATCTGCTTCTTACCCATGGCTTTACGAAGCATATCGCTCTCTCCTCGTGTAAAGTTGGCAAGAAGACGCGATAGGAGCATCACCTGTTCTTGATAGACAGTGACTCCATAGGTTTCCTTCAGGTATTTTTCCATGATAGGAATGTCGTATTCGATAGGTTCCTGACCATGCTTTCTGGCAATAAATGAAGGAATATAGTCCATAGGACCCGGACGATACAGTGCATTCATGGCTATCAGGTCTTCAAACTTTGATGGCTGAAGCTGGCGTAGATAAGTGCGCATACCAGCAGACTCGAATTGGAATGTAGAGGTGGTGCGTCCGTCGCAGTAGAGTTTAAATGTAGCCGGATCGTCAAGAGGAATGCTCTCGATATCCAAATCAATTCCTTTGGAAGCCTTAATATTGGCGAGAGTTTCCTTTATGATGGATAGAGTCTTTAGGCCCAAGAAGTCCATCTTAATTAGTCCGGTATCTTCAATGATGCTTCCTTCATATTGAGTAGTCATCTGCTTAGTGCCGTCTGCATCAGTGGCAATCGACACTGGCACCCAGTCGGAAATCTCATCACGACATATGATCACACCGCAGGCATGGATACCGGTGCCACGGATATTGCCCTCCAATTGAGTGGCATATTTGATTGTATCCCGAATTTTGGGATCCGGATTGTGAGTCTCATTCTCAAACTCCTTGTTGTATTTCAATACATTCTTGAGATTGATCTTGGGGGCCTTGCCGTTTACTTCAGGCAGACGGTCAGGTACTAACTTCTTCAGTCGGTTGGACTCAGCAACCGAAACTTCCAATACGCGTGCCACATCAGCAATGGCACTCTTGGTAGCCATAGTTTGGAATGTGATGATATGTGCCACCTTCTCCGCGCCATATTTCTCTGTCACATATTTCAGCACCTCGTAGCGGCCATCGTCGTCAAAATCCACATCAATATCAGGGAGAGAAATACGGTCAGGATTCAAGAATCTCTCAAACAGCAAGTCATACTTAATAGGGTCAACTCGTGTTATACCAAGGCAATATGCAGCAGCCGAACCTGCGGCAGACCCACGACCGGGCCCGATGCTTACTCCAAGTTTATTGCGACCTGTGTTAATAAAGTCTTGCACGATAAGGAAGTAGCCAGGGAAACCCATTGTCTTCATTATGTACAACTCAAAATTAAGGCGTTCGGCTACTTCGTCGGGAAGAGGATCTCCGTAGATCTTCCTTGCCCCTTCCATAGTCAGTTTGTTGAGATAGTCAGCCTCAAACTTGATTCGATATAACTTGTCGTACCCTCCAAGACGAGCAATTTTCTTCTCTCCTTCTTCTCTCGACAACACAACGTTGCCATTCTCATCCTGAGTGAATTCATCATAGAGTTCCTCTTCAGTGATGCGCTGGCGATATTCTTCTTCTGTACCAAAGTCAGCCGGAATTTCGAAGAATGGCATGATTGGAGAGTGGTCGATGGAATAAGGTTCCACTTTGTCGAGCACTTCCATAGTGTTTTCAAGTGCCTCCGGGATATCGCTGAATATCTTCTGCATCTCATCCGGAGATTTAAGCCATTCCTGCTTAGTGTAGTGCAGGCGCGCTTCATTGAATGTCTTCTGCATCGAGACGCAAATGAGTCGGTCGTGGGCTTCAGCATCATCCTCATAAGTGAAATGCACGTCATTGGTGGCCACAAGTTTTATGCCATGTTTCTTGGCAAGGGCTACAAGCACTTCATTTACTTTACATTGTTCCGGGTATACTTCTCTATTGGAGTTTTCCTTAAATGTCTCATGCCTTTGGAGTTCAAGATAATAATCATCTCCAAATGTTTTCTTATACCAAAGTATTCTCTCTTCAGCAGCGGCCAAGTCATCGTTGAGAATAAATTGTGGAACTTCCCCACCAAGGCAAGCACTACATATTATAAGCCCCTCCTTATGAGCCTCCAGTTCTACCCTATCAGTTCGAGGCTTGAAATACATTCCATCAGTCCAAGATTTGCTGACAAGTTTAATCAGATTCTTGTATCCCTTAAGGTTTTTAGCCAGAACTATAAGATGGTATCCTCTGTCATTTTTGTCACGGCGGTCGGTCAATCTGTCTTTGGCAACATACATCTCGCAGCCAATGATAAGTTTGAACTTCTGATCGTCAGGAAGTCCGGAATTTTTTTTGTTGACATAATTCCACATTTCCTTTATTCCAAACATGTTGCCATGGTCAGTGAGAGCGATACCACGCATACCGAGTTCAATCGATCGGTCTACGAGTTCCTGAATTGAAGCCTTTCCATCAAGAAGGCTATATTGTGAATGCACGTGAAGGTGCGTAAATTGGGGCATACTGTTTTGTAATTTAGAATTTTGAATTTAGAATTTAGAATTCATCGTTCATTGTAATCGTTTATCGTTGATTTTTAATCTGGTACTCTTCCGAAGCCTTTGAAGGTTCTTACCCAATAAGGTTGGGCGATATCAGAAACCACGACACCTTTTGTAGATGATGCATGAATAAAATTTGTATCATCCATCATAATTCCGACATGAGAGATTCTGTCAGGGTCTTTTCCTGTGGCAAAGAAGCAAAGGTCGCCGGGAAGCACGTCTTTTTTCTTTAGACTTTTGCAAAATTCAGACTGCTTGGCACTGTTTCGTGGTAACTTTATTCCTGTGACTTTTTCGTAAACGCACATCACCATTCCTGAGCAGTCGCAAGCCACTCCCTTGTCGGCCCTTCCATAAGCATATGGAGTTCCAAGCCATCCTTTAGCTTCCTGAATAATCCTTTTTCTTTCCTTTGACACTTCTTTATGGTCTTTGCCATTCTTGTCATTACCATGAGTGCCTTTCTTTAAAGACTCAAACTGGGCGTCATAAAAAGACTTATAGACCTTTTTCTTTGAGCCGCACGATGAGACTGCCGCGCCCATTGCTGCGACTAAAATAAGGATAAGGAATCTAAGGATTTTTCGTTTCATAATGCAAATTTACTCATTTGAAAGGTTTTTTCAAAGTATTTTAATACTTTTTTCATTTCTTTATCGCTTATATTAAATAAAATTAAAAAGATAAACCAATCAGCACTATTGGTGTCATATTTGTTGTTAAATGATTGTGAGGAGAACATTGCTTCTAAATCGCACCCTCTTCTCCTCTGCAATTATCACCATAAATTCAATAGAAAAAAAATAACCAACCAATACGACGAAATGAAAATAAAGTATCTTGTAGCAGTGACAGCTGCAGCGGTTATGATCCCGGCTGCAGGTATGGTATACAACAATACAGTCACCAACACCAATCAATCACAGGACAATGAGCCTGAATTCATCACCATCTCAAGAGCTCCTTCATTTGAGACAGACTTCACCAAGGCAGCTGAAAGCACTGTCAATTCTGTCGTGTGTATCAAAAGTTTTGTAGATCGAAGCCAGCAGTATGGCAACCAAGGGGGATATATGGATCCCTTCGGCATGTTCGATTTTTTCTTCGGTCCACAGCAGCGTCAGCAGCCACAGCAGCGCCAGCAAAAGAAAAGTGAGCCTGTGCAGAGTGGACTCGGTTCGGGAGTAATCCTGAGCGAAGATGGATATATTGTCACAAACAACCACGTCATTGACGGCGCAGACAGTCTTGAAGTGCTTCTCAATGATAACTCAACATATGAGGCTCGTGTGATTGGCACAGATGAGTCTACCGACCTCGCTCTCATCAAAATCGATGCAAAAGGTCTTAGTGCAATCAAAGTTGGGAATGCAGAAAACCTTCGTCTTGGCGAATGGGTGCTTGCAGTCGGAAATCCTTTTGGATTCAATTCTACTGTGACAGCAGGTATTGTAAGTGCAAAGGCACGCAGCATTACTGACAACTCTCACAGAAGAAACAAGATGGGCATTGAGGCTTTCATTCAGACAGATGCTGCTCTCAACCCCGGTAACTCCGGTGGTGCGCTTGTCAATCTTAATGGTGAGTTGGTAGGCATCAATGCCGCAATCTATTCCAACACCGGAAGCTATTCTGGATTCTCCTTTGCTATCCCGACCACAATCATGGCAAAGGTTGTTGCTGACCTCCGCGAATATGGTACAGTTCAACGTGCTGTGCTTGGCATTACAGTAGCAGATCTTACTGCTGAAATTGCAAAAGAAAAAGGTATCACAGCTACAAAGACCGGAGTTCTGGTTGCAAGCGTCACAGACAGAAGTACTGCTAAAGAACTCGACCTTAAGGAAGATGACGTGATTGTTGCTATCAATGGCACAGATATCAAGAATCTTCCGGAACTCCACGAGCAACTTGCCAAATATCGTCCGGGTCAGGAGATTTCAGTTTCCTTCTACCGCGACAATAAGAAGTATACGAAGAAAGGAACTCTTCGCAACACTCAAGGCGATACTGCCATAACCAAGAAGGGTGACTTCTCAGAAGTGGGATGTGCATTCATGAAGCTAAACAGCGACACCCTCAAGGAATTGGGTATCAGCAATGGTGTGAAAGTGACCGGACTTAAGAATGGTCCTTTCAAAAATGCAGGAGTAAAGGAAGGCTTTATCATCATCGAGATCAACGATCGTCCGGTTAAATCGAGTGAAGACATTGAGAATATGTATAATAGAATCATGAAAGATGATTCAAATGAAGACAAGGTGATGGTATTGAAAGGTATTTACACCAATGGCAAGAAGGGCTATTATGCAGTAAATCTCGCAGAATAAGTCAGAAATATTTTATCATACAAATAAAAAGCGCATCTGCCTTGGCGGATGCGCTTTTTTATTGATTGTCTCATGAAATTGGATCGGTTTAGGAAAGATATGTTTAAATTCATTATAAATGTCGATTTTTTTTACTATTTTTGCAAAATAACTATGATTTCGACGATTATTGACTAAGATATGGCTAAGACAAATATAAAATCTGTATATTTCTGTAATTCTTGT
>CAZCZX010000179.1:0-6278 GCA_964503095.1 uncultured Sangeribacter sp.
GAGTCGGGATAATTTAGACTATATTCTATATTACTTGTTGACGAAGATTACGATTCTGTTCCAGTCGTTGTTGGCAGGATAAGGCTGTTCGGAGCTGCCTTCACCCTTGACTTCGATTCTATTTGAAGCGACGCCATATTTCTTAACGAGGCTGTCGGCTACGGCTTGAGCGCGACGCACTGAGAGAGCCTGGTTGTATTCTGCAGAACCTGTATCCTTGTCGGCGAAACCAACTACTGTGACGTTTACGTCAGGATTATTCTTGAGGTACTGAGCCATATTGTAGACATTGACTTCTTCCTGAGGCTGAATATCGCTTGAGTTGATCTTGAATCTAACTGTTGCGAGCAGTGGCTGATCCGGGCAATCTACCTCGACAGCATTGGTGACTACCGGAGCCTCAGCAGTAACAGCAGCTGCGAGAGCCTGATTAGCGGCGAGGAGTTCGGCACGAAGATTGTTGACCTGTCCGTTGAGAGCAGCGATTTCAGAAGCAGAGTAGCATTCATTGTATTTGCCCCATTCTCTGCCACCGATGTTGAAGTTGAAGCCACCGAGAGCGGAAACATTAGCCTCTACAGGTTCGCCATAAGCACAACCATTCCAGTTGTCGCCATAGAAAGCAGCGCGGGCTTCAGCGAAGAAATCAACATATTCGCAAAGGCGAACGCGGAACTGAACGCCGGCAGTAACCGGGAGAGTCCAGGAATTAGACTTATAATTATCTTTACAATCCAGGATATTGGAAGCGACCGGAGCTCCGCCAAGACGGCTCTTCATATTCCACATATAGTCGCCACCTATTCCTACGAAAGGAATCACACTGAATGGGCGGTTTGAGTTAACACCTTTGATGGAGTTGCACATATCCCACATCAACTCGAGGTTAAGATTCACGTGATTAGCAGTAGTGCGGCCATCAGTGGCGAGAGGAGTAGGATTATTCCAGTGAAGCACACCTCCGAGGGCGTTCAGACGGAATCCGAGGTAAGGAGTCATCCAGCGACCGACACCTACATTATATTCGGTTGTGATGATTTGCTTATTGACGATTGGTTTACCATTGGTGATACCGACACCTCTTTCTACAACCGGTTGGTTGACACCGGCACCTAACTGGATAAACCAGTTGTCGCGCCAGCTGGAAGTGTAGCGATCCTTGTTGTCGCATGAAAATTCAGTTACTGACGAAGCTTCTTCTGTTACTACTACATCCTGTGCATTTGCAACAGATGGGGCGAGGAATGCGGAAGCGCAAACTGCGAGAAGGGATTTAGAAACGTGAGATTTCATAGTGGAATGTTTTTTGAATTATTAAAAATGATTAAAGATTGTTTTTGTCTTTAAAACACTAAACATAGAGTTTGGTTCATTACTATTTGATAAATTGCAGAATTTTTATTATATTTGCGCGTTTAAATGAGAACGCCTCACAAAAATGGAGTGCGGACACTCGGAATGAGAGCAAAAAAGAAATATAAGATAATAATAGAAGATGAGTCACGATTGAGGCAAATAGCCTCGGTCAGCGCGCCTCCATATCTGCTATGGATTGGAGGTGTGACAACTATTATAGTATTGATAGCGATTGCAGTTTTACTAATAGTTGGGACTCCCATACGCAATCTTATGCCAGGGTATCTTAAGAAGGGAGAACGAACCGAAGCAGAAGAAAGCATGCTAAGACTTGACTCCCTAAGGAATTCCTACATGCTCAACAATGCGTATCTGACCAACATTCTGACAGTGCTCGACACAGACAGGACACCTTCAGACTCGACACAACTTAGCGAGATTCTGACAGAACTTCCACCAGATTCGCTTCTTCCTTCCTCTCCAAGAGAGATTGAATTCATCAATCGGTTGAAAGATAGGGAGCAATATAATGTGGCAATCATAGCTCCATTAGCAGCCGACCAATTGACCATCTATCCCGTAGCCGCAGGAGCGACGATCGATGAAAATACCCAAAATACATTAAAGCCGAGGATATTGACGCCTAAAGGGAGTCCGATCTGTGCAATAGCCGAAGGAAGGGTACTTTCGATTCAGAATCCATCGCCCGAGGGGGGAAGTTCAATCGTAATCCAGCACGATAACGGGTTTGCCTCAAGATATTCCCACGTGGGGACCCCCACTGTGAAGCAAGGGGCCCTTGTGGAAGGAGGGAGTGTGATAGCCCATGGAGGCACCGGGGGATATCTGAATCCGGGAGTCTTTTTCATCGAGATGTGGTTTGATGGCACTCCTGTGGAGCCGGGGAAGTTTATGGGGATATAATTTTGAATTTTGAATTTTGAATTTTGAATTATTATATAATTTAGAATTTTGAATTTTGAATTTTGAATTATGGATTTTGGGATTTTGATTTAAGTATTATTGAAAATATACGTATATAAATATATAGATGAGTGAGATAAAGAATATTGGCGTGTTGGGGTCAACCGGAAGCATCGGGACTCAGACACTTGATATAATAGCAGAATATCCTGACCTATTTCGTGCATCTGTGTTGACAGCGAGGCGCCAGTGGCAAATGCTTGCCGACCAAGCACTGAAATTTCGTCCGGACATGGTAGTGATAGGCGACGAATCATATTATGCTCCACTTCGCGATGCTCTTGCCGGAAGCGGGATTGAAGTTGCAGCGGGAGCAGACGCAATAGCAAAAGCTGCGGCTCATCACAAGACTGACACAGTAGTGACTGCAATGGTAGGATATAGTGGGCTCATCCCAACCATATCTGCAATCAAAGCAGGAAAGACGATAGCCCTATCCAATAAAGAGACACTTGTAGTGGCAGGAGAACTTATCACAGGGCTCTGTAGGGAATATGGAGTGGATATTGTGCCGGTGGATAGTGAGCATTCTGCCATTTTCCAATGCCTCGTAGGGGAATCCCGCAATGAGATGCGCAAGATTATACTGACTGCGAGTGGCGGACCATTCAGGAAATTATCAAAAGAGCAACTATATGAAGTCACTCCTGCTGATGCACTCAAGCATCCCAATTGGGATATGGGAGCAAAAGTGACCATCGACTCTGCTTCTATGATGAACAAGGGCTTTGAAATGATAGAGGCGCGTTGGCTCTTTGATTGCCAGCCGGATAAGATAGAAGTGGTGGTGCATCCGCAATCGATCGTGCATTCAATGGTGGAATATCGCGACGGAAGCGTCAAGGCGCAGCTTGGAGTGCCTGACATGCACACCCCCATCCGCTATGCTCTCTCCTACCCCTCAAGGTTGCAGACCGAAGGCCGCCCTATGAAACTTGAGGATTATGCAACGCTGACATTTGAGCGCCCCGACCAAGAGAAATTCCCCCTCCTTGGATATGCTTTTGAAGCCATTGCCAAAGGAGGCACCATGCCTTGCATTCTCAATGCAGCCAACGAAATCGCTGTTCAGGCATTTCTCGACAATAGAATACGTTTTACTGACATGCCTATCATTGCCCACAAGACTATGGAGACAGCAGAATGGAGCGACACTCCGGATCTGGACACCCTCATAGCCACGAATGCGGAAGCGAGAAGAATTGCAGAAAATATAGTAGAGAAAATAACTAAATAAAACATAATCAATAAAACCAAAAGAAATTGGAAACATTCTGGATTAAGGCAGCCCAACTTGTGCTTGCGCTTGCCATACTGATAATAATACATGAGTTCGGACATTTCCTATTTGCCCGCTTGTTTGGCATCAGGGTAGAAAAATTCTATATTTTCTTCGACCCTTGGAAAGAACTCTTCAAATGGAAACCGGGGAAATATATTGGATTTCTTGGTAAAACCAAAGACATCTCGAAAGAGCCGGTCTGCGTAGAATGCGAAAAGAAGCAATGCGCTACGGATGCCAATCCGAAAAAGTCGAAATTCTGGAGCGACACGGAGTATGGCATCGGATGGATTCCATTAGGTGGCTACTGCAAAATCTCAGGTATGATCGATGAGTCGATGGATACAGAGCAAATGAAGCAGCCAGCCCAACCGTATGAATTCCGAAGCAAACCGGCATGGCAACGCCTTTTGGTGATGATAGCCGGAGTTCTCTTCAACTTTCTCCTTGCTATTCTTATATATGCCGGCATCGTGTATGCCACAGGAGAGAAGTATGTAGCGCTGACAGATGCTGAGATGGGTCTTGAATTCTCTCAGGCAGCACAAAATATTGGATTCCAAAATGGAGATATTCCTATCGAAGCAGATGGGGAACCTCTCAACCATATGCCAGCGGAAGATCGACTTAAGATGATGCAGGCTAAAGAGGTGAAGGTGATTAGAGACGGCGATGTAAAGCATATCTCAATTCCTGGAAACTTCATTTTTGATCTTGACAAAGAGATGAAAGATGGAAAATCCAACATTAACTTCTTCACCTACCGCATACCTACCAGAATCACACAGGTGATGCCTGGAGAGGGAGCCTCAAAAGGAGGGGTGAAAGAAGGAGATGAAGTGATAGCCATCAACGGAAAGTCGACACCGGCACTCACTGATTTCCTTTCTACGCTTCAGGGACATGACAACGAGACTATCGACCTGACCGTAGTGCGTAAACAATCAGGAGTCCTAACCGACACGCTGACTCTTCCCGTGACATTGTCAGACAACTCCAAAATGGGAGTTGGACTCGAGGTAGATCCGTCGGCATTCTTCCCTGTGAATGAAAAGAAATACAATATCTTCACATCTGTACCGAGAGGTATCGAGATGGGCGTTGACCGCCTGACAAGCTATGCCAAGAGCATGAAGCTCGTATTCACCAAAGAGGGAGCGAAGTCAGTAGGTGGTTTTGGAGCGATTGGCAGCATTTTCCCTGAATCTTGGGATTGGATAGCATTCTGGAACATAGCGGCATTTCTGTCTGTAGCACTTGCATTCATGAATATTCTTCCGATTCCGGCGCTCGACGGAGGGCATGTGCTCTTCCTTCTATATGAAGTGATCTTCCGCCGCAAGCCATCAGATAAATTCATGGAATATGCGCAGATGGTAGGCATGGTGCTCTTGATAGGGCTTCTGATATATGCCAATGGTATGGATATTGTAAGATTTTTCTTTAAGTAGGTCATGAAAGAGATAATATTGAAGAGGGGGAAAGAGGAAAGCATACTGAGGCATCATCCTTGGGTGTTTTCGGGGGCGATAGCCCATCTTCCGGAAGGATTGGAGGAAGGAGACCTTACTCTGGTGAAGGGCTCAGACGGCAAAGTGCTTGGAGTAGGACACTACCAGATTGGGTCAATCGCAGTGCGCCTTCTTGAATTTGGCACAGACCACCTTCCTGAAGATTTTTTTGAACACCGGCTTAAGGAAGCATTCAAACTCCGCCAGACATTAGGGCTTATCAGGCCAGACAATGATTGCTTCCGCCTCGTACACGGTGAGGGAGATTTCCTCCCCGGATTGGTGATCGACATTTATGGAGACACAGCAGTGGTGCAGGCGCATAGCCCCGGTATGCACTTTGAACGCCGTCGCATTGCAGAAGCCCTTATCTCAATTCCTGAGGCGAGAATCCGCAATGTCTATTATAAAAGCGAGACCACTCTTCCATATAAAGCTAACCTCGACCCGGAAAACGAATATTTAGTTGGAGGCTACGATGGCAATATTGCAACCGAAAACGGACTCCAATTCAATATCGACTGGTTGAGAGGACAAAAGACAGGATTTTTCGTAGACCAACGCGAAAATCGCGCTCTGCTTGAAAAATTCGCAAAGGGGCGTAAGGTGCTGAATATGTTTTGCTACACTGGAGGATTCTCTGTGTATGCAATGCGTGGAGGAGCAGAGAGTGTAGTATCAGTTGACTCATCCGCCAAAGCCGCGGCTCTGACTGATGCCAATATCGAGCTTAACTTTCCCGGAGACCCACGGCATAAGACTTGCGCAGTGGATGCTTTCAAGTTTCTCAACGACATGCCTGACAAGGAGTATGACCTGATTATCCTTGACCCTCCTGCTTTTGCCAAGCACCGTTCGGCTTTGAAAAACGGGCTTATCGGCTATCGAAAGCTCAACAGCAAGGCGTTTGAGAAAATCAAACCCGGAGGAGTATTGTTCACTTTCTCATGCTCACAAGTAGTCACCAAAGAGGCATTCCGGCTTGCAGTGTTCAGCGCGGCGGCTAAATCCGGAAGAAAGGTGAGGATACTTCATCAACTCACACAGCCGGCAGACCATCCGATCGACATCTCGCATCCTGAGGGAGAATACTTGAAGGGGCTGGTGCTTTATGTGGAGTAATTGAGAATTGAGAATTGAGAATT
>CAZCZX010000180.1:0-4523 GCA_964503095.1 uncultured Sangeribacter sp.
TTACAGTGAGAAGAAGAGTCATAAGGATAGGCACGATGAAACCGCCTTTGTAGACTGTACCTGCAAGGTTGAGTGGGTGTCCGTTTGCTGGATCGCCACCTTCGAAGTTCGCGGGGTTACCCATGAGGAACAAGAAGATGCAGACGCCACACACGGCGCAGGCGAGGATTACGAAGAACGCGTTCTTGATGCCGCGGATCTGAGAGATTTTCTCTTCTTTCTTGATCTTAGCCGCAACTGATGTAGCTGCTGACTGAGTCTTGGGATCGTTAGATGCCATAGATGTAATTAGTTTGGGTTGTTATTAATTAAAGATGTTAGTAAATTTTCTTATGGTTTTGTGCGGATTTCCGACTTAACAATGCAAAATTACCAAAAATATCAAAATAATCAAATCTTATTTGAAAAAAAAATATATGTTTTTGGACATCTTTTTTATGCAAATTGCGTTCAACCCATGCTAACTTACTATAAATTGAAATTTTATGTGTAAATAAAATTTTGTAAAGTTATATGAGTTTTTTGCTGTATTTGATATTTAAGGTCAATTATGATGTTTTAGCCGGAGTGGCATGAGCCACTCCGGTGTCAAGTCATTACTCTCCTTTGATGGCTGCGATGCCTGGAAGCACTTTTCCTTCGATGGCTTCGAGAAGCGCACCGCCACCGGTTGAAACGTAGCTTACTGAGTCTGCAAGTCCAAACTTGTTGACACAAGCCACTGAGTCTCCACCACCAACGAGAGAGAATGCTCCGTTATCGGTAGCCTCAACAATAGCCTCGGCTATGGCGCGGCTGCCTGTGGTGAATTTCTCTATCTCAAATACGCCTGCTGGGCCGTTCCAGAGAATTGTCTTTGCGGGGATGATGGCTTCGCGGAATGCAGCGATGCTGTCAGGGCCTGCGTCAAGACCTTCCCATCCTTCAGGGATATTCATTACTGAGCAAATCTGAGTGTTGGCATCGTTGCTGAATGCATCGGCTGCCACGCAGTCTGTGCCAAGCACGAGGTTGACTCCCTTTTCCTTGGCTTTCTTCATGATGTCGAGGGCAAGGTCAAGCTTGTCGTTTTCGCAAATTGAGTTGCCTACGTTGCCTCCCTGTGCCTTTGCAAAAGTATATGTCATGCCGCCGCAGAGAATAAGGTTGTCTACCTTATCCATCAAGTTCTCGATGATTCCAATCTTTGTGGAAACCTTTGAGCCGCCCATGATAGCGGTAAACGGACGTTTGATGTCTTTAAGGATATTGTCTACGGCCTTCACCTCTTTTTCCATGAGATAGCCGAGCATCTTGTCGTTGGCGTCAAAATAGTCGGCGATTACAGCTGTAGATGCATGCTTGCGGTGGGCTGTGCCAAATGCGTCATTTACATAAACGTCGGCATAGCTTGCAAGAGTCTTTGCAAACTCCTTCTGGCTCTTCTTCATCTCTTTCTTTGCATCCTCATAGGCAGGGTCGTTTTTGTCGATGCCTACAGGTTTCCCTTCCTCTTCAGGATAGAAACGAAGGTTTTCGAGAAGAAGCACTTCGCCTGGCTTGAGGTCTTTGGCTGCTTCCTGTGCTTTTGCGCAGTCGGGAGCGAACTTTACATCTGTGCCGAGTGCTTTTGCTACTGCATCGCGAATCTGTGAGAGGCTAAGCTTCTCGTTGACTTTTCCTTTTGGCTTGCCCATGTGGCTCATCAGAATGAGCGAACCTCCGTCGGCAAGTATCTTCTTAAGTGTTGGAAGTGCGCCACGGATACGGGTATCATCGCTGATAGTGCCGTCTTCGTTGAGTGGAACGTTGAAGTCTACTCTAACTATCGCCTTTTTGTTGGCGAAATTGTAATTGTCAATTGTTGCCATTTTTCAACTACGGGTTATTTTTATTAAATCTATTTTCTTTGCTTAATGTCCGGCTTGCATCGTATTCTGTTAGGAATTTGACGCTTTATGCGGATTCTTTCACAAAATTAGGAAATTCTGACAATTATTCCAAATCTTTTTATGAAAAATCATCATTTTTTCATTAATTTTGTACTCCTCTTACTCCTAAACTCGATTTTTTTAGAAATTTGATGATGGAAATTGACATTTTTGATATCAAGTCGGCGTTTGAAAAATTGCTCGCCAAAATGGGATGTTCTGGTCCGTGTGAAATCATTCCGATCAGTCAGGCTGGCTCTGACCGACGTTATTTCCGATTGTCGGTTGCCGACCGTTCCTTTATGGGCACATTCGTCCCCGATGCTGTTGAAGGGCATGCATTTGTAATGCTTTCCCGCGATTTAAAAGATGCTGGAGCAGCAGTGCCTGAGGTATATGCAGTCTCCGACGACTTTCATTTTTATGTTCAAGAAGACTTGGGAGATGTCTCTCTATTCTCAATTCTCGCAGATGCTAATTCAGGGCATTTGATTGAGACAACTCTTCAAAGACTGGCTTTCTTGCAAAGGATTCCATCTCAGAAATGGCATTCAGATTGCATGGCTAAAGATTTTTCTCGGCGGCAAGTGATGTGGGATCTAAATTATTTCAAGTATGAGTATCTGAAAGCGCGCAATGTGATTTTCGACGAAGAGCGCCTGGAGGATGATTTTGATAAGTTTGCCCTTCGCCTGCTGTCACTCCCAAAATGCTTCTGGGGATTTATGATGCGCGATTGCCAGAGCCGGAATGTTATGATAGTAGATGACTCGCCAATATTTATTGACTTTCAGGCTGGGAGATTTGGTCCCGTTATCTACGATGCTGTCTCCTTTCTTTGGCAAGCGAGAGCAGCATTCCCCAATAATTTCCGTGAGGATATGATGCGTCTTTATTGTGATGCTTTTTGCGAGGGCAATCAGGCTTCAGCAGAGCAGATGATGTCATTTCTTGATGATTTTGTGCTGTTTCGTACTCTTCAGGTGTTGGGCGCTTACGGATATAGAGGACTCGTTCAACATCGGTCGCATTTTATCCTTTCAATTCCTCCGGCTCTTGCCAATCTAAAAGCCCTTTTTAATAAAGGAGTGCTTGATTGCTATCCCGAACTGAAAAAATCCTGTCTTTCGCTTACTTGCGATCCAATATCGGGATTTTCTCTTGAGAAAGGGAGGCTTAGGGTCGATGTATATTCTTTCTCCTATAAAAAGGGTTATCCGGAGAATCTTAGCGGAAACGGAGGAGGATTCATGTTTGATTGCCGAGCGATGCACAATCCTGGACGTTATCAGGAATATAAGCATCTTACAGGGCGCGACCCGGAAGTGATATCTTTTCTTGAGGAGAGGGGAGAGGTGCAACCATTTCTTAAAAATGCCTGGGCATTGACGGATCCTGCAATAGAAAGATATCTCTCAAGAGGATTCAGTCACCTCCAGATTGGTTTCGGTTGCACCGGAGGTCAGCATCGTTCTGTCTATTGCGCAGAGCACACGGCTTCACATATTCGTAAACTGTTTCCCGAAGCAGACCTGCATCTAACTCATCTCGAACATCCCTGAAATATCCATCATGATTATCGCACACCCATGAAAACAATAATCCTTTGTGCCGGACTTGGCACCCGTCTTAAACCTTGGACAGAATCACATCCTAAGGCTTTGGTGCCTGTAGGCGGAATCCCTATGCTTAAAAGAGTCGTTGATCGCCTATCGTCACAAGGCTTTGATGAAGTTACTGTAAATGTACATCACTTTGCCGATCAAATTGTCTCATATATTAAGACTGAGATGATGCCGGTAAAGGAAATTAATGTCTCAGATGAAACTCTACTTTTGCTTGACACTGGAGGAGGAATACTCCATGCTGAAAATTTTCTTGCCAAAGATGACCGTCCCTTCCTTGTCCATAATGTAGATATTCTCTCAAATGCTGACCTTAAGGGGCTATATGAAGCTCATATCAATTCTAATAGCCACATCACTCTCTTACTTTCAGATAGAAATTCCGATCGCCGACTCGTCTTTGACAAGAACATGAGGCTGAAAGGTTGGAAAAATCTCAAGACCGGTGAGACTCGACCTGCCAATTTGAAAGTAGAGGATACCGA
The DNA here is from genome assembly GCA_964503095.1 of uncultured Sangeribacter sp. GTDB lineage: Bacteria > Bacteroidota > Bacteroidia > Bacteroidales > Muribaculaceae > Lepagella. The sequence continues at coordinate 4,021 of CAZCZX010000180.1, forward strand.
CTTCCTCTTAGCTTTCAGTGGAATTTATGTTATGTCGCCCGATATATTCTCCATCATGAGGGAAAACGGTTTTGAAGGTAAATTTCCCATAATGGATTTCCTATTGTCTGGATTGCCTGGATTAAGAATTGCAGGATTTGTTGAAAACAACCTGAAACTCATAGACATAGGAAAGCCCGATACATTGCATCGGGCTAATCTTGAGTTTTTCGATATTATTTAATATAATCCGTGGTGATGGGTTTCTTTTACAACGTTAAACTGGAATATACATCCTCCAATGAGGAATACTACGGCTGCTCCTCCGAGCCACCAGGTAAGTGAGATGCTTACTGTGAAGCAAGAGATCATTAATAATATGCAACCGATTGCGTAGCAGATAATGGATAATGTTTTCATAGTCTTGTATTATTTGAGTGTTAAGGTTTCAGTCTATCTTGTTCTTTGTCATTAAAACGTGCTTACCGTGATTAAGGTTTGCTTGATATATTTATTTAACAAAA
>CAZCZX010000180.1:4623-6258 GCA_964503095.1 uncultured Sangeribacter sp.
TATTGTTATTGAATGTTATATTGTATATTTTTTCAAAATTAAAATTCAAAATTTAATATTCTAAATTCTAAATTCAAAATTCAAAATTCAAAATTATTTAAGCCTAAGTTCCTGACCAATCTTTATTACATCAGCACTTTCAAGGCCATTGAGCTTTCTCAGTGAAGTGGCAGAGAGTCCATGTGCCCTTGCTATCTTGTTAAGAGTGTCTCCAGCCTTTACTGTATAGGTGGTGATCTGATTATTTCCTGCCTTATAAGTGTTTTCCTGTTCAGCTGCAAGTTCTACCTTATTCTTATTAGGAGCAAAATTGCGAGCCTTAGTATAAGTTGCCTTGGAGAATGTGTAATAGTCAGTATGAGTAGTCTTGTTGGTGATGTCCACTATCGCAGCCGGATTGATTGCATAGCCCATAAAGCGGGTCTCAAAATGAAGGTGAGGTCCTGTGCTTCTTCCAGTGCTGCCGCCAAGACCGATGGGATCACCGGCACGAACTACATCATCGGGTTTTACAAGATGCTTGTTCAAGTGGCCATATACAGTCTCAAGTCCATTTGGGTGTCGGAGGATTATGTAGTTGCCATATCCTCTTCCCTCATAGGCTGTCAGACGCACCTTGCCGTCAAAGGCAGCGTAGATGGTATCGTTGCTCTTGATGCCGATGTCTACACCCTTGTGCATTCTTTTGAAGCGCTGGCGATAGCCGTAAGGAGATGTCAACGGACCATTATGGGGCATTACGAAACCTCTTACGTCGATCACCTTAGATTCCGGGACATCTTTCTCATTGAAAGGATTTACACTCTTAGAGTTCCAACCTTCAGTATAGATGTCAAGTTCCGGCTCAAGGTCATTGTCAAGCAGGTCGATAAAAGTGTTTTGCTCTATCAGTTTGATCTTATCCTTTGATGATGCGGCATTGGCAAGAAGCTGTTTGTGGGCGGCTGCGTGCGATGCACCTTTCTTTTGTGCCGTTGTGACGAATGGCACTAATGAAAGAAGGCCACAGCAAAGGATTGTATTTAGTTTTTTCATCTTCATATTAAATTTCGTCGTCAGCATATAGGAACTTTACATTCGCTGGAGTGTAATCAAGCACTTCCTCCGGCTTGAAGAATCGGTTGATCTCGATCTTTGCATTCTCAACGCTGTCTGACGCGTGAACGATGTTTGCTTGTCCACTCATGCAGTAGTCGCCACGAAGAGTGCCGGGCTCAGCCTTTCTTCCATTTGTCACACCTGTCATCTTGCGGAATACCTCTACCGCGTCTACACCTTTCAGCACCATGCAGATCACAGGTGATGCTGTCATAGACTCCACAATTGATGGAAAGAATGGACGGTCTACAAGGTGTGCATAATGCTCGCGCAATATTTTTTCATCAAGCTGCATCATCTTCATTCCTGTTATGATGAGACCCTTATTTTGGATGCGGCTGATGATGTCGCCTACCAAGCCTCTTTCTATCGCTGATGGTTTTAAAATGACAAGTGTCTGTTCCATTATAATGTAGGTATATTAAATGTCGTTTTTTATTTTCAATGCTCAAAGTTACAAAAATATTTCAAGCAATCCTAATTATGACATAAAAAATACACAAAAATAATGTTAAAATAATTTAATTCAAAATTAAA
>CAZCZX010000181.1:0-1371 GCA_964503095.1 uncultured Sangeribacter sp.
ACATAAATCTAACTAATATAACGATTACAATGGAAGAAAATCTCGTGAAAACATGCCTTCACGACCGCCATGTGAAACTTGGGGCACTCATGTCGCCCTTCGGCGGTTTTGATATGCCTATACAGTATAAGGACATCACAACGGAGCATAATGCGGTCCGCAATGAGGTAGGCGTTTTCGACGTCAGCCATATGGGCGAGGTACGTGTGAAAGGTCCGGAAGCAGAGAAATTTGTTCAGCACATATTCGTCAATGATGTGGCAGGAGCACCCGATGGACAGATTTTCTATGGCATGATGTGCTATGAAAACGGCGGTACTGTCGACGACCTCCTTGTATATAAGGTGAACGACAACGAGTTCTTCCTTGTGATCAATGCAGCAAACATTGCAAAGGATGTAGCTTGGATTTTTGAAAAGGCAGAGGGATATGATATCAATGTAGAAAACGAAAGCCCATATTATGGAGAACTCGCTGTTCAAGGTCCAAAGGCTGAAGAGGTGCTTTCTAAAATCCTTGGTCTGCCCCTGGAAGAAATTGCTTTCTATAACTTCAAGACATATCATCTTGAAGGAGAAGATGTGATCATCAGCCGTACCGGTTATACAGGCGAGGATGGTTTCGAGGTGTATGGTTCTCATGATTTCACTGTCCGTCTTTGGGATAAACTGATAGAGGCCGGTGTGCAACCTTGCGGTCTCGGATGTCGCGACACCCTTCGTTTTGAGGTAGGACTTCCACTCTATGGCGATGAACTTTCAGCCGACATTACTCCAATCGAAGCAAGTCTCTCCATGTTTGTCAAACTCGACAAGGAAGAATTCATCGGCAAGGAGGCTCTTGCCCTCCAGAAAGCCGAGGGCGTGAAACGCCGTATCGTAGGTATAGAACTTGAAGGCAATGCTATTCCTCGCCATGGCTATCCTGTAGAAGTGAATGGGGAAGTGGTAGGAGAAATCACTACTGGCTATCGCTCTATCTCAACTGGCAAGTCAGTGGCAATGGCAATGATACAGAAGCCTTTCGACAAACTTGGCACTGAAGTGGAAGTACGCATCCGCAAAAAGACTTTCCCCGGCAAAGTAGTCAAAAAACGCTTCTACGACAAGAACTATAAAAAATAATTTCTCAGCAATTCATAATTCATAATGCATAATTTTGACGGATTATTCCTGTTGTTGTAAAAGATACAACTTTATGTATTTTCTTGAGTTGCTCCAATTATAGAAAGAAATATTATTAACTATAGCATTTTCATGATGTATTTGAATAGTATGATTCTGCATTATGCATTATGAATTATGCATTAAATAAAAAAGATATGACAATCAAAGAAAATCTCCGCTATGCGGAATCTCACGAATGGGTAAG
>CAZCZX010000181.1:1471-6161 GCA_964503095.1 uncultured Sangeribacter sp.
AAGATATGACAATCAAAGAAAATCTCCGCTATGCGGAATCTCACGAATGGGTAAGCCTTGAGGGCGAAATTGCAACTGTTGGTATCACAGACTATGCTCAGCATGCTCTTGGCGACATCGTATATGTAGATATGCCAGAAGTTGGCGACGAAGTCACTGCAGGAGAAGAATTCGGTGCAGTGGAGTCAGTAAAGGCAGCTTCCGACCTCTATTCACCGGTAAGCGGAGAAGTGGTAGAAATCAACGAAGCACTTGAAGACGAACCGGGCCTTATCAACCAGGATGCTTTCGAGAACTGGATCATGAAGGTAAAGGTTTCTGACCCATCTGAAGTAGAAGCACTTCTTGATGCAGAAGCATACGCTAAAATCTGCGAAGAGTAATTAACTTAATGCATAATGCATAATTCTTAATGCATAATGAAAGGTGAGTTTGATTTTGGCAATGGAACTCAACATATGCAAATAATTATGAATTATGCATTATGAATTATGAATTAAAGAAATGAACAGATATATTCCGCATACCGAAGAAGACATCAAGGTGATGCTCGATAAGATCGGTGTGAATTCAACCGACGATCTTTTCTCCGATATCCCTGAGGAAGTAATCTTCAAAGGTGAATATGAAATCCCTTCCGCTATGTCGGAGGTGGAATTGCGCAAGCATTTTCAGGAACTTGGCGAAAAAAACTCACGATTGATTGTATTTGGAGGTGGTGGCGTCTATGATCATTACTCTCCATCAGTGATCGGACATCTTCTATCACGCAGCGAGTTCTATACTGCATACACTCCTTATCAACCGGAGATTTCACAAGGAACACTCCAGTATATTTTCGAATATCAGAGCATGATATGCGAACTTACCGGATTGGAGGCAAGCAACGCATCAATGTATGATGGTGCCACTGCAACAGCTGAGGCTGCGATGATGATGGTGGCTTCTGCTAAAAAGAAGAATCGAGTTCTTGTCTCTTCTACTGTGGCAACGCGAGTGCTTGAAGTAGTGAAGACTTATACCAAGTTTCATGGCATCGACCTGACAGTCGTTCCAGAGAAGGAAGGCGTGACAGATCTTGACGCACTTTATCAGGCATTGGAAGGAGGAGATGTGGCAGGAGTGATAGTGCCATGTCCGAATAAATATGGTATAATTGAAGATTTCACTGGAGTTGCTGATAAAGTGCACTCTGTGAAAGCTCTTATGACTATGACTTGCGACCCATCGACACTTGCAGTGCTTCGCACGCCGGCAGAGTGGGGTGCTGATATTGCTTGTGGTGATGGCCAGACTCTCGGCATGCCGATGCAGTTTGGTGGACCATTCCTCGGATTCATGGCTTGCTCTAAAGCACAGCTTCGCAAGATGCCGGGCAGAGTAGTAGGAGCCACTAAAGATGCCGACGGAAAACGCGCATTCGTGCTTACACTTCAGGCTCGCGAGCAGCATATCCGTCGCGAAAAGGCCACCTCAAACATTTGCTCAAACCAGAGTCTGATGGCACTCTATGCTACTATCTACGTGGCATTGATGGGCAAAAAGGGTCTTGAGGAAGTGAATAAACTCAGTTGCGATGGTGCTCACTATCTATATAATAAACTCCTTGCCACTGGGAAATTCCATAAGGCATTTGACAAGCCATTCCTCAAAGAATTTACTGTCAAGACTGATCTTGACATAAAGAAAGTGAATGAATATCTTGCATCGAAGGGATATATGGGAGGTCTGGATCTTGGCAATGGACTTGTAGAATTTGCAGTCACAGAGAAGAGAACCAAGGAAGAAATCGACGAATTTGTAACTTTAATGCTGGAGGCCTAAGCAGATGAAATACTACGATAAACTGATATTTGAACTCTCACGTCCCAGCCGTGTAGGTTATGAATTGCCGAAAAATGAATTTGGCACAGAAGGAGAAAAGGAAATCCCTTCAGATCTTCTCCGCACCCAACCGTTGGAACTCCCGGAGGTGTCGGAACTTGACGTAGTGCGCCATTATACCAATCTCTCTAATAAGAACTTTGGAGTAGACACCGGTTTCTATCCTCTTGGCAGTTGCACTATGAAGTATAATCCAAAGATCAATGAGGAAGTGGCGACAATGCCCCAGTTTGCAGAACTTCACCCTCTACAGAATCCGGAGACAGCACAAGGAGCTCTCGAACTCTATTGGAATCTTCAAAATGCACTTGCCAAACTGGCGGGATTCGAGGAGTTTACTCTCAATCCATATGCAGGCGCTCACGGAGAGTTGACCGGCCTAATGGTGATGAGAAGTTATCACGAGGCACGCGGCGACCATAAGCGCAAGAAAGTGATTGTTCCTGACTCTGCACATGGCACTAATCCTGCGTCAGCTATGGTTGCAGGGTTGGAAGTGGTAGAAGTGAAAAGCCGTCCCAACGGATCAATAGATATCGAGGATCTGAAGCCATTGCTCAATGATGAGATAGCAGGCATCATGATGACAAATCCCAATACACTTGGTATGTTTGAGACCGAGATTCTTGAGATTGCAAAACTCGTACATGATGCTGGAGGATTGCTCTACTATGATGGAGCCAATTTCAATCCTCTTCTTGGGAAAGTACGTCCTGGCGATATGGGCTTTGACATCATGCATATTAATCTCCACAAGACCTTCTCTACCCCTCACGGAGGTGGCGGACCCGGCAGTGGTCCGGTGGGCGTGGCTAAACATCTTGTTCAGTTCCTACCTAATCCTCATGTGAAGAAAGATGAGAACGGTAAGTTCTATGTGGAAAATGGTGATGATGCACTTGGCAGCGTCTCTACATTCTTTGGCAACTTTGGAGTGATGATGAAGGCGTACGCCTATATCCTCAGCCTTGGCAAGGAAGGAATTAAGGAAGTCGGGCCGATGGCCACTTTGAATGCCAACTATATTAAGGAGAGCCTAAAGGATGATTATCTGCTTCCTATCGAAGGCGCATGCAAGCATGAATTCGTATTCGATGGACTCAAAGATAAATCGACAGGAGTCACTACCCTTAATGTAGCCAAACGTCTTCTCGACTATGGTTTCCATGCTCCTACAATCTATTTCCCGCTTCTCTTCCATGAGTCAATGATGATAGAGCCTACTGAGACTGAAAGTCTTGAGACTCTTGATGAGTTTATCGAAGTGATGCATAAGGTGGCAAAGGAAGCACGCGAGACTCCGGATGAAGTGAAGAACGCACCTTTGACCACAATAGTGCGCAAACTCGACGAGACTACAGCAGCCAAGAATCCCATCCTCAATTACAAGGCTCTCAAAAACGCATAATTATGAAGATAATTATAATAGGAGCAGGTCCAGGTGGGTATGAGACGGCTTTGGAGGCAGCAAAAAGAGGTCATGAGGTGACGCTTTTTAATGGCGACCGCCTTGGTGGCACATGCCTCAACGAAGGGTGCATACCTACTAAATGCTTATGCCGTAATGCCGAAATGGTAGCATCTTTCAAGGACGCTGACAAGTTTGGTGTAGACGATTTCACCTTCACGCTCGACTACAATAAGGTAGTCGAGCGCAAGAAGGAGGTAGTAGACACACTTCGTTCGGGAATTGACTCAATGCTGAAGGCTGCAAAGGTGAATGTAGTGAATGCCAAGGCTTCTTTTAAGGACGCTAACACTGTGGTGGCTGAAGGAAATGAATATAACGCAGACTATTTCATTATCGCTACAGGCTCAACTTCGAAATCGCTCCCAATTGAAGGGCATGATCTCGAATGCGTTAAGGATTCCACTCAAATGCTCGACATTGAATATATTCCTGAGTCACTTACCATCATTGGAGGGGGAGTGATTGGAATGGAATTCGCCAATATCTTTGCATCTTTCGGGTCGAAGGTGACTGTGATAGAGTTTATGAAGCAGATTCTCCCTCCGTTTGATGCCGATATTGCCAAACGTCTAAAGCAGACTCTTTCCAAGAAAGGCATTACTATTGTCACAGGAGCGGCTGCAAAGAAAATTGAGCAGAACGAGGATTATGAAATCGTGGTGACCTATGAGGCCAAAGGAAAGGAAGAGACAGTAGTAAGCACTGATCTTCTGATGGCAGTAGGAAGAGCACCGCGAGTAGATGGTCTTAATCTCGAAGCCGCAGGCGTGGAGTATTCTCCCAAAGGAATTGTAGTGGACGACTGGATGCGTACGAATATACCTCATATATATGCCATTGGCGACGTCAATGCAAAGATGATGCTCGCTCATGTGGCTACATTCCAAGGAATCCATGCTTTGAATGCTATCGACGGCAAAGAAGATAAGATCAACTTTGAAATTGTGCCGAGTGCTGTCTTTGTTGTGCCTGAATGTGGTATAGTTGGTCTCACTGAAGAAGCCTGCAAGGCGCAGGGAATTGAGATCCGTAAGGGTCAAAGTTTCTTCCGCGCCAATGGTAAGGCACTTGCAATGGGAGAGCCGGATGGTCTTTGCAAACTGATCTTCCGCAAGGATAATGGTTTGCTGATAGGAGCCCATATCATGGGAGTAGAGGCAGCCGACCTTGCCCAGCAATGTGCCGACCTGATGAATGCCGGTGCAACACTCGAAAGTATGAAGAATATTATTTTCGGGCATCCAACTATTTCTGAAGTGATAATGGCTGCAGCTCACAATGCCTGATATGAAAAACAAAGTTATAGTTTCAATGACTTCTTTTCCAGCAGCGATT
>CAZCZX010000182.1:0-6136 GCA_964503095.1 uncultured Sangeribacter sp.
CCGAGACCCATTTGAGCAGCGAGTTCGGTTATCTGCAAGTCCGGGTCGGAGATGCGTTCCTCCACCAGTTCTACGAAATGGGTATAGAAGTCGCTTTCTACGTCGTTGGGGCGATGGATAGGTTTGGTTGGCTTCGCATTAGATTTTTTGTCAGAATTTTTGCGAGTGTCAGATGCTCCTTTGGAATAAAGGTCTCGGATGCGACGGCGGTTGGCAAGAAGGTTGCGGCATCTTGCAGCAAGCACTTCAAGATTGAATGGTTTTGAAATATATGCATCAGCACCATTGTCATAACCGGCGACCCGCTGCTCATCGAGAGAGCAGGCGGTCAGCATCAACACAGGAATATGAGAAGTGGAAATTTCTTCCTTGATACTTTTTACACATTCCATTCCATCCATCAAGGGCATCATCACATCGCAGATTATGATATCCGGGACATACTTAGTGGCCATGCGCAATCCTTGGAGGCCATCGGCAGCAGTAAGGATATTGTATTCTTCGCCAAGCTGATCGCTAAGAAGAGACCGGATATCTTGGTTGTCGTCTACGACAAGCATCGTGGGTTTATCTTTGCGGAAGTCATCATCCAGCATGTCTGCAGGTGATAGCTCATTTTCTATATCTTGACACGATGTGGTTGAATCTACTGTCAGTGTGTTTTCTGTATGTCGGATTGGTATAGTTACGGTAAAGTCGCTACCCTTTCCTTTATCACTTTTTACTGAGATTGAGCCGCCATGAAGTTCTACAAAAGCCTTGGTGAGTGCCAACCCTATGCCTGATCCTTTAGGATTTGCACCTTCTGCTTGATAGAAGGGGTCGAAAATTCTTTCGATTTCGCTTGCATCGATACCGCAACCTGTATCTTTGACAGAGTATGATACATCAGTGTCTGTCTGAGCATAAGATACAGTGATTTTTCCATTGTCGGGCGTATGCTTTAGGGCATTGCTCATAATATTGAAGAAAACTCTTTCCATTTTCTCCACATCTACGGCTACGGTAGGCAGATGGTCGGTTTTAATATCGATTGCCAGCTGAATGTCGCGTTTGCGTGCAGCTTCTTTAAAAGACTCTGTCCAATCTTTCAAAAGGCTACCAAAATCAACTTCTGAGAGTTTCTTTTCCGTCTTGCCATTCTCATACTTGCGAAAATCAAGGATTTGGTCGATCAAACGGCGGAGAATTCCAACATTCTTTTTTGTAAGCTGGATAAGAGAACGGCTGCGTGGAGAAAGTGTGGGATCTTCAGCCACCTGCTCCACTGGCCCGGCTATAAGAGTCAAGGGAGTGCGGAGGTCGTGGGAGACATTTGTGAAAAATATCAGTTTGGATTTTGTGGCATCCTCAAGTTGCTCATAGAGTCTCTCCTGCTTTTCTTTCTCTTCTTGAAGCTGATTGTTTTTTGACTCCAGTTCCAAGTGATGGCGACGGTGGGCATTGATGTTCCAAAGCATTACGAAAACGAGTCCTATCAGCAACAATACGATTGCTATCGTACCCCATAGAAACACCTTCTGCGTATTATAGCGCATAAGTTGCTGGTCGATTTTGTCGTTGAGGAGCGAGATCTTTGAAGTCCTTTCATTGAGCAGACTGTCTTGGGCGAGCAGAATATTGACGTTTGAGGCATCTATTGGAGGAAGTGGAGCCACGCGTGTGATTCGCTCATAAGGTTCACCGTTTAATACGGCAAGGGCAATTCTAAGCAGGCGCTCCCCTTCTGTAGGATAAAGGAAAGTGGCGGTCAAATCTCCATCGGAGACTCCTTTAAGTCCCGGGGTTGGGAATCCGTCGATACCCACGATTGCAATATCCTCACGACCATGTTTTTTCAAGGCATCAGAAACTCCGATTCCCATATGGTCGGTATGAGCAAAAACAAAGTTTGTTTCAGGATATATCACTAAAAGAGAATCCATTAATTGGCTCGATCTTGCATTGTCCCATTCTCCGCATACACTTGCAAGCACTTCAGCGGATGGATTTTCTTTGATGCCTGCAATGAAACCTTCATGCCGGAGTTGAGCGGGCGAAGCAGACTGGGGGCCGCAAATCTCGATTATCTTCAATGGCTTTTTCTCATGAGAAGATGCAAATTTTGCAGCAGCCCTGCCAAGTTCGAAGTTGTCTACCTCCATGTGGGCTGTATAATCGTCTCCGCTTACTTGGCGATCGAATGTGATCACTGGTATACCTTTTGCTTTTGCCTCTTTCACTACCTCTGCAAGTGGTTCTGACTCATTAGGCGAGAGAATAATGAGGTCGTAATCATTATCGATGAAGTATCGCACATCTTCTTCCTGACGCTTTGAGTCGTTTTCAGCATTGCGGAAGTCGAGTTGGACATCCGGATGGTTAAGAAGTTCCACCTGCATATCAAGATTGGTCTTCTGGCGCCAATAGTCGCCGCTGCATTGAGACACTCCAATCTTGTGTTTCTTTTCAGATTCTCTTTCGCACGCAGAGAATAATGTCAAGACTGACAATAGAATACAGATATATGATAAAATTCGTCTCATGATGGTAAGATTAAATGGCAAAATTAATGAAATTTGTCGTTTTTTCAAAGTAATCTCGTCAAAAACAACTTTTTTTTCATATTTTACCACCCTGAGAGAAGTTCTCAACATATGGAACGACAATTTATGATAATAATTATTTGCATTTTATTTGTTATTTATGTAATTTTGTAAATAAATGTAAAAATGCAGTATGGAGGATAATGAGAGTAAAGGAGTAGAGAAGAAGAGAAATCTTTTCGTAAAAGCATTAAAAATCTCCGGCTGGACACTCCTGTCGGTCGTAGGCCTCGTTTGCATCTTACTTTTATGCGCCGTCAAATATATTGACTCCGATCGTTTTGCTCCAATGATAGAGGATTTAGCCAACGATTATGTCGACGGGCATGTCAAAATTGGGAAATTAAAGCTCGGATTCCATCCCCATTTCCCCATACTCGGCATTGAAGTGGAAGACCTTTCCGTGGTATCTCATGCCTTCAACTCTCTATCTGCAAAGCAAAAAGGTCTGCTCCCCAATTATGCAGATTCTCTTCTTACCCTTGACTATCTTGCTGGCTCACTTAACATAAAGCGTCTCCTCATAGACGATGAATTGTCGCTCCATAATGTGGTGTTACGAGGATTGGGCGTAAATCTTGTGATTGCCCATGATGGAACAGCAAATTATGACATCATAAAGATTCCAGCAGATTCTACAGAATCAAAATCAAAAATTCCCGGTATTCGACTCGATCGATTTGCACTTGATCATCCAAAGGAAATACGCTTCTACAATGCCGCTGATTCCACATCTGCCTCTGTATTATTGCTGACTGATGCCGCTGTCGATGGAAGAGAACAACCAACTTATCGCTTGAAAATCAGTGGCAATGTCACATCTCCCAAAGCTGCCATTGTCACTAACCTTGAGCAAATCAGCTTTGGACTTAATGGGAAATTATATTGGAATCCTGAAAATCCGGAACTTGTAGCGATTGATCAGATGGAACTTCAAGGGGCTTTCATAAAAGCAATTGCAACAGCCGAACTTGACCTTAAAAGTGATCCAATTTTAAGAAAGGTCAATGTCGATTTAATGCCTGTGGCTCTTAGCGATTTGCTTACCCTTCTTCCTGACTCAATCCGACAAGAACATCGGCTTTATCCCCCATATTTCTCTACCAACGCTAATGTCAAGGGAAGATTCGAACTTCTCAAACCGATGAATCTTGCCACTGACACAATTCCGACAGCCCGCATCGACATATCAATGCCCCCATCAATTTTGAAATATGGCAATGCAAAGCTTCGCGATATTGGTTTTGAGGTTTCAGTGAATACTTTTACCAATCTTCCCGACCGGACGGTTGTGGATTTGCAACGCTTTTCTATTGCAGGTCCTGGCACAAAGCTGCAGGCCTCCGCATTCATTTCAACTCCGGTTTCCGACCCTTCGTTTGATGCAAAAGTGGAGGGTAATTTGGATTTTGAAGATCTTCCCCCTATCATAAAGGAAAAAATCTCCGGCTATCTGGCCGGTAAAATATCTGCTGATGTCAAGGCGAAAGGAAGTGTCTCTATGCTTGATGTGAATCATCTTCAAAGTCTGGTTGCCGACGGCACTGTGACTGCCAATAATGTCTATTTCCTGACTGCCGACACCAGCAAAATGGTGGAGATTGGAAAAGCCAAAATAGATTTTGATTCAAATCGCATAGTCGACAATCTTCCGCTTCTCAATGCAAGGTTGGCTGTGGATACAGCCACTATTCTTGTCAGCGGTGTGGACTTGGCACTGGGTGCAATAAGTTTGAATGCCTCCTCAAAAATGCCGATAACCGGAGATTTGAAAGTGGGAAGATTCAATATCATTGCTCTTAAAGACAGTGCAGGTGCACGCATACGCAACATTGGCGGAAAGGTTAAACTTCAAGAGGCGAAAAATGCGGGAAAGATACCTGAAATATTGGCCGATCTTTTAATTGGTAAAGTTTCGGCAGGCACACTATCCGACAGGGTGATCCTTTCTGATACAAAGGTGAAGGCGTCTCTCTTGAAAATGCCCTCTAATTCTCAAAAGAAGCAAATGCAAAAGAAAAAGCCTGCGTATCATAGAGAAATGTCGTATATCCCTCCGGCAAAGGTTTATAAATATGTCTATGAGTCTCGTATGCATAGAAAACGCATACGGAGAGTATATGGAGATGTAGATGCTGATGATGAGGAGGTTTTAGTGTGGAATCTTACGGAGCAGTTCAGCCGCTTTCTCAACGAATGGAAATTGAAAGGCTCTGTCAATACTCGAAATGCACATCTACTGACTCCCTTTTTCCCTCTTAGAAATAAGATTTCGACTGTAGATTTAAAGTTTAATAATGACACAGTCAATATTTCTAATATAACATTGCGTGCCGGAAAGTCTGATTTGGCCTTGTCAGGGCTTGTGACAAATGTCAGGCGTGCGATGACAGCCAAGACTGACAATAATCTCAAAGGCAATTTCTCACTGCTCAGTGACACTATCGACATCAATGAGTTGTCGGCTACTGTGTTCACTGGTGCTTCATATGCGTCTGATCGACGTCATGGAAAGGTTAGCAAATTCTCTACTGCTGATGACAAATCATTACAGGCGCGTCTTGACGCCCTTTCTAAGAGAGGCCCCGGGCGCTCTTCTCCGGTGCTCATTCCTGTCAATATAGATGCGCAGCTCAATATTCAAGCAAATCATTTGCTATACGGCGATTTCGATTTGCAGAATATGGGTGGCGACCTATTACTCTATGATGGTGCGGTCAACATCCACAATATCAAGGCAGATTCTGATGCCGGCAATGTCACGGTCTCTGCTCTCTATTCAGCGCCAAAGGTGGAAAATATGCATATTGGATTTGGATTAGAAGTTAACAACTTCAATATATCAAAATTTGTGAGCCTTGTGCCGGCCATCGACTCCATCACTCCTTTGATGCATGACTTTTCCGGCACAATCGGTGCGGATATAGCAGCCACTTGCCGTATTGATTCCGGCATGAATCTTTCACTCCCAAGTCTGAATGCCGCAATAAGAATCACTGGCGATAATCTGGCATTTATCGACCCAAAGAAATATCGCACATTAGGGAAGTGGCTCGGGTTTAAAGATAAATCTGACAATACCATCCACAAACTTAATGTCGAGATGACCGTGGAGGATGGACTATTGCGCGTATATCCCTTTGCCTTCAACATTGATCGTTACCGCTTGGGAGTCTATGGCTACAATAACTTTGATATGGATTTCGACTACCACTTGTCGGTGTTGAAATCTCCGATACCTTTCAAGTTTGGAGTCACTATCAAGGGAAATCCAAAGAAATATAAGGTGAAGTTTGGGGGTGCAAGATTCAACGAGAATACAGTGATTGAGAGCACAAATATTGTCAACAAAGCGCGTATCAATCTTATAGATGAGATTGAGAGCGTATTTAAGCGGGGAGTGCAGCATTCTCGCTTTGCTCGCTTGCAAGTGGCGCAGCCATCAGGCTTCGATCTTCTTCCTGATTCTGAACTTAGCCCGGCTGATTCCCTTACGTTGCTTAAGGAAGGCCTGATTCTGCCATAAAATCCATTCCATGCAGACCCATATA
>CAZCZX010000183.1:0-6104 GCA_964503095.1 uncultured Sangeribacter sp.
AAGTGCAAAGATAGTCAATTTAATGCATAATTCATAATTCAGAATGCAAAATTTTTACCAATAGCCACAATTCGCCTCTCCGACGCTAACTTGATATTTATCTTTTCCCCTGAATTATACATTATGCATTATGAATTATGCATTATGCATTAACTTAAAAAGAGAGTGGCTTGTCGAAGGCTCCGTTGGGGCTTCGGATTCTCATTTGGGAACTGAGCGTAGGAGCAATTGCAGTTGCGTTCACCTCCCCTGTTTCGGTCTTGGCAGTGATTCCGGGGCCCATTAGGAAAGCCGGAGTCGCAGGACTCGCTTCTCTCACTTGCCATGTCAGCACAGGAAGACGCACATCATCGTTGATGGTCCACCCGGGTGCAAATTCAAGCCTGATGTCTCCTGCACTTTTGGGGTCAAGTCCGCGACTGATTCTCCGAAGTTCGGGTGTAGTCTCGCCCACAATATCTGTCAGCGACTTGACATCTGCAACTCCGCTCATCTGCACCAAGAAATCTCGAGCATCCCGCCTTACATCAGCGAGGTCAAGACCATGGCGCTCAAGTGTCTTATGATCCAGATAGATCATATTGCGGTAACTGCCGTCGACATACTGGTCGTTGCCATGCTTGGCACTCAGAAATGAGTTGAGAAGCGATACGGCGCGTTTCATTGAAAATTTGCCAGTCGGTATGCGGTAGCGGGCTTCATCCTCTGCCGCGTCATCAAAATATCCTGTAGATACGAGGAAAATCAATGTATTGTCAAGACCAACACTTTCATTTATTGCCTTTAGCAGCCTACCAAGTTGGGCGTCGAGACGAAGATAACTGTCTTGCATCTCGAGCCGAAGGTCTCCATCGGCAGTATGCTTATATGGAGCTACTGTGTAGCCGATATTAAGCATATCAATCACGTCGCCACGCTGCCCAAGCTGAAGATGCTGCAGATAGTCGATGGCAACATCTGTCACCTCAGTATTTACAAGCGCCGATTGCTTATAATCCACATATCTTGAATCCCCTTTCTTCGGGAAAGTATGCCTGAATGGGAAATATTTCTTCTGCGCAGGAACGCCCTCGTAAGTGTCAAGGGGTCGGCTCGGGGTCCACACCATAGTGTCGAGTCGCTCTGAGAGGGGTTTCTGATAATTGCGCTGTTGGATGCTGGTAGGCACTTCCTTATAGTAAGTAGTAGTGGCCCATTTCCCATTTTCATCCGAGATCCAAAACGCACTGCTACCGCCATGCCCTGCCATGATTATGGCTTGCATAGGATCGGGAGAAATGCTATATATTGCTCCAAGTCCTACCCCATCCACAGCTAATTCATCGCTCAAGGTAGAGAGTCGGAGTGCTGCGGGGCTATAGGTTTCGTTGGTAAAGTTGCCAAGAGTTCCTGGTTCATGAAGCACCGGGAGAGGATATTTTGAAGCAGGATCATAGATTTTCTCTGCCGGAATACCGGAAGAAGGGGCATAATTGCCGGTATAGACAATAGCCGTAGAACTGACCACATCCAAGTCCTTGACATTATAGTCAACATTCTTGAGGTAAAGACCACGGTTTTTCAGAAGATTGAACCCTTCTTTTCCAAAGCGGGCGCTCAGAAAGTCGATATAGTCAGTGCGCAATTGGTCGACCATTATCCCGACCACAAGTTTAGGACGGGTAGGATCTGCCAAAGCAACCGTCGAGATACCGACGAGGCCGCAGAGCACCGAAGTGAGCAATCTATGTTTATTTAAGTTTCGCACTCTTAATTTATCTTATAGTTTTTTTTTATTAAAGAGCCTTTAGGGCTCTCGGACGGCTGGGAAGCCGTCCGTTCCAGGGCGCAGGCAGGAATGCCTGCTTTCCATGGGCTGCGCTTTATGTTATTTTTTCTTTTTGAAGAAATTTGTGTAATAGAGTATTGTGTTGGAGAGGGGAAGGACGCTCCAAAGCATCGGCCAGACAGCGCTATTTACTACTTGGCTTGACAGTGATGTGACTCCCAATAGGATGGTCAGCACCAAAGCTGCAACGACGTTATAGATAGCCATCATATTCAGCACTTTCTTCCACGACTTTATCCATATCCCTATGCCAACAATCAGCTGCAAGGGATTGAGCCAATAGATAAGCAAGTTGGGAGATGTGGCTTCATGCTCTGAGAAGAATACGAGAAATGCCACTATGCATCCTGCAATGCCTGTCACGATGAAATAGAGTGATATCCACCACTTCCAGAGTTTCCTCTTAAAGATATAAGCAAACATCGTGCCAAGACTGATGAGGAGCATAATGATTCCTACAGTCATTGGGGTGAGATACCATGGAGTGGGAGGAAGAGTGGCATCTTCATATCCAGGGAATACGATATTTGTCTCTTTGACAAGGGGCTGACCCCCAATTCTTCCGTTAGCCATTTTTGCGGCAAGAACCGGAGGGGCGAATATATCCTCATCTTTTGCAAGAGGATAGTCAAGACCACTTCCCAATACAAGGTCGATGCCAAACTGATACCATGGATAGTGGCTATGGAAATGCCTCATTTCGCTGCGAAAAGTAGGGAAATAGAGAGTGTCTTGCAATTCAATATCCCTATCAGTCGACTGAGTGACTCGCTTCCAAGGACGAGTGGCACAGTTGTCGCGCACATAGTTGTAGCGATAGGTGCGATTTTGAGGAAGAGATTCCACCTGAAGCATCTCCCTGAGATTTTGGGCTTCTTCCTGAGTAAGATTCAGCACCTGCTCCATCACTCGCGATCCGCGCATCACATATGGAGGCATGAATCTATTAAACTGGTATCCATACACCTGATAGTCGGTCTCACCCTTGCAAAAACGGTAGATGAAATTGGGAGAGGTGAAATCGAAAATCCCAAAATTCCAAATGGAATCCATTTTTTCGTTGCGGATACGCAGTGCTGCATGGCCGCAAAGCTCATACACATCGGGGCCTGGAGCGCAGGAGACTATACTCACAACAAGGTCTCCCCCATCATCGACAGGAGAGACTGAATCGGTCCTCTCTTGAGCTGTCAGGCTGCAAGAGAGGTAGAAAATTATTATTAATATTCCTAATAGACGGCGCATTAGAATTCGCAGTTGTTCGGATATCTTGGGAATGGAATCACGTCGCGGATGTTCTGCATACCGGTCACGAACAGGATGAGGCGTTCGAAACCAAGGCCGAAACCGCTGTGAGGAACAGTGCCAAACTTGCGGGTGTCGAGATACCAATCCATACCTTCAAGTCCCTGCTCTTCCATTCTTTGTTTCAGTTTGTCATAGTTCTCTTCACGCTGGCTTCCTCCGATGATCTCGCCGATCTTTGGGAAAAGGACATCCATTGCGCGGACAGTCTTTCCGTCGTCGTTGAGTTTCATGTAGAATGCCTTGATCTCCTTCGGATAGTCGGTGAGGATTACCGGCTTCTTGAAATGCTGCTCTACAAGGTAGCGTTCATGCTCAGAAGCAAGGTCAACACCCCAATATACAGGGAATTCGAATTTCTTGCCACTTTCTTCGAGAATCTTTATACCCTCAGTGTAAGGGAGACGCACGAAGTCATTGTTGATTACGAAATTCAGGCGATCCACAAGATCTTTGTCGAAATGCTCTGCAAGGAACTCGATGTCGTCTCTACAATGCTCAAGAGCATAAGAGATGCAATACTTCACGAATTCCTCTGCAAGGTCCATGTTGTCTTCAATCTCGTAGAATGCCATCTCAGGCTCAATCATCCAGAATTCGGAGAGGTGGCGCGGAGTGTTGGAGTTTTCAGCACGGAATGTCGGGCCGAAAGTGTAGATGCAGCCGAGTGCTGTCGCACCAAGTTCACCTTCAAGCTGTCCGCTCACTGTCAGGGAAGCCATTTTTCCGAAGAAATCCTGAGAGTAATCCACTTTTCCATCTTTAGTGGTTGGGAGTTCTTCGAGGGGAAGAGTAGTCACCTGGAACTGAGCTCCTGCACCTTCGCAGTCAGAGGCTGTGATGAGCGGAGTGTGGAAATAATAGAATCCCTTGTCGTTGAAGAATTTGTGGATAGCGTAAGCGAGAGCGTGGCGGATACGTAGCACGGCACCGAAAGTGTTGGTACGTGGACGCAGATGTGCTATCTCGCGAAGGAATTCAAGAGAATGGCCTTTCTTCTGAAGAGGATAGTCAGCCACGCTTGCTGTTCCATAGAGTTCAATTTCATCAGCCTGGATTTCAATGGCCTGACCCTTACCTTGAGAAGCCACTGCCTGGCCCTGGACATGGATAGATGCTCCGGTAGTCACATCTTTAAGGGAATCTTCAGGAATCTTGGCAAAATCTACCACAATCTGAACATTCTTGATTGATGATCCATCGTTGAGAGCGATAAACGCCACGTTTTTATTGCCACGGCGGGTACGGACCCATCCTTTGACATCCACTTCAGTGCCGATGTATTTATCAGGGTCAGCAAGAAGTGCCTTGACGGTAGTTCGTTTAATCTTTTGCATTTTATCGTTTGGTTGAGAGTTTATTCAAATGAACCCATGCGGAGGAAGTTAACTTCTTCCTGAGTTAAGTATCTCCAGCGGCCACGGGGAAGGTTTTTCTTCGTAAGGCCGGCGAAGTAGACACGGTCAAGTTTTGTGACGCGATAGCCGAGGTGCTCGAAAATACGGCGCACGATGCGGTTGCGTCCGCTGTGGATCTCAATGCCGGCTTGATTGCGGTCAGTGTCGTTGGCATATGAGATAGCATCAGCGTGGATTTCACCGTCTTCGAGTTCGATGCCGTCGGCGATGCGCTGCATGTCTTCTTCGGTGATGTCCTTATCTGTCCAGACGTGATATATCTTCTTCTTTACGAATTTCGGATGAGTGAGCTTAGAAGCGAGTTCACCGTCGTTAGTGAGCAGAAGTACGCCTGTAGTGTTACGGTCGAGACGTCCTACGGGGTAAATTCTTTCCTGGCAAGCCCCTTTGACTACGTCAAGGACTGTGAGGCGGCCGTTGGGGTCGTCGCTTGTAGTGACGCAATCCTTAGGTTTGTTGAGGAGAACGTAGCACTTGCGTTCGGGAGTGACTACCTTGTCGCCGATTTTCACTACATCGTCGCGGTTAATCTTGGTTCCGAGTTCTGTTACTACAACATCGTTTACAGTCACCTGTCCTGCTGCGATCTTTTCGTCAGCCTCGCGGCGAGAGCAGATGCCGGAATTCGCCATGAATTTGTTGAGGCGGATCGGTTCGTTTGGATCGATGTCATCGATAATGTAGTCGATCTGGCGAGGACGCGGAGTGAATTTCATTCCGGGGCGCTGATTTTTCTGGAAGTTGTTCTGGCGCTTCTGATATCCGCCTTGCTGGTTGCCTTGACGGTTGTAGCCATTCTGGCGGTTCTGGTATCCACCCTGCTGACCATTCTGACGGTTGTAGCCGCCCTGACGGTTCTGGTATCCGCCTTGCTGATTACCCTGACGGTTGTTGTAGCCGCCCTGGCGGTTGTAGTTGTTCTGGCGTTTTTGCTGCATTCCGTAGTTATTCTGACGGTTGTAGCTGTTCTGGCGGGGCTGGTATCCGGATTCAGACTGCTGGCGATATGAGTTTTCTGAAGCTGAAGTCTGAGAGTCGGAATCAGAATTATATCTCTTGTAGCCATCCTCATTGGAATTGTTGGTCTGATACGTCCTGTTGTAGGAGTTTGTGCGGGGTTGATATGCAGGGCGTTGAGGACGGTTGTAGCCGTTGTCGTCACGGTTTTGGTAGCTGTTGGAATAACTGTTCTGGTAGGTAGTGCGTGGTCTGGGTTGGAATCCGCGCTGGCCAAAATCCGGACGTTCAGTTCCCTTATAAGGTTTTGACTGAAAATACTGTTCGTTGTGTTCCGTGTTTTCGGTAGAGGTAGGAATAGCTCCGATTCTTGGTCTTTTTGGTTTCTTTTCTTCCATCATAAAGAGTTTAAATTGGCGCATGACATCGCTGCCATTTTCTAAGTCGCCGTTGATTTAAGTGTTGCTTTTGAGTTAATTTACAGGATGCATTTGAAATATGTTGCTAAATATCTGCAATTGCGCTGCAAAAATACAATTTTTTTTTCAGATATGCAAAAAAATCCCCACAAAAAGATAATCAGCCCTCCGGGCTGA
>CAZCZX010000184.1:0-6079 GCA_964503095.1 uncultured Sangeribacter sp.
ATTGCACTCTTCGCTATCTCCATCCTTCTCCTAAAATGGGTATATGATAGCCAAACAGCATTAGAAACTTTGCGATGAATTAACCCTTGAAAACGTGCGAAAAGAACGTTATTATACCCTCGAAAACGTGCGAAATTTGGATTTCTTTACCCTTGAAAACGTGAATTTACCTCATGAAAAGAAAGATATATAATAAGTTAGAATTTAGGGAGAAGCGGAGTCGGGAGTAGTGGAGGAGGGGATTATATAATTCAGGAAAAGTAATTAGGAATGAGATATTTTGAAATTACACTATATGTTCTATTGTTAATCATTTCGGGATGCACTGGCAATGTACACGATTCACGTCTTAAAGAAATTGCGGAGCAGGTTTCCGACTCGCCTCGGGAAATGCAAGTGCGGCTTGATAGCATCGATGTAAGCTCTCTAAAAGAAAGCGACAGGTATTTCCATGCCCTTCTTAGCATAAAAGCCCAAGACAAGGCCTATGTGAAGCATACCTCCGACAGTGTAATCCTTACAGTCATCAAATACTATTCAAATCATAAGAAAAGTGGCCTCTATCCAGAAGCATTATATTATGGAGGGCGAGTATATAGCGACT
Source organism: uncultured Sangeribacter sp. (assembly GCA_964503095.1). GTDB lineage: Bacteria > Bacteroidota > Bacteroidia > Bacteroidales > Muribaculaceae > Lepagella. The sequence goes on from CAZCZX010000184.1 coordinate 605, forward strand.
TGGGGGATGCTCCTATGGCCTTGCGTTATTTTCAAGATGCCCTCGATGCATTGCCGGAAGGAGAAGATAATCAACTCAGAATACGCATACTGAGCCAAACCAGTGCTCTGTTAAATTCTTTGCGGTTATATAATGAAGCTATCGTTTATTTGAAAGATTGTATTGATCTTCTTTTGAAGGAGAGCGATTCAATAAATGCAATGAGAAATATACAGCTCCTGGGAGCTGTATATATGCATTCCTCTCATTATGATCAGGGGGAAGCGTGTTTTAGAAAGGCTCGTGAAATTGCGAAAAATATTTCTCATAAGGATACAGTCGTTCAGGATATGTATATTGCTGCTAATGCATTACATAGAGGTGATATGGGGACAGCACTTGGAGGAATAAGATCCGTGATATCTGGTAACATACCAGATAAAAATCGTGATATTATTTACGCATATGCATCTCAAATATACCTTGAAGCCGATATTCCTGATACTGCATATTTTTATGCTTTGCAGTTGTTAGAAAGTAATAACAATGATCATAAAAGAATAGGTTACAATTTGCTTTTGTGTCCAAAACTGAGAGAACATTCATATACCGATTCGTTACTTTCATACACGCTATCCTATAGGGAAGTATTGGATGAGTATCTTGATAGACATGATGGGGAACAGGTTGTAATGCAGTCTTCTCTATATAATTATCAGAACCATGAGCGAATGCGACAAAAAGCAGAAAAAAATATGCGTATTTATATGTTTGCCGCTTGTGGAGCATTATTTTTTGTTCTTGTTCTTTGCATAATAATTCTTTGTTTGCGAAATAGAAATATGAAGACTGTTATGCAATATAGAAAGGCGATGGATGACATATCATTGTTGAAAAAGACTATTGCTGAAAAAAATGAACCAACCATTAAGACACATGTTTCTAAACAAAAAATAAGTAAGAATGAGAAGTCCTTACTGGAACAAGGGGAAGATTTTCAATCTGATGATTTAGTGGAATCGATGTCAAATGAAAATCGGGATAAAGAAATTTTACGAGAGAGGTTAAAGAATGAATTGCTGGCATTGCAGAAAGCAGGTGAGGCTAAGAAAGAAGTGCCTGAAAGCATACGAATATCTTCCGCTTATTTTAAATTGAAAGAATATTTGAAAGCAGAAAAAATAATTCGAGATTCAGATGATCTTTGGTGTGATCTTGAGAAAGCAGTACTTAATGTGTCTCCAAATTTTAAATCTGGGTTGTATCTATTGACCGGAGACAAATTAAAAACGGATGCCTATCATATGGCATTGCTGATTAAGTGTGGAATGACTCCAACTGATCTTACAGTTTTAATAGGAAGAACAAAAGGTGCGGTTTCTTCGCGAAGAGGGTACACATGTGAAATGATTTTCGGTCAGAAGTTAGGTGCTAAAGTCATGGATGACATAATAAGATTGCTTTAGGGATTAGTTTGAGGGTGCTGAAAATGGCTTTATTGTGCGGAAATGGAGTACTGAACTCTGTTTCCGCACACTATTTTGTTTGGGATTAGAAATTTTTGCACTATTTTCGCACATCTAAATTTAAATAAATAATAAATATGAAAACGATCATTTCAAAAACAGTTGCGATTTTTTCGATGCTGCTAGTATCTATGGGCTTAGTTTATGCGGAGACGCCAATTGAGACTACAGAAGATGAGAGGTGTGTGGCCATTAGCGAACTTTTTCTATCTCCGATAGGTATAGAGCAATCTCTTGACCAATTGGATTCTACTGAAATTGAGGAATGTCTTATGAAGGAGGGGCTCGATTATAAAAAAATGAATATGGGAGCCTACGGAACAGTTATCTCAGTATATCCAAAAAACTTCTTAATCGGAGGAGTAGGAATGGCGCGAATCATTTTTATCCTTAATGAATATGCTAAGATGATAATGTATGAATCCGTGCAAACTGAAGATTATTTCAACGTTTGTAAGGCTGTAGAAGAAAATCTTGAGAAATATGCCGTTAGTAAAGATTTGCCAAAAAATGAAATTGCCAATCCCTCAACACTCATGCTTTCTGATTCTCTTGGAGTAAGTGTAGGTTTTATCCCCGAAAAACAAATATCCATTATATACATTATGGACATGAATAATCTCAAAGGTTTTCTCAATCAATAACTGCTCTGCATATTATTGCACTTCACTTGGTTCAGAGCCCATCTCAAAAATTTGCGATGGGCTCTTTTGCAATGTCTGTAATCGTTGACGAGTGGGCTTGGAATCAATTTTGCCCTAAATTATCCCATATTGCAAAGCAACTTTAGCTACTGCATGAAATTAAGTTTGCTTTGTTTTGGATTTCTCTAAGAAACGTATTATCTTTGCAGAAAAAACAATAGAATGCCAGAAATTTGATATGCTTAAAGTGAAAGATGTTGATTATTGTGGAGGTTATGTTTTAGAACTTCTGTTCAATAATGGAGAGCGAAAAGCTGTTGATCTTTTTCCGTTTTTAGAAGGAGAAGTCTTTGGTGAATTGAGGGATCCTAACAAATTTATTCAATATGGATTGAATAGAATTACTATAGAATGGGCGAATGGTGCAGACTTCGCTCCTGAATTTCTATATGAAATTGGTCACCCTATTGCCAGTTGATGAGTTGATTCACTGATTTTTAGGCCCCTTTTATCATGATAAGGGTCCGCAGTTTACATCATTAGCCTAAATTAGATGTGTATGATAGTAAAATCGCTTTGCGATTTGCAAGCCAAAAGATGAAGTGCCTCAAGCAGGATTAATATAATTATAAAAAAAACCAATGAGTTTTAGTGATATCGTAAGTTATTGGCAGGGACAGTTCCCCATTCTGTCGCCATATACTCCACCTACATTGTTTGCGAAGGCAGACATTATGTTGATAGGCCTGAGATTGGATAAGGTTATGTCTAATTCTTATAGAGTTATTCTGGAAATTCTACCTTTATGGCTATCTGAAACGAGTGTAAACAATCCTATTTTCTATGATGAGTTATTGACCAACAGGGGATTGCAAATTTTTATACAATATAAATTGCACGACCCTTTGCTCTCCGACTACGTCGAAAGGCAGAAGATGCATGGGGTGACAGAAATAGACAAGGAAAAGTTTGAACTTGAGAGGAAGAAGCGTCTCGCCATAATAGAAGAGGCCGTTGAATGCGCACATGAGCGATTCGGGGCTGTCTTGCAAGAAGATGTCAAGTTGAGTGATATATTCCAATTGATTAATTCGGCTCCTATCCGTGGAGTTGAGCATAATCCATTATACTGGACTCGTATATTTGAATTGAAGATGGCATTGGCTTGCTATTTCGGAAGAACGGATATGATCAAGGATATAAAAACAGAGGTGGAAAAGGAATCCAGATATTGGGATAAGAAGAGGTTTGCCGATCTGTTCCACGGATCAATAGATGATTGGAAAAATGCCCTTTATCAGAGAATGGAAAACAGAGAAGGGTTTATGACGCAGGTGGAACTGAATATGAGCGACAAAAGAATCGCAAAATTGAACCCAATCCATATATCTGACGATGTGAAGAATTATAAAGATGTCATGCCCGACAAGCCATTTCTCCAGAAACTCAAAAGCCTCTTCAGTAAATTGTAATTACACAATAGCGCTCCACACTTGGTTAAGAGCCCCTCTCAACTGAATGAGATGGGCTCTTTTGCTGTGTCGGTAATCGTTGACGAGTCCGCTCCTGCAGTTTGTACTATTCTACGTGATATTTGCAAAATTCATCAAAAAACTTTATCTTTGTGGGAAAATTGAGGTATATGGAGAAGATGCATGTAAAATATCCTATCGGCGATCAAGATTTTAAGTCAATCAGAGGTGGCGGTTTCCTTTATGTCGACAAGACTCGATATATCAAAAAGATACTTGAAGGCAACAAATACTATTTTCTTGCAAGGCCACGCCGCTTTGGAAAGAGCCTGTTTTTATCGACATTGAGGTATTTTTTCGAGGGGCAGCGTGATTTATTTAAAGATCTATATATTGACTCAATTGACTGGGATTGGGAGCCATATCCTGTACTCCATCTCGACTTGAATACTGATAAGTATTTCGAACCAGGTCTGCTGGAAGGAGTCCTTGATAATCTTTTCAGAAATTGGGAGAAAAAATATGATATAAAAGTCAAGGACGAAAATTATTCCCAGAGATTCAAGACTATCATAAGCACCGCGCACGAGAAGACCGGCAAGCCGGTAGTAATCTTGGTGGATGAATATGATAAACCCCTTGTAGGAAACCTAAACAAAGGCGACAACTTCGAACACTACCGCGCCAAACTTGCATCACTCTACTCTAATTTCAAAAGCTCTGCCGAACACATTAAGCTCGTTTTCCTTACTGGAGTGAGCCGATTCAGCAAACTCAGTGTATTCTCTGACCTCAACAATGTAAAAGATATTACATTTGACGATAAATTTGCAGATATCTGCGGAATCACAGAGACAGAGTTGCTTGATAATTTCCAACAGGGAATAGAGAGTCTGGCATTAAAACGACAAGTTGGATATGACGAGATAGTAAAGTTGTTGAAACAGAATTACGATGGTTATCGTTTTTCGCCCGATGGCAGTGACATCTATAATCCTTGGTCAGTGCTAAATGCAATGTCGGAGTCTCGAATCGGAGGATATTGGAACGCTACCGGTTCGCCGACCATAATTGCAGAAGTTCTTAAGGATGCTGATATTGACATTGAGCATACACTCAACGCCGACTGGGATCTTGACGATCTTGCAGGTTTAGATCTCATAAACGCTGATCCCACAGCCCTGTTGTATCAAACAGGCTACCTGACAATTAATGAATATGATGTTGATACAAACACCGTACATCTGAAGGTTCCTAACAAAGAAGTTAGAAGAGGTCTATTCAAGAATCTCCTTGACGTATATCTAAAGCCCAAGCGTGGTACGGTAAAAAGTGTCCTCGATGGAATTACCAAAGCCATCTGTGATGGAAACCCTGAAGAGATGATGAAGCATTTGGATTCATACTTTGCAGGCATACCCTACGACTTGAAAGTTGAAGACGAGAACAACTTTCACAACGCTTTATACATCCTCATGACGCTCATAGGAATAGATGCAAAGGCTGAGGTACACACCTCCGACGGGCGTATCGACCTTCTTATTGAAAATCCAAAGTATATCTACATAATTGAGTTGAAATATGACTCCTCTCCTGAACAGGCTCTCCAACAGATAGAGGAGAAGAATTATGCCCGTAAATTCTCGACAGATATTCGTAAACTTTTCAAGATTGGAGTAAACTTTTCATCAGAAAAGCGTAGAATTGAAGATTGGAAAATAGAATAATGGTCAGCGGGGGGAGAAGCGGAGGCGGGAGTAGAGGATGGGACAGGTGCCGTCGGCACTTTCCAAATATAAGCGGTAGAGGTGTCTGTCGCTATCTATCATTTGCTTCATGACCCGGACTTCCATG
>CAZCZX010000185.1:0-2251 GCA_964503095.1 uncultured Sangeribacter sp.
AATTTATGCAGAGAATCAACGAGAAGTACCTTTCAGGCCTATTCAAAGACCCTGCTCCTGCTAATGCGTCAAAGGATGCGGCTTCTACTACCGATGAAATCTAAGATCCGAATAATAAACCGCTCAAAAATAAAAAAAATGGAATTCTGTTGGATTCCATTTTTTACTTTTTATTTATTAATTAGGTTCTCTTGCGCTCTCTTTACTTGCTTGTAGGCATAAATACAAAAAATACGGCTCCTACCAGGCATAGGAAAGCTGCAACATGATTCCAATGCAACTTCTCTCCTGATAGGAAGAAGACCGAGATGATTGTGAAGACAGTCAGTGTGATTACTTCCTGCACTACCTTCAGCTGCATCATTGAGAATGGTCCTCCATTCTCTACATATCCCATCCTATTGGCTGGAACCATAAAGCAATACTCGAGAAGTGCTATGCCCCACGATAGAAGTATCACTGCAAATAAAGGCCAACTTTTGATCCATCCAAGCGATTGCATCTTCAAATGCCCATACCATGCAAAAGTCATAAATGTATTGGAGATTATGAGTAATCCCACTGTCAATAAAGCCGATTTCATTACCTTTCCATTTTTTATAAATCAAAATCTTGATTACCAAAAGCAAAAGACGTAAGGGAGCATGCTCCGCATGCGTCCCACAAAGTCCATAACACCCAAAAACAAAGTACCCTCCCCAATTTTTACCTGCAAAATTAATGATTTTTTCCAATACATTTGTTATAGTAGTGTATTTTTTAACGAATCCACTAATATATCAATATGCTTTCAAGCGGAAAACTCGGATTCTGGGGACTTACTGCCCTTGTATTCGGACTCATGGTAGGAGTTGGCATCTACAATCTACCTCAAAATATGGCAGCGGTTGCCAATCCCGGCGCTGTTTTGATCTCATGGCTTGTGACTTCCATGGGAATTCTCCCACTCGTGCTGGCTTTTAAATGGCTAAGCGACAATTATCCTCAATATAATGCCGGAATCTACCAATATGCTCTCGCCGGGTTTGGAAGATATGCAGGTTTCAATATTGCATGGGGGTATTGGCTGTGTACGGCTTTCTCAAATGTTGCATATGCAGTGATGCTCAACGACTCATTTGGGGCTTTCTTCCCACAGTTGCTCGATCATAGTTGGGAGACAGTTGTCTTCGGCACCATCCTAATCTGGACTATGTTCTTTATTGTAGCCCGAGGAATTAGAACAGCAAAGTTCATCAACAATCTTTTGGCTGCCATAAAGGTGCTGATGTTGATTTTCATTATCACCATACTGATTATTTTCTTTAAGGCAGATCTTTTCGATGCTGATGTATGGGGGAATATTTCTGGAGTCGGAGTGACATGGCAGCAAGTGAAAGAAACAATGATGGTCACTCTCTTCTGCTTCTTCGGTGTGGAGGGTGCTGTGATGATGTCAGCTCGCGCAAAGAAAAATTCAGATGTCGGAAAGGCAGGAATTGCCGGATTTCTTATATCACTGTTCCTTTATATGGCTGTGTCTCTCTTGAGTTATGGATTATTGTCCCGAGCACAGCTTGCGGGCTTGCCTGATCCTTCTATTGCTTACATATTAAGGGAGACTTGTGGAGAATGGGCTTATTGGTTTGTGATTACGGCAGTCATCATATCCCTTCTTGGCGGATGGGTAGCTTGGACTTTGGTAGTGGCACAAGTGCCTTATGAGGCGTCCCTTGTTAAGATTCTTCCTAAAGCTTTTAGTAAGGTCAACAAGCAAAATATGCCTACCTTTGGACTCTTTGCTTCCAGCATTGTTATGGATCTTTTCCTCATCATGGTCGTAATGGCCGATGATGTCTATCTCGCCGCTCTCCACATTACCGGATTGATGATTATTCCCGGGTATTTCTTCACTGGACTTTTCTTAATAAAAAAGGCCGATAATTGGAAGATCATGACAATCGCAATAATAACCACGATTTTCTGTCTATGGATGGCTTATTCTGGAGGTTTAATCAATATGTTTCTCACATCAATTTTCTACTTGCTTGGCACAGGCTTTTATATAAGGTCTCATCATGAAAGAGAACTACCCGGGACTCCACTTTTTACTCCAACGGAAAGAGTGTGTTTCATCCTCCTTTGCATTGCCTCATTGATTTCTGCTTTCATCCTTATTTCCCGATTCGTCTGAAAAAGATGAAAACATATCCAACCATTTTATCATATAAATTAATTATTTATTAAAAACCAAATGATCACTTTCCTTCAA
>CAZCZX010000185.1:2351-6070 GCA_964503095.1 uncultured Sangeribacter sp.
ATTTTATCATATAAATTAATTATTTATTAAAAACCAAATGATCACTTTCCTTCAAACACATCCACTCATACCTCTCTTCCTCACTCTTGGTCTCGGGTTCCTTCTCGGAAAGGTAAAACTTGGATCATTTTCTCTTGGCTCCATAGCCGCGACTTTGATAGTAGGAGTGATCATCGGCCAACTTGACATCAAGATACCGGATTTGGCAAAAAATATATTCTTCTTATTATTCCTATTTTCCGTAGGCTATGGAGTGGGTCCGCAATTCTTCCGGGCATTTAAGGGCAATGGAGTGAAGATTGTTGCCTTCGCTGCTGTTGCAGCGCTCGTAAGTGCCGGGGTCGTTATCTTAGCAGCACAACTTTTTGGATATAGCAAAGGAGTTGCTGCCGGTCTCTACGCTGGATCACAAAATTCTTCAGCATCTTTGGGGCTTCTTTCCGACACTGTCAAGGGTCTACCTATTTCAGACACAGATCGAGAGCATATCCTTAAACTTATTCCGGCATGCTATGCCGCCACATATGTGCTTGGCACAGTATTTACAGCCTGGTTCTTATCTACAATAGCACCAATGATGATTGGAGGCATGAAGAAAGTCAAAGCAGATGTTGCCAATATCGAACAGGCACTGGAAGGAGGCGACACTCCTCTTGCTCCCGGAATGATTCCGGCCCGACGTCCTGTAGTATACCGAGCTTATGATGCCACTGACCCATTTTTTGATACCCCTCGATCACCCCAAGAAATAAGAGACCGGTATAAAGCAATGAATGTTCGCGTTGTGTTTGTGCGTGCACGTATCAATGGCATTATCACCGATCCATCGCCCGAAGTGAGAGTGTCTCATGGCGACCATATAGTAATCGGGGGCCGCTCTGAAGAGATGGCCGCTCTTCCCCAACCTCCCGGCCCGGAAGTTGCAGACCATGAACTTCTCAATTTCGGAGCAGAAAGGACTCCGGTCACAATCGCTTCTAAAGATATCGACCAGATGACACTGGGTCAGTTATTTGCTCAAGAGTTTATGGATCGCGTTGCCATTGCTTCTCTTAAAAGGAATGGCCTTTCAATTCCTATTAAGAACAATACTGTTATTTACGGAGGTGATATAGTGACTCTCATCGGTTGGCCATGCGACGTTGCCGTAGCTGCCGATCACCTCGGATATGCCGACCGTGATACCAACACCACAGATATGGTTTTTCTCGGACTTGGAATTGCTCTCGGATGCATAATTGGTGCAATCTCAATCAAGATCAATGGTATTCCCATGGCCTTAGGCACAAGCGTCGGCGCCCTCTTCTCAGGGTTGTTTCTTGGTTGGCTACGTTCACGACGACCATCATTCGGACACATACCATCTTCCGCACTTTGGATTTTGAATAACCTTGGTGCTAATATGTTTATCGCGATTCTCGGTCTTTCTGCCGGTTCCACTTTAGTTAGTGGCCTTCACGAGGCTGGAATTGCAATAGTAGGGATAGGTTTACTGCTTACATGCTTGAGCATAGTAATAAATGTTTTCATTGCACACAGACTCTTCCATTTCTCAACTCCGGAAGTTCTTGGATGTGTTGCAGGAGCAAGATGCAGCGTGGCCTCAATCGGAGCAATTCAAAACACTCTTGGCTCCGATGTCCCCAACCTCTCCTTCACCATAACCTACGCTGTCGCCAACATCACCCTTGTCTTCTCCTCCCTAATAGTACTCTTTCTCATTAATTAACAGTGTGATTTGTTATTAACAGTATGGATTTGTAATCCCAATGTAAATATTAGAAAAATATATGAATAATTGCTCTGTACAGATTATATGCATATTATTGAGCTTATTTCCTATACTAACTTTGACAAGTTGTCAGCAAAAGAGTGATGCTTGGGATACAATGAATATGGCAGAACTTATTATGAATTTCCAACCAGACTCTGCCCTTTCTCTCTTAAATAACATTGAGTCCGAAAACTTAAAAAGCAACAAAGAAAGAGCATACTTTTCTCTACTTAAATCAATGGCTCTTGATAAAAATTTAGTGGATACTACTGTCTTTGATATTCTGCAGCCAGCAATTGACTATTACCTAAAGAAGGGAACTGCGGATGAAAAACTCCGCACCTACTATTATCAAGGCAGGATCTACCAGAACCGAGGGGAAAATGATTCGGCGATGTACAGTTTTCTTCGTGGTAGGGAGTTTTTTGCCCAGGCAAAGGATACCATGACGATAGCCAATCTCATGGTTGCCCAGTCTACAATTCTTTACTGGATGTATAAGTTTGAAGACTACATCAAAAATAATTTAGAGGCTGCTAAACTATATGATAGTTTAGGTCGAACTGATTATGTTGTGTCTTGTTTGTCAAATGCTATGGACGTCTGCGTCATAAATGCAGACAGACAACGAGCCGACAGCCTAATGCCTATCATAACAAGAATTACTTCAAATTCGCCTGAACTCAAGGAAGGCTTTATTCCCTACAAATTGGATTATCTTTTACAATACGGAGATCGCAAAGACATTATGTCTATTTTAAATTATTATGCAACTTTTAATTCAATAGATGATTACGATAAAATAGATATTGCGACTGCTTACTATAATCTTGGCGAATTCAATAAAGCCAAGCAATTAATAGACTCTGTTGCTATCAACTCTCAAGCCCGAAACACGCTGGAATATCTATCTATCAAACCTAATATATTAGAAAAAAATGGGGATTATGCCGATGCTTTGGATGCTTACAAGGACTTCAGTGCTACTGTAGATTCAATGCATATAGATATGATATCTCGCGACCTTCTATTCGCTCAACAAAAACATGAGTTGGAAAAATACAATTTAATGGAGATTCATAAAAGAGACCAAAGAGTCTGGGCAATGATCTTTGTGTCTTTCATATTGCTGGTGACAGCAGTCTTTCTCTACAATAGTTATAAACTCTCCATTACAAAACGTCAATTAGCAGAGAAAGAAAAAGATTCACTTATTCAAGCAAATGAAAAACTTGAACTGGAACAGAAGAATACACTCCTGGCGAAAGAGGCTGCCGAATCCGAACGCGACAGAAAAGCACTGGAGGCGGAAAACCTTAGGCTAAAGATTGAGCAACTTGAGAATGAAAGTCTACACTTGAAGGAGGTGATAGAGGAGAGAAATGATCTCGAAAAGCCACTTCAAGATGTAATCAAGACTCGAATGGAGATGCTGAATACATTATTAGCAGCCGAAATCTCCCAAAATGCCAAATATTCAAAGTCCTACAACAAATGGCAAGAAGACCTCATCAAAGACAAAGACACTTTTATGAAGTCAACCCGACTTGCATACAAGGGTCTATATCCAAAATTTATGGACTATCTTGAGAGCCGAGATCTTACGGAATCGGAAATCAATTATCTATGTCTATACGCTATTGGTCTCAGAGGAACTGAGGTTGGGGAATACATCCAGATCAAACGTCACTACCATATAAGCAGCGACATCAGAAAAAAACTTGGCATCGATGAGCACGAGACCAACATCGGACTCTACGTAAGAAAACTGATTAAAAACCTATAGGGTATTTCATTTATACTCGAAGGTTACATTGTAACTGCACCAGGCTGACCTTGAAGGCAGTCTGGTTTATTTTTTGTCCTAATGTCAAACTTTTGAATTTACATCATTATTGTCCTTGACAATCCTTTTCATATATCATTGATTTTCAATTATAAAAAA
>CAZCZX010000186.1:0-2029 GCA_964503095.1 uncultured Sangeribacter sp.
CTCGAGACCATCGACCCTCTCAAGGCTGAATACTTCCTTGAGCGCCGCGAACTTGGAGTGATCAACGTCGGTGGCGACGGTATTGTATCTGTCGACGGCAAGGATTATGAACTTCACTTCAAGGATGCCCTCTATGTAGGATGCGGCAACAAGAACGTCACTTTCCGCAGCAAAGATAACTCTACTCCTGCCCGCTTCTACATCAACTCCACTCCTGCCTACAAGCAATATAAGACCCAGCTTATCACTATCGATGGCCGCAAGGGTACAATCCCTGCAAACCGTATGCACCTCGGCAGCCTTGAGGAGAGCAACGACCGTATCATCAACCAGCTTATCACCAACAATGTGCTTCAGGAAGGTCCTTGCCAACTTCAGATGGGCCTCACAGAGTTGATGCCGGGTAGCGTCTGGAACACAATGCCGGCGCACACTCACGACCGCCGCGTGGAGGCTTACTTCTACTTCAATGTGCCGGAAGGCAACGCCATCTGCCACCTCATGGGCGAGCCCCAGGAGACACGCGTCGTATGGCTCCACAACGAGCAGGCCATCATGAGCCCTGAATGGAGCATCCACGCTGCTGCCGGCACATCCAACTACATGTTCATCTGGGGCATGGGAGGCGAAAACCTCAACTACAACGACAAAGACGAAATCAAATACCTCGACATGAAATAATATGGAGCAGACGGCTTCCCAGCCGTCTGTCTTTTTTACTGGTTAGTGGCTTTAGCCACTAAAAAACAAGGACACTCCAATTTAGAGTGTCCTTTCAATTTGGGTCATATTTCAATAATCATTTCTTTTCTTCGCGACGTCTTTCGATCGCACGATGCACATTGTGTATCTCCTTAACAGCGCAGAATGCTGCTGCCACAGTTGCTACCTTAAGTGCCAATTTTGCGATATCAAATGCGAGGTGCAATGCACCGTCATGTCTTTCTTCGTGTGCCATAATAATTGTGTTTTTTATAGTTATTAAATTAATTGCGTTTTCAATAGTATCAATCATTATCAAGGTTTCATCTATAAAACACCACAAAAGCGTGAAAGGTTCATCCTTTCACGCTTTTTTATACTTAGCCCTTGGCCCTTGGCCCTTACTTCCCTAACTGGAAATGACGCGAGGCGAGACGATACCCGTCACAGAACACCTCCACCGTGTAGTCTCCTGCAGTCAGAGTAGTATTCACATCCCAATATATAGTCACTGAAGTCTCATCATTTGAATATTCCACCTGTCGGTGAGCCGTAGCTGCCACATTAGCACCATCCATTGGGAATGTCACATTCCCGCCAAGCAAGCTTCCTTCCGGAGTCACAATCCTCACATAGAAATCCTTCATCCCGGCGGCTGCCGTATTGTTTGGACTGACTGTAAATCCTACAGCCAATTGCTGCACCTTGCCAATCTTCTTCTCTGTCTTTCCTTTCTTATTGAGTGCTGAAATATAAAGCCCTGTGATATTGAGTTTCTTAGCCTGCTTCACTGTCTGAGTGAGTTCCTCATTGCTCTTAGTGGCAATGGTCACAGCCGAAGTCAACTGCTCATTTTTAGAACGCACCTCCTCAAGATCCTTCTTCAGGCTCTCATTCTCCTTCGAGAGGCGGTCTATCTCCTCAAGATAATGCTTAAGGATTCCCCTCAAAGTAGCAATCTCACCCTCCAACTGCTTGATTCTCGCACGATTGGCGGCATTGCTCTTCTTCTCTTGGTTTAATTCCTGAAGAAGGCCTTCCACTTTCATGCGAGCCTGATTGTATTGCTGCACAAGGGAGTCATTCTTCAAATACATCTGCTGATCTTCATACATATTGAAGTTAGCATTCAGTTCATTAAATTCATTTGTCAGCACAAGCCGGTCGTTGGCAAGAGCCAACGAATCCGCACGCGCCTCAGCCTCATTCAGGCTTACGGTGCGACTATTGTTGCTATAGATCAGCACTCCCACGAGCGCCACAAGAGCCACTGCCACTGCAATGGCAGTATAAAGAATCACCTTTTGCTGCTTATTCATATTCCTCT
>CAZCZX010000186.1:2129-3621 GCA_964503095.1 uncultured Sangeribacter sp.
TTGCAAAGTTAATAAAAACTTTCCAAACTCCTTGCAAAAAATAAAAAATATAACTAATTTTGCAACCACCCCCTCCAAAACGTAAGGAAGCACGCTCCGCGTGCGCCCCACAGCGTGAGGAGGTTAATCCAAACAATTCTCTGAAATTCCCCCTTTAGGGGGTAAGGGGGCATAATTCTAAAAAATATGAAAATCCTGATATTAGGAGCCGGAAAGATGGGCTCATTCTTTTGCGACCTTCTAAGCTTCGAACATGAAGTGGCAATATATGATCCTAATCCGGAGCATCTGAAATACACTTTCAATGTTCAGCGTTTCATGCATCCGGAAGAAGCCAAGGATTTTATGCCGGAGTTGGTGATCAACGCTGCCACGGTGAAATACACAATCGAGGCATTTGAAAAGATTCTGCCATATATCCCTAAGACTGCAATCCTCAGCGACATCGCGAGCGTAAAGACAGGATTGCCGGAGTTCTATGCCAAGAAAGGATATCGTTTTGTATCCACTCACCCTATGTTTGGCCCCACTTTCGCTTCTCTCAGCAATCTTGCCAATGAAAATGCCATCATTATTAAGGAAGGCGATGAAGAAGGGCGCGAGTTCTTCCGTTCCCTTTACAAAAAACTCCGCCTGCACATCGAAGATTACACTTTTGCTGAGCACGACGAGACAATCGCATATTCACTCTCCATCCCATTTACCTCCACACTGGTGTTTGGCAGCGTGATGAAACACCAGGATGCACCCGGCACCACCTTCAAACGCCACATGGCAATTGCCCACGGCCTGATGAACGAAGACGACTTTCTCCTCACAGAAATTCTCTTCAATCCCCACACATCCGGCCAGCTCGACCGCATCCAAAAGAATCTGACCCAACTAAAAGCCATCATCGAAAGCCGAGATTCCGCCGCAATGAAAATCTTCCTCGACAAAGTAAGAGAAAACCTAAAATAATTATGATGATTGGAATTTGCGGGGGCATAGGGAGTGGGAAGTCGGTAGTGAGCCGGATTTTGCGGCTCAGAGGAGAGCCTGTCTATGACTGCGACCTTGAGGCCAAGCGGATTATGGATGGCTCTGAGGAGGTGCTGAATGCTCTAAATGAAAAATATGGCGATGCAGTGTGCCCAAAAGCCGGCCCAATCTGTCGCCCCGAACTCGCAAAGCGAGTCTTCAGCAGCGAAGAAGATCGGCTCTGGCTAAATGCGCTGGTGCATCGCCTGGTCAGGGATGACGTAAAGTCATGGCATAAGAAAATGACAGCAGAAGCCCATCCCCGCTGCTTCGTAGAGTCAGCAATCCTCGCCTCATCCGGATTAGCCCGGATGTGCGACGAAGTCTGGATTGTGACTGCCTCAGAAAAAGTGCGAATAGACAGAATAAAAATGAGAGACTCCCTCAATGAAGAGGCAATCAGCAAGCGCATACAAAGCCAAAAAGAAGAAGAAAGAATCATTGCCGATCTGCACCTCCCAACCAAAATCAT
>CAZCZX010000186.1:3721-6046 GCA_964503095.1 uncultured Sangeribacter sp.
GCCAAAAAGAAGAAGAAAGAATCATTGCCGATCTGCACCTCCCAACCAAAATCATCGACAACTCCAAAGAATCTTCTCTATTGAATCAAATATATTAAAGCAATCCCCAAGCGCAGGAACTGCGCTTATACTCTGCGCTCTCCGGGCGATGCGAAGCAGCCCGAAAGCCTTTGTGTTCTTGCAGAAACCGAGTAGCGAATCTTTCCAATAGTATTGAATCTCTGCGCCATTGCGCTCTCTGCGTGAGATTTTAAGAGCTTGCGAAAGTTGAGTAAATTAATTCTAAATTCTAAATTAATTCTCAATTCTCAATTCAAAATTAAATCCCCTTCTTAAGCCAAGCCCCCGAGATAAGCCGCCACAAGAAAATAGCGCCGCGGAAGCAAAGCTCAATGCACATAGCAAGCCAAACGCCATTCAGTCCCATAGTAGGCGCAAGCCATGCCGCCAACGTTACCCTCACAAGCCAAATGCTGCAGAAATTCATCGCCGCCGGCACCACCGTGTCTCCAACCCCCACCATCACTCCATAAGCAACGATCGAAGCCGCAAACATCGGTTCTGCAAACGCCTCTATCCTCAAAGCACTCGCTCCAAGATCTATAATGTCTTTCACCGGAGTCATGAGTTCCATAGCCTCCGGCGCAAATATATACATCACCACCCCCATCACACTCATAGTCAGCATACCAAGTCCAACCGTGATATATCCAAACCTCTTGGCAAGATCCTTCCGCTTCGCCCCATAACTTTGCCCTACAAGTGTAGTAGCAGCATCCGCAATACCATACCCCGGCATATAGCAAAGGCTCTCAGCCGTCACTGCAAAGGCGTTTGCGGCTATTGCCATCACCCCCAAAGGAGCCACTATCACCGTCACCGCAATCTGCGCTCCGCATATCACCACATGCTCCAAAGTCATCGGCGCCGACACCTTCAAAGCCTTCCGCAATATCTCCCACTCTGGTCTGAAACTACTCCCCTTCTCCTTTATTTTTGCTATTGCAAGCCCATCCTGACGAAAACAGAGGAAATACATCATCAGCCCCGCCGTGATTATCTCTGCAGCCGCGGTGCCAAGGGCTGCACCAAGCACCCCAAGTCCGGCTCCAGGCACCCCTATATGCATTCCAAATATATCAAGAGTTCTTGTAGGAAAAATCAATAAGAAATTGAAGATCACATCGAGCACGCACATCAAGACATTCAGTCCTCCCGGCACCTTCATGTTGCCACTGCATCGAAGCATTCCTCCACCCAGATAATTCATAGTAAATAAAGGAAGAGCAAGCACAAAGACAAGGAAATATACCGATGCATCATGGCAAATTGCCTCTTTTCCTCCAAGCCAATGAGGAAGTGGCCACGCTATAGCAGCCCCCACCAAAGCCACCGCAAGGCTAAAGAGAAAACATGCAGTGATACTCTGCCTCAAGATCCGTCGTCCACGGGCATGGTCGGAAGCCCCGATACTGTGGGCAACTTGCACGGAGAATCCCATAGTCACAGCCGAACAAATGCCCCAGAAGAGCCACAGAGATGTTGAGACAAGACCCACTGAAGCCGAAGGATCAGCACCAAGATGCCCTACCATAGCCGCATCGATATACTGCATCATCATGCTCGAGAGCTGTGCCATCATAGCAGGCCACGACAACTGTGCGGTCAGCTTCAACTGCTGCCCGAAACTAAGCCGCTCTCCCGATCGTATCTTATCTATAAGCATCCCATCTAATTTAAAATTCCTATATTCCCGCATCCATCGCTCCTTCCACTCCCGAGCTCATCGCTCTTTCCCCTCCCGAGCCCATCGCTCCAGCCCCTCCCGGACACTTCGCTATAGCCCGGAGAGCCCGGAGGGCTCTTATCTTGTTAACCCCCGGCGTGCCGGGGGAGGGGAAATGCATCCCCCCACTATGCCCCGGAGGGGCAATACCCAACTGCAAAATTACTCCTTTTTCTTCAATCCTACAAATGTTAACGAAAGTTAAAATTACAATTTTTAATAAAATTTTATCCAAAATAGTATTCAATTTGTTAAAAATTGTATTAATTTTGGCATTTGGAAGAGCGCAAAACGGAGGTTTTGTCAACCTTGAAATGTATATTTATTTGACACTCAAAAAAAATCTTCTGTTATGCCGATTCCGCGACTAAGAGCCCGACTCATAAAAATTGGGGAGCCCCTGGGGCGGATTTGGGCGAGGGCTTTTCTCGAGTTGAGGAAGGAATGATGCGGGCATCATGACTGACGAGACTTGGAGAAAAGTACCGTCCAAATCCGGGCAAAGGTAACATTTTTTCAAAATAATTTGCATTTACACG
>CAZCZX010000187.1:0-5944 GCA_964503095.1 uncultured Sangeribacter sp.
AAATTAATTTTGTACTCCTGGCTAAACATATCTATCACTATTATCTACTTCGTAATAATTATATTTTGCGTAGTAGTGGTCGTCTCGGAAAATAAAAATCCGATTCGCGCCCTTTCATGGACCCTTGCTCTCATTTTCCTTCCAATCGTTGGTCTTATTTTCTATTTATTCTTTGGGCGCAGCCTCAAAGGAAAAACCATGATCAGCAAGAAAGTCCGTCGAAAACTCCTCGAAAAATCCAGACCAAAACAGCATTCATTCGACAATTCAGAGCTTAATGCCGACCAAATACAAAAAGTTAAACTTGCTCACAATTTGTGCCATGCCCATCTCGACCGTAACAACAGTGTAGAAATTTTCACCGACGGGCACAGCAAGTTCTCTCAACTAAAACAAGACATCATTAATGCTAAAGATTTCATTTATATTCAGTATTACATCTATAATGATGACCGTCTTGGCAACGAACTTCTCAAACTCCTCGCAGATAAAGTCAAACAGGGAGTTAAAGTAAAACTCCTTTACGATCATGTGGGTTCGTTCTCCACATCCAACCGTTTCTTCAAGCGTATGCGTGAGATGGGCATCGACTCCCATCCATTCTTCAGAGTGACATTCCGTAAACTCGCCAACCGCATTAATTGGCGCAACCACCGCAAGATTGCTATCATTGATGGAAAAATCGGGTACATCGGCGGTATGAATGTTGCTGATCGATATGTAGAAGTAGCTCCCGATGGAAGGATTTGGCGTGACACTCATCTTCGTGTCAAAGGGCCTATCATCGAGTCGATGATGTATAGTTTTGCCGTAGACTGGAATTTCCTCCGTCCCGATGAAGACGTCCAGCCTATTACGCAACTTAAATGTGATTGCGAAGGTGACGTCGATATGCAACTTGTGACTTCAGGACCTGTCGACAAGTGGAATAATCTTGTCCTTTGTTTCCAGCAAGCCATTGCTTCTGCAAGAAAACGAGTGTATATACAGACTCCATACTTCTTACCTACAGATGCCTTGCTCAAAGCCCTGCAAGGAGCAGCCCTCTCGGGAGTTGATGTAAGGATCATGATTCCTGAAACTACAGACTCCGTTATGTTAGGTTATGGAAGTAGTTCTTATATCTCCGACTGCCTGAGTGCTGGAGTAAAAGTCTATATGTTCACCCCTGGTATGCTCCATGCAAAGACAATGATAATTGATGATGACTTCGTCACCACTGGCTCTGTAAATTTCGACTTCCGCAGTTTCGAAAACAACTTTGAAGCCAACCTTCTAATATATTCAGAAGAAGTAAACGAAAAGATGCGAGCCATCTTCTTCAAAGACCTATCAGTTTCCAAAAAAGTGACCCAAACCCAATGGAAACAACGCCCCATCCACAACAAAATCCTCGAATCCCTAGTCCGCCTCTTCTCCCCAATCCTATAATAAGCAATCTCCGCCTACGCCCCCGCGCGTCAAAAAAATACTACAATAGCAAAAGTGGCCCGCGAGATTCGCGAGCCACTAATGATTTCTTAATAGAAATAAATATACTTCAAATTATTCTACAACTTTCAAAGCCTTAGTCTGGCCATTTGTGTAAGTGATGACTTTCACAAGAGTTGCCGGAACATCCCCGGGAAGCACCTCGATACCCTGTAAGTTGTAATACTTAACGCTTGCAATTTCGCCTTCTATGGCAGTCTCAACACCGGTTGGGTCGCCTAATGTGACCATTTCTCCGAGACCACCCATCTCATTCACTGCTCGAATTCCATAGTTCAATGCCTCTACTGATGGAACATAACTGCATTCGGTAGTGAAACCAAGAAGCTTGCCATCGGCATATACTGCCCAGCAAAGTGCATACTTGCTGTCGTCCCATGTAAGGGTGCTGCCTGCCTTATTGAGAGATGTTGCTGCCGGTGCCTGTTCGCAATCCATTGCCGGATCCCAATCGTCGTCTCCTCCCATCACAGTGGCATAATTGTTGGCTTCTGCCTCCTCTTTAGTAAGGATTGGATTGTTTGCATGATTGCCAGGACCGAAGAGTTTCTTACGTTCAGAAAGATCGATTGCTGAGCCTGATGCAGTGAAGGAATTATACTCTGCGAAGCGAGCCGGGAAACCGTCGCTACCCATATCATTCCAACCTACAGCAGATGGTTTCACTGTCATCTTGGTGTCGATATAGAGTGCGATTGGAGTTCCGCTGCCCCATGGACGGCCAAGATAATAATTGCCATCGATAGTGCTGTTTTCCCCTACAATCTCGCAATCTTTGAAGATATAACCATACTTCTTCGGAACAGATGGAACAGCGAGATAGCCGCCGCTTGCACACATCTGGAGTGTCACTCCATTATAATATGCATCTCCCTTTCCGCAGAGGAAGTCGGTGCGTCCGCGAAGCACACCACCCTCGAAATAGTAACGAGCATTCTGGTTGTTGCTTGTGTAGGTGTCCTGATATCCCCAGAGGCAAGCATCCTTCATGATAGTCTTGTCGCCTTTATCTTGAAGCACTATGTTGCGTCCGCGATTGTCTGAGATGCCATGCTTGAGTGTGATATTCTGGAAGTATGTGCCGCTTACTCCCGATTGGATCTGGAGTAGGTCTGCGTTTCCGATACCCTCCATCGGGTGGCTGCCGATGCCATCCATGTCAGGCACTTCATTGATGATGACAGTGCCTTCCATGCTTTCACCTATGATAGAGGTGTTGGAAGCTGTCAGTCTGAGAGTTACATCGGGGAATGTTCCGCCGTTGACGTTCACTGTAGTGCTCTTATCCATAGGAATCATGTATTCACCATTGCGTACAAAGATGCGGAATCTCTTAGTCTTGTCTTCGCGGCCGTTGGCAGCAAGGATTGCAGCGCGGAAATCACCGTCATCTGGTACGATGAAGTCCGGAGTCGCCTTTGCCACTTCTGGACGAGTGCGGGTAGTGAAGGAGATCTTCACAGGAGTTGCCAGATAATTATCTGTAAGGTCTGCTACACTGTTGGCTGCAAGGGTAAACTCATAAGCTGTGTTGAATGCGAGGTTCTTATACTTGAAGATTACGCTCTTGCCGCTTGCTTCGCCTGTCAGTGTCTGATTTCCGAGGGTTGCGGTGGCATTGTCTGTGATTTTCACTTTCTCGTCGAAGTTGAGCACAATCTTACCATTGATAGAGGCAGAAGTTGCGCCTTCTACTGGTACTGTTGATACAAGTATAGGTGCTTTCCCGTCATTGACGAGTTCCATTTCGCCATATAAGAAAGATGCTCCAAGTGCAATTCCGTCGTTGTCACTCTTAGTGCCTTCGATAGGAGAGGACTTGTCAGAAATCCAGCGCAGATAAAGTTCTGCCTGATTATTGGCTGCCGCCGGAAGAGCAAATTCTGCGTCTGTCCAGTTCTTGGCTCCCTCTATTGTGATGATGCCAATGGTCTCCCAATTTTCACCATCAAGTGAGTATTCTACATTCTGCTTTGTATATGCATTATAGTTGAAGGCCATCGCTGTCACAACTTTTATATTCTTGAAGTCGGCAGCATTGATCTTTGTTTGCCAGTAATAGTCTCCAAGACCTGTTGTGCGCCAGTTGACTGCTGCCGGTCTTCCCTCATAACCTTGGGCTGCCAGTTGGCTCTTGTCGAGCCATCCTTGGATTGTGCCATCTGCATTGCGGAGATTAAGGTTGGCGGCATCGTTCTCTCCATATGCAAAGTCTGCCGGGCGACCGTTGGCTCCCTGACGATAGAAGTCCCATCCTACTATATAGTCGAGAGCTGAGTATTCTGCTGTCAGTTCCTTGTCGCTGTCCATAGTCAGGCTGATCACTGATGATGTCTGGCCGTCGCTCCAGTTGGTGAAAGTTAGGATTGGGTTTGAGGATGCTGTAAGTGTAACTACAGTGCCTTCTTCATACATATTCTTTCCGTCTACGACCGTTGGAGCTGGATCATAGCTTACCATATAGTCATTGGCCCCATTTGTCACAGAGGTTGCAACGGAATATGTATTGACACTCTTGAAGTTTGCTGTGAGATTTTCCGGACGCTCTATTACATATTTGAATTCCGGAGCCTCTGAAAGGATATTTCCGTCTGCGTCTGTCCAGTTGACAAAATCATAACCAAACTTCTCTGTTGCCACGAGGGTAACTTCTGTTCCCTGATCATAAATGTCAGCAAGTGGTTTGATTGCCACTGAACCTGCTTCTTCCGGATTTGCTGCGATAGTCACCGGGCATTTGGATACGTCTTCTGCCTGACCGTCAATTATACCCTTGATTGAAACCTGACTGAAACCACCTTGTTTGGCGTTGTTGGTGCCAACTGTCATCTCAAGCGAGAATCCCTGAGTTGTAGAAAGAGCCTGCTGCTGGTCTTCATTGAGTTTGATGGTGAAGTGCTGGGCATAGTCATCCTCATTGCCGTATTTGTCATCTTCCTTCTGACGGTTGTTGCGTGCTGATGTATAAGTTCCGAGCACGATAGTTTCCCCTTCTTCTGTCTTGGCTGTCACCACTACATTGTGGGCAGATGCGTCTGTGCCAAACTTAGCGATGTAGGCTGAGACTTCAGTCGGAGTGAAGGTCAGTCCCTTAGTTGGTTTCAAATTCCATTTGAGGGCATCGTTGGCATCTACTGCCGGTTGGAGTTTGATAAATTTGTAGTCGCACCAGTTGACGCCTTCAACTCCTACTGCCTGCACGCCGTTAAGGTCAAGGGACGCCACAGAAAAAGCACCCTCTGGGCTTAATACGCTTGGCACTTCAAAGTTGTCCATTGTGTCCATGCTCCAGAAGGCCTCTGTCGGCTCCTTGCTGAATGAAGGTGCGGTCTTCAGTGATCCGTTGATGAGCCCTTCTATCTCTACCTGGCTGAAACCACCTTGTTTGGCGTTGTTTGTGCCGATTGTCATCTCAAGTGTGAATCCTTCGGCGGTAGCAAGTTCTGCCTGCTGCTCTTCTGTCAGTTCAATGGTAAAGTTTTGGCGGTAATCTTCCTCATTGCCATATTTGTCATCAGCCTTATCCTTGTTGTTGCGGGCTGATGTGAAAGTGCCAAGCACGATTGACTTTCCTTCTACTGTCTTGCCTGTCACTATCACATTGTGGGCAGCTGCATCTGTTCCAAACTTTGCAATGTAGGCTGAAATTTTGGTCGGAGTGAAAGTTAGACCTTTTGTTGGCTTCATAAACCAATCTACGGCATCGCTCTCACCGTTGGCCGGTTGAAGTTTGATAAACTGATGCTCACACCAGTTGACATTGCTGAGTCCTGTTGGTGTCGCACCGTTAAGATCGAGAGAGGCTATCGAAAATGCTCCCTCGGGAGTAAGGAGACTTGGCAATTCATAGCCATCCATGGAGTCCATGCCCCAGAAGGCTTTTGCCGGCTCATTTGTGTAGGTTTGGGCCTTGGTGTTCAGACCGCAAACCAAGGCGATGACTGCAATCAATGCAATAATCGCCTTTGGAATGATACGATTGTGATACATAGGTTAAGTTAATAGGTTAGTATTCGATTTTGACTGCAAAATTACAAAAAAATACTAAGTAAGACCCCATGCCAAAATATGTTTTTCAGCATATTACCCTTTTTTATCCAATTAAATCCCCATATCTCCAATTCCAAATCCATTATTCTAAAATCATAAATCTCAATTCACAATTCAAAATTATTTATTATCTTTGCATTATGATTTCCCCTATCCAAGCACTTCAGGAGCAGCGAAGACTCCTCCAAATAGAATATGAAGAAGAAAAACAAAGTTTTTCAGAACTTTCCGCTCGCATTGGCTTGAGACGACTTGCTGAGCGCGGCAACGCATGGATTAATATTTCAGTTGGCAAAGTTTATTATAATTCACTCAATCAGCGTGTAATTGAAATCTTCCGTCCTGAAGGAAAAGCAGATGACGATCATAATTTCGAGTATGGACGCCCGGTAGCCTTCTTCCT
>CAZCZX010000188.1:0-5898 GCA_964503095.1 uncultured Sangeribacter sp.
ACAAACTTTTGAAACTTTATTTGCGAAATATTTGTTTAATTGACAGACAATGCTTAACTTTGCAATGCAAATAAGCCGTGTCCATAAGAGCTAAGTCGTCTTATGTGCACGTTAAACTGGATTTTGAGACTCCCACGCGCGAACAGGGAGTCTCTTTTTTGCTATATTCTACGCCTCTCCTCTTTCCCAACGTCATCATCTGATACATCTTATAGATCATTATCACAAGAGTTGAAACCATCTCTTCCGTGCTATTTCTGTCAATTCTGTGCTGAAAGATCAGCGCATATCCAAAGCCGCGTAGCCAATCCTAATTCTAAATTCTAAATTAATAATTATTTCTGTGATAATCTGCCAGTTCTGTGTTGACTTAAAGATCTGCGCCTAACCCCCCATTCATTCATGCAATGCGAAGCGCAGCGAGCGAGCCTCCGCGCCCTCCGCTCCCTATAGAGAAGATCTGCCATTACTTAGCGAGTCCTCTGCTCCTCTGCGCGAGATCACCCCAAGCATCAGAAATCTCTTAACTTTTTTGCAAATAATAAAGAAATACACTATTTTTGCATGAAAATGGCGACAGACACCATGTAGCCACATTATCACCATTCTTAAATCTATCATGGAATACAGAAATCTTGGAAACACCGGAATGAAGGTGTCGCAACTTAGCTTCGGTGCCTCCTCACTCGGAGGCGTCTTCAGAAGCATCAATGAGTCTCAAGCAATCGAGGCTGTATACGCCGCCATCGACGGAGGCATAAACTTCATCGACGTCTCCCCCTACTACGGTCACTACAAGGCTGAGACCGTACTCGGAAAAGCCCTCCGTGGCATTCCCCGCGACAAATACTACCTTTCAACAAAAGTAGGCCGCTACGGCAAAGACGGCGTCAACACCTGGGACTACTCCGCTCGCCGTGCCCAGGAAAGTGTCAACGAAAGCATGGACCGACTCGGCATCGACTATATCGACCTCATCAACGTCCACGACATAGAGTTTGCCGACCTCAATCAAGTTGTTGAAGAAACCCTCCCCGCCCTCGTGGAGCTCCGCAAGAAAGTACTCGTAGGGCATGTCGGCATCACAGATCTGCAACTCGAGAATCTTAAATGGGTGATTGAGCATTCTCCTGAAGGGACAGTGGAATCAGTGCTCAATTTTTGCCATTACTGCCTTAACGACGACAAACTCCTCGACTTTCTTCCCTTCTTCGAGGAAAGGGGAATAGGGGTTATAAATGCGTCACCTCTCTCAATGGGTCTTCTTTCAAACCGCGGTGTGCCAGACTGGCATCCAGCCCCAAAACCCCTTGTAGAAGCTTGCAAAAGGGCTGCGGAATATTGCAATGAAGTGGGATATCCTATCGAAAAGTTGGCGATCCAATACTCAGTGGAGAATCCCCGCATCGCCTCCACACTCTTCAGTTCCGCCAACCCCGACAACGTCCGCCGCAACCTCGCCTACATCGCCGATCCAGCCCCTTCCGACCTCATCGCCAAAGTCCGCGACATCATCGCCGACCAGCAACGCGTCTCCTGGAAAAACTCCTAATACGCCCTTAATCAGATGCCATAGCAAAGCGCAGCCCATGGAGAGCTGGCATTGGCTTCGCCCAAGCTAAAGCAAGTCCCTGCCTGCGCCCAATCCAAAGCAAGCACAGCCCATGGAACAGACGGCTTCCCAACCGTCTGAAAAAAATCAGGTCGGAGACCTGATGATAATGCCAAAACCCCAGACTTCAGTCTGGGGTATCAATAACAAAAGCACAGTAGCCTCGGAGAGGCGCTTTATGGTAAATACTAAAAAATCATGAGTAAAGTAGCCGCATACTACCATATAGTCTTCTGCACAAAAGCTAGAGAAATGACTATCCCACGCGAACGACGCGATGATATGTATCGCTTCATGTGGAGGATAATTGAGGACATGAATTGCCGATTGCTCCGAATAGGAGGAATCGCTAATCATGTCCACATTCTCCTTGACCTTCATCCCTCGGTTGCGCTTGCTGACTTGATGAAAAATGTTAAAGGGAAATCAAGCGTTTGGATGGGTCATACTCCTGGATATATCAGATTTAAAGGGTGGGCATCTGAATATTTTGCATCTACCATCTCTCCAGAGCAGAAAGATTCTGTTATAGAGTATATAAAGGGGCAGGAGACCCATCATTATGGATCGGATTTTGAGGAAGAGATCAGATATATGTATAGAATGGCTGATTTGCCTTATAATGATAAGGACCTTGTATAAGTATCAAAGTCTTTACCATAAAGCGCCTCTCCGAGGCTACAGTGCTATGGTCTGGGTAGCCCCAGGCTGAAGCCTGGGGTTTCGGCATAATAGGCAGGTCTCCAACCTGCCACTCCGACAAGGGCTTACCAGTGGCTTGCCTGCTGTCGTGGATCAATCGACTTCGGCGCAAGAGACCAGAGACCAGAGGACAGAGGCCAGATCAGGTCGGAGACGTGATGATCATCCCAAACTCCAGACTTCAGTCTGGAGTATCAATAACAAAAGCGCAGTAGCCTCGGAGAGACGCTTTATGGTAGAGATTTTTCTGCATAATTAAGAACATCAAACAGAACACCTATAATACAATCATTAAA
The DNA here is from genome assembly GCA_964503095.1 of uncultured Sangeribacter sp. Lineage (GTDB taxonomy): Bacteria > Bacteroidota > Bacteroidia > Bacteroidales > Muribaculaceae > Lepagella. Next base: position 2,611 of record CAZCZX010000188.1, read on the forward strand.
GGCAGCAAAGTGGCGAAGCGAGAGAACCTCTGCATCTTTGCTGTCTTAACCCGCTAAGACAGAAAAAAATAAAAAACTGCGAGCCCTTTGCTCCTCTGCGTGAGATAACATTTACAAAAATTGAAATATTGATAGAGACTTATGAAGATTATTGATAGTCATGCGCATTTGTGGCTGCAGCAGTATGCGGAGTTGCCTGATGGAGGCCGCGTGCGGCAGCTGCCGAATGGCCGCGCCGATTTCTTCGGCGAGGAGCGCCAGATGCTCCCCCCTTTCATGATTGATGGCAGAAACAGTGCCGAGGTATTCCTCTCTAACATGGACTATGCCCAGGTGTCGGCAGCTGTCATCACACAAGAATTTATCGACGGCAACCAAAACGCCTACCTCGAGGATGTCCAGTCTCGTTTTCACGACCGATTCCTCTGCTGCGGGATGTGCCACTACCTTCGCCCAGGATTCATCAACGAGGCTCAGCGTTTGATAGACAAAGGTTTCAAAGCCATAGCCATCCCCGCCCACCGTCTGCCCCTCGAAGGAGACGCCCGCGTCTGGCTCAACAAGGGGGAAATGCTCGAAATGTTCCGGCTGATGGAAAAGTCAGGGACTATCCTCTCTATCACCCTCGCTCCCGGCGACCTACAGGTGAAGGAGATGGAAGATGTGATAGCCTCTTGTCCCGACCTCAAAATAGCCATCGGTCACTTCGGTATGGTGACATGCCCTGGCTGGCAGGAGCAGATTAAACTTGCAAGGAATCCCAACGTGATGATTGAGTCGGGTGGCATAACATGGCTCTTCAACTCTGAATTCTATCCATTCAATGGCGCTATAGACGCCATAAAGGAGGCTGCAGATTTAGTAGGGATGGAAAAGTTGATGTGGGGAAGCGACTATCCGCGCACCATTACCGCCATCACCTACCGCATGAGCTACGATTTCATCCTAAAATCTCCCCGCCTAACTGACACAGAAAAAAGCCTCTTCCTCGGCGAAAACGCCTGCCACTTCTACGGCTTCGGCAACCTCCCCGACCTCCCCTACATAAAGAACATGTCAGAGTAAATTATAATTGAGAATTGAGAATTATTTCTTTGCGCCTTTGCGTGACCCCAATTCTCCATTCTCCATTCTCAATTCTCAATTAAAAATAATTCAAAATTACAATACATGAAAACAATACAAATCGAAGGAAAAGAAAAGGTCGTCATCACTGATAGAGAGATGCCGGCCATGCGCCCTAATGAGGTGCTTCTGAAAATCGGATACGTAGGTTTCTGCGGCTCCGACCTTAACACATATCTCGGGCAAAACGCTCTCGCCATTTCCCCTGTAGTCCCCGGTCATGAGATTGGCGCCACTGTCGAGGAAATTGGTTCCGAGGTCCCCAAAGACCTTTTCCACAAAGGCATGCATGTGACGGTCAACCCATACACAGCATGCGGCAAATGCCCATCCTGCCGTCGTCGCCGTCCGAACACCTGCCGCGACAACCAGACTCTCGGCGTGCAACGCCACGGAGCGATGCAGGAATTTATTGCTGTCCCCTGGGAGAAAGTGATCGAAGCTGAAGGATTGAGCGTAAAGGAATGTGCCCTAATTGAGCCTATGAGTGTCGGTTTCCACGCCGTGGCCCGCGGCGAAGTCACCGACATCGACACTGTAATGGTGATCGGTTGCGGAATGATCGGCCTTGGAGCCATTGTGCGGGCCGCTCTGCGTGGCGCGAAGGTGATTGCCGTTGACATTGACGAGCAAAAACTGCAGCTCGCCAAGACTCTTGGTGCTACCTACGGACTTGACTCCACTAAAGAAGATTTCCACGATCGGCTGATGGAAATCACCGGAGGAGACGGCCCCGATGTAGTGATCGAAGCTGTTGGCTCTCCAATCACCTACAACCTCGCAGTGAGTGAGGTGTCTTTCGCCGGACGAGTGGTCTGCATCGGCTATTCCCCGGTTCCCGTAACGTTCCAGACCAAACTGTTTGTGCAGAAAGAACTCGACATACGCGGCTCGCGCAACGCGCTGCCGGAAGATTTCAAAGCAGTGAAGGAATACATGAAGCGTGGCTCATGTCCCGTAGATTCGCTTGTAAGCGCAATCGTGGAGCCGGAGCGAGCCGCTGAGATCCTTGCCTATTGGAACGAACACCGTGGAGAAGTATTCCGAATCCTCGTAAAATTCTAAAGCATAACTCCCTATCCCTCATTGTAAGGACGCACTTATAGTGCGTCCTTTTTTTATGTCTATACGTTTCCAACCATTTATAAATTTTTCGCTATGAAACAATCTTTTTTCGCTTTCCTCAAAAATGAGGTGGCAAGACTCAAGAAAAGGGGCAAAATGCGTACGGCTGACGCTTATAAATCTGCCCTCGAAAGTTTTACGAAATTCCGCAAGGATAAAGACATCGCTGTCGAGTCTATCTCTCCTTCGCTTATAGAAGACTACGAAGAATGGCTTATCGGCAGGAGTGTAGTGCCAAACACTTCCTCTTTCTACATGCGTATCCTCCGGGCTGTCTACAACCGAGCTGTTGACTCTTTGGGCCTGGAAAACAAGGATCCTTTCAAGAAAGTATATACTGGCGTCGACAAGACCGTAAAGCGTGCCGTATCAATTCCTTTCCTTAAGGAAATAAAACAACTGGATCTTGCCCGTCGCCCTTCTCTTGATTATGCACGGGATATGTTTATGCTCAGTTTCTGCCTGAGGGGGATGAGCCTGATCGACATGGCATTCCTCCGAAAATCAGACCTCAAAAATGGATACGTCACATATCGCAGACGTAAGACGGGGCAGGTGATGAAGGTGGCATGGACCAAGGAGATGCAAATGATCGTTGACAAATACGGTGAAAATGCATCCAACTATCTTCTGCCCATAATCCGGCGCCCAAATATCAAGGAAATGCCATATTATAAAAATGTAGGGCATCGCATCAACCGCGCATTGGGCAAGATTGGTGGTCTGCTCGGCACGGAGGTGCCTTTGACTCTCTATGTGGCGCGACACAGCTGGGCATCGGCTGCACATGCAAGTGGGATTCCTATATCCGTCATAAGCAAAGGTCTCGGCCATGAGTCGGAATCCACCACGCGCATCTACCTCGCCAATCTAAACACCTCTGTAGTAGACAACGCCAATGCCCTTGTGATAGCCTCCCTATCCGAATAATCCCCCTCCACACATCCCCACGCCCCCCTCTCCCGATCTCTAACCTCTGGCTTCTTCTTTGTGCGATAAGGGGAGGTGGGCTGCTTTCAGATGTATCTTTGCAGCAAA
>CAZCZX010000189.1:0-5861 GCA_964503095.1 uncultured Sangeribacter sp.
TCGCCCAAATCCGCCCCAGGGGCTCTCAAATTTTTATGAGATGGGCTCTTAGATTATTTGAAGGTTGTCTACTATCTGTCCATCATATAGATTTATCACACGGTCAGCAAAAGCTGCATCCCTATGTGAGTGAGTCACCATCACTATCGTTGAGCCTTCCTTATGAAGTTCAGAAAGCAATTGCATCACTTCGGCACCATTCTTCGAGTCAAGATTACCCGTGGGTTCGTCGGCAAGAATCAATCCCGGTCTTCCTACAATAGCACGTGCAATTGCAGCTCGCTGCTGCTGTCCACCTGAAAGTTGGGAGGGATAGTGCTTGCTGCGATGTGCAATACCCATGCGTTTTAAAGCCTCTTCTACGCGCTTATTCTTTTCATCTTTGGATAAAGGCATGTTATTGAGAGGAAGCATAATATTATCACGCACGGTCATAGTGTCGATAAGATTGAACGATTGGAAAATGAAACCAATACGTCCTTTTCGATATTCAGTTCGGCCGCTTTCCTTCAAGTTTGCAACTTCCTTACCATCAAGTTTATAACTGCCTGAAGTTGGATTATCAAGAAGTCCGAGGATATTCAGAAGAGTTGACTTTCCACATCCTGAAGGCCCCATAATGGCTACAAATTCGCCATCGTTGATGGCAAGAGATACGTTATTGAGGGCTACGGTCTGAACTGTGTCAGAACGGAATACTTTCTGGAGGTTTTCGATTTGAATGTTCATATTTCTATTGTTTTTGAGATAATACATGATTTATCTTGTTTTATCATGTTTAATCATGATTAATCATTATTATTTTATCTTTAATCTTTAATATTTATTCTGTCCGCTTCTCCGAAGTCAGAGTATGAGCTTACTATCACTTTCTCTCCGGGGGCAAGACCTTCGAGCACTTCATAATAGCGTGGATTCCGACGCCCAAGAGTCACTTCACGCTTTCTGGCGCTCTTTCCATCTGCTTCCATGACATAAACATATTTTCCACCGGAATTTTGGAAAAATGTTCCTTTATCTATCATTATTGTCTTCGATGGGCTTCCAAGCAGTATATCGACAGGATATGTCTGTCCTACCCTAATATTTTCAGGGGTTGATCCGGTGATGGCAAGATCCGCTTTGAAGGTTCCATTGACCACTTCCGGATAAATCTTAATTACAGTCACATCGAATTCCTTACCTTGTCTTTTTGCTTTTCCTTCCAATCCGGGGTCCACTTTATCTATATAATGCTCGTCGATCTGAACTGTCAATTTATAATTGTCAAGTATATTTATCTGACCCACTTGCTGACCCGCAGAAATATTTTGGCCGATCTCTGCAGTCAAGCTACCAAGTTGACCGCTATGGGTTGCCCTTACATTAAGATTGTCTGCCCGCTGACGAACGAGCATGAAGTTTTCCTGCATGTTGTGAAGGCTCTCTCGCATCATTGCCAATTGAACAGATCTATAGACAGAATCTTGACGAAGTCGATCTTCAAGAAGCCTGAGGTTTTGCTTTGCTAATTCATAATCTTCTTGTGCAGTCAGCGCTTCTTCTCTTGAAGTGAGATCCTCTTTCAAGAGTGCACTTTGTTGCTCTGCAATTCTCTTTTTTCTGTTAAGTTCTGTCCGTGCTGAAAGGATGTCTCGTTTCACTTGCAGACGGTTGTTTTCCATCGCCAACTCTGTATCTCGCAACATGTTCTGTTTCTCTGCAAGTTGAGACTCGGAGTCAAGGATCTGCTGTCGGAGAAGAGGATTTCGGAGAGTCAAGATAATATCTCCTTCATTGACCATAGCACCCTCTTCTACAAGTTTATTCTCAACTATACCTGTTTCAAGAGCTGACACCTGAACGATTACACCAGTCTCGACTCTTCCTGATAGATGGATATAATCGTTGAACTCTCCTTCCTTCACCTCACTAATCATGAGATTTTCCACTTGAGTTTTGTACGACGTTGTTTTAGAAGCCGTTATAGCCCAGACGATTGATGAAGCAAGAACTATGATTAGGGCGCCGGGAATTGCAAATTTACGCAGGCGTGGATATCGCCGCTTTATTTCAGTATCCATACATTTATCATTAATAATTTATCATTTATCATTGATTAGAGGGTAGCCTTGGTAGTAGCGGAGGGTGATCTCAGAGATTGCGCGTTGAATTCTTTTTCCTACGAGATTGGCTTCTGCCAGTGCTAATTTTGAGGAGGAAGTGTAAAGTTCGATTGCTGAAATAGCACCCAATTCATACTTTTTGCGCATTGCCTTATATGCAAGCTGCTCCGCATCAAGTCTGCGGATGGCTGCTGTTAGTTCCTCGATAGCAGATTCATGGTCAAATCGGGCTTCTTCTGCTGCCTGATTGAGTTGGTACAGGGTCTGCTCCAGTCTAATCTTGCTTTCTTGAAGTTGGATGGAGGCTTTCTTCACACGATTCGCAGTGGCAAGCCCATCGAAAATCGGAAGGGAGAGAGAAAGACTGAAATATTCGCCCATGTTGTCGCGAAACTGTCGGGAGAAAGTCGGAACCTCCGTTTTCATTCCCATCATCCGGAAGTAGGAAGTTGAAACTCCGGCGCTGAATGATATTCTGGGACTGTACCCCCCTTTCGCCGCACGGAGATACATAGCGTCTTCTTTTACTGCAATCCGTGCTTCTTCTATTTCCGGAAGTGTTCTCGACTTTTCAGATATCGGGAGATTACATAAATCCAACTCGATATTTATTAGCGAATCCGTTTCAGGCATACCCATTGCAGTTCGGAGTGAGAGGTGGGCTTTTTTTAATAGATTTTGCTGATTGATCAATTCATATTGATCAGCTGCAACTATAGCCTCCAGTTCTGCCACTTCTGCGCCGCTCTTTGTGCCAAGGAAGTGAGAGTGTTTTGCTGCTTCGAGGTCTGTTGAATCTCTTTGGAGTTGCCGTTGCATCTGCTCTACCATCGATCTACAATAGGAGATATTGTAGAAATCCTTAATTACCTCAAGTGAAATACGATCTTCCTCTACGAGTTGTGCTTTTTGTTTCCGGAGTTCAGCTGCTTTAAGAGCTTTCAGATTGTTGATTCGTACAAGACCATCGAAGAGTGGCAATGACAATTCGAGTCCAAAACCGGTGCTGAGTGTCTTCTTATTATCGTAGGTATTGGTTTCCGGGTCGATGTTTCGCCCGAAGCTAAGGCTTCCGCTGCTTCCAAGTCCAATGTAGGGCATTAGATCTGAAGCACTCAAACGCTTATTGGCTTTTGCCATTTCGGTTTCGAGACGACTGATTCGGTTGGCATGCGCATGTTGTCGAGCATAGAGAAGGCAATCATTAAGCGTCATTGATTTCTCCTTATGATATTCCTCTGCATAGATGCCTTGAAGTGGAAGCATCAATGAGAAGAATGTCAATATGAATGAAAATGTTTTCATATCTGCATGTTTTGTCGTTAACGCCAGCAAAATTATAATTGCAATCACTAACTACCAAAAACTGCCTTGAAAAATCCGAAATTTGAATGCTTTTTGTCTAAATTTTCGGCACCCTGTCGAAAATTTATACAACATTTTGATCTATTTTTGTAATTTCTAAAATATATTATTACTTTTGTGTGAAATAAATATTGAAGTAGTTTAAACTTAATTTATTTTGATGAAGGAACGATTGTTAATAATAGATGATAATGTAGCAGTCAGGGCCACTCTGAAGCTGCTGTTGGAGGATGTCTTCTCGGAAGTTGATGCCATAGAAAATCCTTCTATGATTGCTACACTTCCTCAACCGGGAAGTTATGATGCAGTGCTCCTTGATATGAACTTTGACAATGGCAGACTTGACTGCAGTGATGGACTTTTCTGGATTGAACGCCTTAAAAGTCTCCCTACTCCTCCAGCCATTGTCGTGATAACTGCTTTCGGAGACGTGGAGATAGCAGTGAAAGCCATGAAACTTGGAGCAGAGGATTTCATAACTAAACCATGGGATAATGACCAATTTATAGATAAATTAAATAAGGCTATTTCTAAAAACCGTCAGCAACGAAATGATAAAGATGCAGTTCGAAGAACTTTACAACTTGAAGCAGCCGAAAACGAGCGTCTCAATCTTACTCTTGATGAAGTGAAAATGCGGCATATCCGAAGCGTCATTAATAATTGTGGAGGAAATCTATCTGCTGCCGCCCAGCAACTTGGAGTAAACCGTCAGACACTATATAATCTCTTGAAAAAATGAGACACTTCCGGCGAAATATTGCATTGCTTATAGCAGGCATCATCATTGGCACGTCTTTAGCGACCTGGCTGTTTGTCAACGAGTGGTGGCCGCAAGCAAGCTTGATTCTCATTACCATTATAGCCTTCATTTACGCTCTTTGGCATCTTCAATCCAGATTGATTGGCATCATGTCAGCATTCGTGAATGCACTTGAAATGAATGACACCACTACAAGAGTGCTTCTTGGAGGAGACCATGAACTTCAAAAGATGGCAGACTCTATGAATCGCATTTCTGACCTCAACAGTGAGAATATGCGGGAACTTCAGACTCGAAAACATTATTATGACAGAGTGCTTCGGATCATGACACATGAGATGCGGAATAGTATCACTCCGATATTGGCATTGTCAGCTGACATGGTGGCTAAGCCTGAACGATATCAGGGGGAAAAATATATAGAAGCTTCAAAGTTGCTTCATTCACAAGCGGAGGGTATCCATCGTTTTTTGGAGTCATATTATAAGCTGACACACCTTCCTGATCCAAAACTCAGGACTTTGAAAGCGGGAGACTATTTCCATTCCTTGAAACGTCTGTTTAAAGCAGAACTGGATAATCGAAGATTGCCGGAAAGCATTGTCTCGTATACGGTTCCGGAGGAAATGAATATTAACATCGATCCTTCTCAGATGAATCAGGTAATGATCAATCTTCTTCGCAACGCTCTTGATGCACTTCCAGAAGATGGAGGTAAAATTGAAATCGTGCTGACTGTTTCTGATGGGCGTCCTTATCTGACTGTCAAAGACAATGGCTCTGGGATGAATCAAGAAGCCCTCAACAATCTTTTCCAGCCCTTCTACACAACCAAGCCAAATGGAAGTGGAGTTGGGCTCTCTATCTGCCGGCAGATAATACAAAAGCATGGTGGTGACATCAGTATCCAAAGTCAACCCGGAAAAGGGACAATCATTTCTATCACAATTTAGGCCCCGACTCATAAAAAATGGGGGTCGCTAGGGCGGCTTTGGGCGAGGGATTTTCGCAAGCTGAAGAGGGAGCTTAGCGAGCTAAGTGACCGATGAAGCTTGGCGAAAAGCACCGTCCAAAGACGGACAATGCCGCAGATTTTGATTCCGTATCCCCACAAACCCAGATTCACAGAAAAGAGGGCATGCCGGTTGCATCCGATTGGACATCGGATCCAGCCCGTATCAGTAAGATTCCCAATTCAAGCGAAATACCGGAGCATGAAGAATATCATTGCAAGCAAGGTCATGTAGCCCGCAGTGCAGAGGTCTCTCTCATAGTTGCGCATCAATCGCCTGTATACCTGTAGCCATGAGATGGTGCGCTCCACGACCCAGCGTCCGTCTATGGGGACAAATCCTTTGGAGCCGAAGTTCGACTTGACGCATTGCAGTGAGATGCCGAGCTCCTCGAGCGGCACGTCCTTGAATGCACCGCGGTATCCCATGTCGGCCTTGATGATAGTAACGTGCTCATAGTCAGACAGGACACTGGATATCAGAGGGTCAGTTCCTTTGGTGTCGTGGACGTTGGCTGTAGTGATGTTCATTCCGAGGGGATATCCGTTGTCATCCACTGCTATATGGCGCTTTATTCCCTTTACCCTGAGCAGCGCCCTCTGCCTGTCGTTGAGA
>CAZCZX010000190.1:0-5838 GCA_964503095.1 uncultured Sangeribacter sp.
AAAATTTTCATTTTTTTCTTGCATCTAATAAAAAAATATATTAAATTTGCGCCATGATGGGAAGAAGCCCCATTGTGGCGCCTCTCATATTCTTACATATTAGTTTCATTTTCAACTATGAAGCAACTACATTTGGAAATCAACAGCAATCAATCTTGCGGTGTCGCCCCACCCGGCGACGCGGAAATGTAGTGTGGATTAGTATCCAGTAATCATTTTTTCAATACCGCAGAGATGCTCTGGCAGCCCTTGCTGTACCCTTTCGCGTACAGATTCCAAGGCAGCCGGATGCAATGCGCACCATGACATTGAGGGTTCGCCTCTTGAGGAGGCGCCGGAGAACTGACCTCCACTGCCTGTAAGCACAGACATTCATATACAGAGGTCTTGGTCTCCGCGAAAAACGATATCTCCTCAATTAATTATTAAGTAACTCTATTAAGTAATTCACAAAAAACAACGTAAGAATATGAAAAAGAAATCACCCATAAATCTATCTCTCCTCCTCATCTCTGACATCTCCCTCACCGCCTCAAATATCACTGACTTCCAACTCAGCGATATCGTCTTCGACAAACGCCACGACTTCCTCATAGATAAAGATTTCGCCGGAATTGCTGTCAAAGTACGCTTCTCCAACCTTAATTACAGCTCATCAAAGGGAGTCAACAGAAAAGTATCCGCCACTCTTTTCGATGTCTCAGACCGTATTCCCGTTTTCTCCAAGCAAATCAAGGTCCGCATTCCAAGCACTGCTTGTTCTGAAAACTTCTTCATATCTTTCCCATCTTCTGATATTGAATACAAATCAGGCCACGCATATCGGTTGCAACTCCGCGATGACAATGCAAATATCCTTTTAGGAGAACAATGCTTCCGCACTTATGGCATCAGGCCTCTCGGCGATCCTGAGCATTGGTTTAAGCCAATCCTCGGCGGAATCCTTCATGAAGGAGAAGCGAAAATGCTAAAAAGCTGCAACATCGCCAAACATGAAAATCCAACTTATCACATCCGTTTTGAACTTAGCCGTAACCTCCCTTATACTCTTGATGTGACCCCTGAACTGGAAATACGCCTCTACTATCCGAATAAAAAATGCGTGAAGGTGAAATTTGCCGAGCCCCGCTATGCCTACCGTGGCGACTCCACTTACATCGTAGAAGACAAAATCCATTTCTCCGGAGGTTATAATGGGATATGGTATGCCGAACTGCTCTGCATGGAGATTCCGGTAGCGGGTTTCTGTTTCTCTATAGATGAGGAGATAGAAGGGACGTGGACCGGCGACAATCTCACCCCTGTGGAAGAATATGACTATGCAGGTATCTGCCGACGATACAATGAGAATTTTGCCGACGAATCTTCTTCCGACGACTCCAATGAATACTATGACTCCCTAAAGGCTGAAGATTTCGACGGACTACTCAACGCATTCATAGCATCAAATTCAGATGACGATGATGACAACGACAATAACGATGACAAAGACAACGATGAAAACGATGACAAAGACGAAAACGATAAAACCAATCCCATTGAAGAGCTTAACCACCTCACCGGTCTGCACTCCGTCAAAGAAAAGATCTCTGCCTATGATAAACTGATGCGCTTCACTGCGCGGCGCGCCCACTTTGGACTTGAGACATTCCAATCTCCACTACATGCAATGTTTCTCGGCTCTCCTGGTACCGGAAAAACCACTGTAGCTAAACTTATGGGAGCAATGCTCAAAAAAGCGGGGATACTCTCAAGCGGACACGTAGTAGTGACCGAACGTTCCACACTTATCGGGAAATACTACAACTCGGAGGCAGAAAAAACCTTGGAAGCAATTGAGAAAGCACAAGGGGGAATCCTCTTCATCGACGAGGCTCATTCACTTTTCCAACCTGAAGATTCCAAAGACCCGGGTAAGTTCGTAATCGAAACTCTCATGACCGCACTCGCTGATCCCGAAAAAGAGGACTGGATGCTAATCCTCGCCGGATATCCGGATGGAATGAAACGGCTTTTTGATCTCAACCCAGGTTTCAAGTCACGCATCCCCGATTCAAATATCTACACTTTTGAAGATTTCTCCGAAGATGAACTGATGGAAATCGCAGAGTGCCGGCTGAAGAAATTAGAATTCACCCTTTCAGCAGAGGCGAGCGAAGCACTTCGCCGCAGATTAGCTGCCGACTATGCACAGCGCGATGAAAAATTCGGCAATGCTCGACACGTAATGAACCTGATACACACCGAGATTCTTCCAGCGATGGCAGCAAGAGTAATGGATTCTCCTATCATTGACTCCCACACCCTTTCCGAAATCCAACCCTCAGACATCCCGATGCCCATCACTAAAACAGTATCCAATCGCAAGCCCGTAGGCTTCGCATTCCCCAATGCCAGCTAAACGTCATCCTACATCGCCCCCTTTGAGCTCATCTCGCAAATGAGGTGGGCTCATAGCCAAAACAAGGATCAATTGCGGCGTAGACCCTGTCGGTGCACGACCATCCCATGCTATGGGTCTTTACTATGAGAGCCGCCATTCGAGGCTTATATTCCTCCTCCAAGCCACTGCTGACCAACCACTTTGAAAAGCGTCCGAAATTTGCCACCACCGACCTTACAAAAGCCTCATCATGATAGTATTTTGCCCCATAGTCGCCAAGCAAATTAAGCAGATAAGCCATCATATTCGCCACTAAATAAGGATCTTTCACTTTAGTAGTGAAATCCTTCATTATATTATTGATCTTTGTAAACTTTATATTGAGCACCGGATCACCAAAGGGCTTAAACACTCTTGAATAGAGAGCCCTCTGGGTCTTATCTACCAATTTCTCAACATCCGGATTCAGAAAGAAATCAAGATATTCCTTGGCAGCCTTCACATCGGAATACAGGTCAAGCACCATCTCCTCCAGATGCTCCCGTTCCATCCCTTGTATATACTTCTTTAATTGCGCTTTTGACATAACTTTTCGCTGATAGTCTGCAAATTTAGCAAATAAATTCAAGAATACCTCGGTTTTTATAAAGAATTCTCAAAACGTGCTAGTTTTTAGTTGTGGCAAGACCCTAATCGGGCAGCCCTGTGTAGCCAGCAGGACGGGCTGCAGCTGATGCGAAGAAATCCTGAAACAGCACAGACTGCGAGGCTGCTTCCATGGCATGCCTCTTACGCAAGGCAGAGAGATAATTAGAGTCATCCCAGACCGGGGTCTTGTTAATTTCCCAAGGAATATATCTGCCATTGACAGCATTATAGCTGAAAAATGCTTTTCCACTCTCTCCCAAATGGCGAAACTTCACTTTCTCCACTTTTATCAAAACATTCTTCAATTGCCGATTCCTATGCACCACCAATCCATAGTCAGCCTTATTGAAGAAATGTGCTGAGCCACTTATATCGTAAAGCGATGGAGGGTCGATAATCCCCTCCTTATTCTTATAAAGTTTTGTGGGGTGCGCCATAAGGATCACCAGCACATCGTTGGCTTGTGCGAACCGGGTCATTTGGTCGAGAAGTGCGCTTATCCTCAAAGTCTCGCTTATCCGGTCGTCTCCCTCGGGCTCAATACGGTTGTATGGATCAATGACAAGTGCCTTTATCCCATGCCGCCTGACAAGATATGTTGCTTTTTCTATGATAGTGGAAAGCCTATAGTTTTCAGGATCAATGAAGAAGAAATTTCGGTTGATATAGCGTTTTGCTTCCTCATACTCTCCAAGCGGCAGATACTGCCTGCCGAACTGTTTTCCAGTCAATTTTGAAGTCAACTTAGAGACATGATAGCACAGAGGGTAGTTCTCAGGACTGAAATATGCGAATTTCCAACCATAACGGATATTCAGACGTATGGCAATCTCATCGATAAACTCAGACTTGCCGTTGCCTGGGATTCCGGTCACCACACATAGCCTCTTGGTCTCGAAAGAAATCAACTGGTCTAAATTCTCATGACCGGTGACTGCACCTTTCTGCAGACCGTTGTGGTAGAGAGCATCCACCGTATCCTCTTCATCTGAGAGTCTCACCACTCCTTCCGGCTGCATCTCCACAGCATCATTCAATGCATTAAGAAGAGCCTGTTTTCCATGCTTCATCAGAAGTTCGTTGGCATCCTTGCACTCGGAGCCATACTCCACAACGCGACATTTATCCGCTCCAAAACGTCTTACCAGTTCCTCGCGCAGTTTTATGCCTTTGACATCAGTATCGACGGCCAAGTATATAGTTTTCTTCCCCTCGAAATAGTCTTCTATGAAATCGTCGAGCCATTCCAGATTCGCATTCGCACCGGCAGGGACACTTACCACATCCTGGCGTCCACATTCTGCAAAACTCAGGGCGTCCATTTCTCCTTCGGTGATGATGCAATCCGCCGTTTGGCGGATTGCATTGATATTGTAGGGTATAAGCCTTGCCCCTGTAGTCATCTTAAACTTCTTATCGGGAGTGCGATATTTGATGTTGACAAGCTGCTCTCCAAGAAAATAATTGAAGTTTATTGTCGGCTCGGGAGCAGATTTTCCAGGCATCCGCTCCAGACTTTCCGAAACCCTCATGATTTTGAGGGTATCGGAAGAGATACATCTTGATGCGAACCATTTAAGAGAGGCGACTACAGGCTGCCTGCAGAACGCATCCGATGGCAAAGCATAGTTTTTCTCCGCTTGCTTCACACTTGCCGGACGCAATGATCCCAATGATGAAGCCTGTCGGACAGGACCCGATGAAAAGCTGCGGTCTGCTGTCCCACTATAACCGCAATAGTGACATTTGAAAAGACCAGAACGGAGATTGACAGAAAGTGATTTGTCACGGCGGTCGTGGCGTGTGCTGTAGCATTTTGGACAAAATGTCTTGAAGTTGCCATCGCCAGTATGATTCGAGGGTATCTGTATTCCCAGGGATTGGAAATCAATCATAGTATGAGGTTTTATAGATTGCAGATTTGGTTAAGCGTTATTGAATATCGTCCCAAGAATTTGTGGCGGTATTCCAATAGAAGGCTTTTCCAGGCCGAGGTGGAGCATCATTGGGGATAAAGTCTACTCCATTGTATGTCCTCCTCCCCTCAGAGTCAAAGTATTCTCCAATTCCCAACTCACCATTGGACTCTTCTCCAGCCCTCCCGCCTTCTGATATGACCTGCAGACGGGACTTCCTTTCGCGTTGGATCTTGTCGGCGAGGGCAAAAATGAGATGGGATGCCGCATCATGGTAGCTATCATGAGTCTTGTCGGTGAGTGCCCACTGCATGGTGATCTCCTCCGCCATAGTCTTAAGATTATCGATGGGAGTTCGATGTTTCATCGCGAGGGCCTCAAGCTTCGCTTGATTGGAAGAATCAAAAAATCTTGGCAAGAGTTGCGAGTCATGATAAGACTTCTCGTTTCCGGCATTCCCTCTCACGCACGCGCACGCCGGCGTCGTAGTCGACTTTTTTTCTGATACTGGTTTTGATTCTGATACTGATACTGATTCTATATCATAGGGCGCATCTGCTTGCATTGCTATGGATGCAATTGCATTCATTGGATGCTTGGAATCAGTTTCCTCTGCTTGCTTAGGATCCTTGCATTCTTTTCTCCAACGAATATTAGCGGCAGAACGTCTTCTTTCGCACACCTCTGAACGCTTTATCTGCATACGGTCTATCTCATTGCGTATGAATCCAAAAGCGATGGACTCCGTAAATTCGAGTTTCCTGCATAGTACTCCAGAAGTTGCATATTCCACGATTGCTTCCATTACGTTCCAACGTTGTGCGATAGGAAGCGCCTTTAGCGGCTCCATCCAAGAGCCAACGAAAAGAAATGATTTTGCTTTCATCATTT